>NZ_JBEYXP010000059.1:0-79982 GCF_040704615.1 Streptomyces sp. NPDC046862 | reverse complement strand
GGGCGCGGGGGGGGGGGGGCCGCCCCCCCCCCCCCCCCACGGGGCATCCGGGCCGGCCGGCGAGGGGGGTGCGCCACCCGGCCCGCGCCACAGGGGCGGGGTCGGTCAGTAGTGCACCCGGCGGTTGTCCTGGGTCACCCGGTAGCGCACGTTCCACAGGCTGCGGCGCACGTACGTCCGCTGCAGCCAGCGGTCCTTGCCGTCGTAGCGCGCGGTGAACGTGGACCGCGCGTGCACACCCTTGCGGTTGTTGATCAACAGGGCCTGTCCGGGGCGCAGTTGGACGCTGTGCGCGACCTCCCGGCAGACCCGCTGGAGGATGTCCAGGGCCTCCCGCGCGCCGCCGGTGAGCGGGTGCACCCCGTTGGCGGAGATCGCGATCTCGGGATACTCGGCGTGGCCGCTGATCATCGGCACCGGCTCGGAGAGCACGTCCTGGCCGCCGGCGACGTCACGGACGTAGCTGCCGGGCGCGTTGAGCCGGAACAGCGGGGAGCGCAGCGTCTCCAGGACCTCCGGATCGAGCGCCCTCGACACGTCGCGGGCGTCGGCGTAGTAGGTGCCGGCGATGCCCTCGTGGTCGGCGCGCAGGCAGGACAGGACCAGGAAGTCGGGGTTGGCGACGTCGTAGCGGCCGATCACGTCGTGCATGATGTCGCTGTGGAAGTTGAGGAAGACGGATGAACCCTGGTTCGTCTGGCTCATCGCGCCACCCTCGACCGGGATGACGTCGTGGACGAGTTGCCCGGCCTTCTCCGTCAGCACTCCCATCGGCTCCCCGAGCAGGCCGCTGAGCCCGAGCAGCACGGCCTCGGCGACGAACGACCGCTTGGCGGTGCTGGGCCCGCCGTCCGACGGGGTGTCCGGCAGGTCGGGGTCCACCGGAAGGTTGCTGACGAGGCTGACGCCCGGGGTGTCGATGTGCCGCCCGAAGTCCAGGACCTGCTGGAGCACGTCGGTCGGCAGCGTCGCGAAGATCTGCAGCAGGCGGGCCGTCGAGCGGTCGATATCGGTGTTCGGATCCGGCAGGCCGAGGAGCTGTTCGCCGAGCGCGTCCCGCACCGCGTCGGGCAGGGCGATCTCACTGAAAGTCCGTACGGTGGCGGGAGCCGTGGCGGGCACACGGAGGTCGGTAGGGGCGGTCATGGGGGTCTCACACTCCTTGCAACTCGAGCAGCGGCGCGTTGGGGTCGGCGCCGGCGCCGGGACGGTTCACGTGGTCGTGCAGACGCTGCGACAGATGCAGCGCGTCCTCCTCGCAGTCGGCCAACTGCGTCACCACATGGCTGCCGCGCACCGCGGTCACCGGCACCCCCGCGTACTCGCCGGGGACCAGTCCGTTGCGCCGCTGGAACTCCGGGAGGTCCACGAAGCCTCCGGTGACGGCCACCAGCGGCCCCGACGTCAGACGTACGACGTCGATGTTCGCGGCGTGGAAGACGGTGTACGCGCGGTCGGCGAGCTCCTCCGTGTCGTACCGCAGGGCCGCCGAACTTCGGTTCAGCACCACCGCGGCCACCGACGAACCGGCGTTGCCGATGACCGAACCGGCGGGAAACGGCGGCCGGTTGTAGCGACACACGATCTCGATCCGGTGGCGCTGGGCGAGGCGCACCGCCCGTCGGTGCAGCACCTTCGCACCGTAGAGCGACATCAGCGCCGCCGTGTTGTACGACACCTCGTCCAGCAGCCGCGCACCGGTGATCAGATGGGGGTCGCAGCTGTAGATGCCGTCGACGTCCGAGTGGATCTCGCAGGCAGGGGAGCCGACGGCCGCCGCGACGGCCACCGCGGACAGGTCCGAACTGTTCTTGCCGAGCCAGGTGGGCCGGCCCTCCTTGTCGGCGGCCTGACCGCCCGGCACCACCACCACCTCGTTCTCGGCCAGGGCGGCGCGCAGCGGCTCCGGGTCCGTCTGCTCCAATCGCGCCCACATGAACGAGGAGTCCGTGGTGAGTCCCAGCTGGTGCCCGGCGAGCACGGTGGAGGTGCGGCCCGTGCGGTGCAGGGCCGTCGCCAGCAGCTGCGCACCCACCGTGTCGGCGAGCGTCAGCAGGCCCGCGACGGTCTCGTCCTCGGGGTGCGGGTTGACCTTGCTCAGCCGGTCCCGGAACTGCTCGGTCTCGCCGGGCTGGCCGCTGACCACGACCACCAGGCGGGTGTTCTCCTTCTCGACCCGCTCGGCCAGGGACTCGGCCAACTGCCCGTACGCCGCCAGCGTCTGGAAGCTGGAGCCCCCGAACTTCAGCACCGCCGGCGGCTGCTGCGCGGGCTGCGGTGGTGTCACAGCGTCTCCCGGGCTATGAGCTCCTCGGCGATCTGGATCGCGTTGAGCGCGGCGCCGATGGTGAGGTTGTCGGCGACGAGCCAGAGCCAGAAGGCGCGGGGGTTGTTCGGGTTCACGCGGACCCGGCCGACATGCACGCTGTGGGGGTCGTCGATGGTGGCGGGGGTGGGGAACTCGCGGGGCGAGGTCCGGTCGTGCACCGTCACCTCGGGCAGCGCGGCCAGTACCTCGACGAGCTCGGCGCGGTCGACGACGCCCTGCGTCTCGATCCACACGGCCTCCGAGTGACCGTTGACGACCGGCACCCGCACGCAGGTGGTCGTCACGTCCAGATGCGGCAGGCCGAGGATCTTGCGCGACTCCTGCAGCATCTTCTGCTCTTCCAGCGTGAATCCGCTGTCCAGGAAACGGTCGATCTTCGGAATGACGTTGAAGGCCAGCGACGGCGTGAACTCCTTGCTGGGGTACACCTCTTCGGGGTGCTCCAGCGTGGCGCGGCTGGCCTCCTTCAGCTCCTCGATACCGGGGTGGCCGAGGCCCGACGCCGCCTGGTAGGTACTGACGACGGCCTGGCGCACGCCCCACCGCTGCTCGACGCCCTTGAGCAGGCGCACCAGCGGGATCGTCGAGCAGTTCGGGTTGGCGATCACGCCGGACTTCGGGCGCTGGTCGAGCTCGTGCGCGTTGACCTGCGGCACCACGAGCGGGGTGTCGGGGTCCATGCGGTAGGCGATCGTGTTGTCGATGACGACGGCACCCGCCGCGGTGGCCTTCGGCACCCACTGCTGGCTGGCCTCGGTGCCCGCGGAGAAGAACGCGATGTCGACACCGTGGAAGTCGAACTCCTCCACGGCGTGCACCGGGTAGGAGACGCCGTCGACGCTGAGTTCCGTGCCGGCCGAGCGCGCCGACGCCACCAGTTTCATGTCGCGGTAGCGCAGGCCCCGCTGTTCGATCAGCTGGATCAGTGTGTTGCCCACGGCACCGGTGGCGCCGACGATGGCGATCCGGGGGGCGCTGGGGTCGGTCACGAGGGTCATCGGGTGCCTCCGGTGGTGCTCTCGATCTTGGGTGTGGCCGCGGTCGTGGTCGCGGCGACCGGGGCGGGCTCCTTGTCGCGTGCGGTGCTCCCGCCGTCGCGCGCCGCGCGCCCGCCGAGGGTCCAGCCCAGGTTGATGCCCAGGCTCGCCGCCACGATCAGGGGAATGCCGAGCGCCTGCAGCAGGCTCACGCTGTGCCCGTACACCGCCCAGTCCATGAGCATGGCGACCGCCGGGTACACGAACGCCAGGACGGCGATCTTCGGGGTGGGCAGCTTCTGGTACGAGGAGTACATCAGGACGTACATGACACAGGTGTGGATCACGCCGAGGCCCACCAGCCAGCCCCAGTCGGCGCCCATCCCCTTGGTCTCGCTCAGCGTGGTGAACGGCAGCAGCAGGAAGATGCCGAGGACCAGCTGCACCAGGGCGACCAGATGCGGTCGTACACCGGTGACCCGCTTGGTGATGACCGTCGAGATCGCGTAGAACACCGCCGCCAGCAGCGCGTACCCCAGCCCCTTCAGATAGGCGCTGTCCCCGCCGCCCGTCAGGTCGGACGCGGACACCCCCGCGACCAGGATCAGACCGGCGAAGGCGACGCCCAGCCAGCCGAACTTGGCGGCGGTCACCTTGTCACGGAAGAGCACGGCGCCCAGGAGCATCACGTAGAACGGCTGGGTGTGGTACACGACCGTCGCCACCGAGATCGACGTGCCCTCGTAACTCTCGAAGAGGAAGGCCCAGTTGAACACGATGAAGGCACCGCCGAGCGCGGCCAGGCCGAGCTTCTTCGGGGTGAAGCCGTGGTTCTTGAAGAAGCCGCGCACCAGGCAGTAGAGGCCGAGCGTGGCCGTGCCGAACAGGCAGCGGAAGAAGACGACGTTGAAGGCCGACGCGCCGGATTCGATGACGAAGACGCCGAGGGTGCCGGAGAGCACCATGGCGAGGGTCAGCTCGATCGCTCCTTTCTTCTCCGTACTCGACGACCGGGTGTCAGTACTCATGGTGAGTGCCTTTCCGAAGGGGAGGTGACGGTGAGTCGGCTCGGGTGGTGAGTCAGCTCAGGGGGACGGCGTACTGCAGGCCGCCGCGGGTGAACAGTTCGTTGAGCCCTCGCGGCACGGCCAGGCCCGTGGCCGGCCCGAGGTTGCGGTCGTAGACGTCCGCGTAGGTGCCGACGCGGTCCAGGACGCGGGCCGCCCAGTCCTGGTCGAGACCGACGGCCGGCCCATGGGCGCCCGCCGCCTCGGCGGCCTGCGCCAGCGCCTTCTCCCGGTCGTCGAGCTCGCCCACGTGGTACTCGGCGGACACCAGCAGCTGGAGCACCCACCGGCACAGCCGGAACCACGCCGGATCGCCGTCGCGCACGGCTGCCGCCATCGGCTCGCGCGAGATCGCCTCGTCGAGGATCCGGTGCGCCGCGGGATCGCCCAGGGAGGCCCGCTCCCCGGCGAGGGCGACCCGGTCCAGGACGTAGGCCGCGCAGTCGCCGGACGCGTACGCGGCGAGCGCCTCGGCCGGTGTCGCGTGGGCGACCGGCTGGACGGCCAGGCCCCGACCGCCGTACCAGGCCGCCAGGTTGGCCGCGCTGGTCGTGCCCGCCTGCACGGCCAGCCGCTGACCGGCCAACTGCTCGGGCCGGGTGACACCGCCGGCCGCGGGGACGAGGAAACCCTCCCCGTCGTAGCAGGTGACGCCCGCGAACAGCACTGGCAGCGAGGCTTCACGGCCGAAGGTCCAGCTCACGTTGGAGACGGTCAGCTCCGCCTCCCCGGCGGCGAGCCGCGTCAGCCGGTCCGCGGGATCGGACGGGACCCACTCGACCGCCTCACCGTCACCGACGGCGGCGGCCGCCACGGCCCGGGCGACATCGGTGTCCAGCCCGCTCCAGCGGCCGTCGTCACCGCGCAGCGACAGACCGCGGATGCCACGGCTGACGACGGCACGCAGCGCACCGCGCTCCCGTACGGCGTCGAGGGTGGGGGTGGAGATCACTGGGCGCTCCTCGGGTGGGATCGGGCGCTCTGGGCGAGACGGGCGAGACGGGCGAGGCCGCCGGACGCGCGGAGGTGCAGATGACGGACCCGGCGCACGGTCAGGGACGGCAGCCCCGTCCCGCGCGGGGCGACAGCGCACGGGCGCGCCGTGCCCGCGGTGGGGCGCGCGACGCTCGCTGTGGGGCGGGTCACGACAGGCTCCTTCGCCCGCTGCCCGTCCCGTACTGCAGCCCCCGCAGATGACCGTGGGTCAACTGCTCGCGGTCGAAGCGCCGTTCGTTGAAGCCGAGCATCGTCAGCAGGCCCTTCGCGCTGACCCGGCGGCCCGCGGTGCCGCGCTCCACGCGCAGCGGCATCCGGCCCGGCTCCGCCCACCGCAGCATCCCGGCCGGGTCGACGTACGCCCGGGACTTGTTGGCGTTGTCCTGGTGCAGGCAGTACGGCACGTCCAGATGGCCGCGCCCGAAGGCCCGCACCAGCGCCTCACCGACCGTCGGCGCCAGCTCCAGCGTGCTGTCGACCAGCAGCCGCGCCTCCTCGTAGATGCCCGAGTCGGTCGCCCGGACCTCTTCGGGGCGGCCCGCCTCGTCCCGCGCGATGGACTCCGAGAACTCCAGCGCGTCCACGTTCTCGGGGATCGTCGGGATGCGGTGGGCCTCCGCCGGCGTCTTCACGATCAGCCGCTCGCTGCCGGTGCGCACGGCGAGCCGTACGCTCTCCTCCAGGATCCGGTAGGACCCCACCGGCGTGCGGGGGAACACTCCCATGAAGGTGTAGAGCACGACGTGCCAGTCGGCCTCGGCCAGCCGCTCCGAGGCCAGCCGCCGCAGCGCCGCGATCGCCTCCATGTCCTGTGCGGGGCTGGTCTGTTGCGCGTAACTCACCGAGATGTCGCTCAGCCCGTGCTCCCGGAAGAACAGCGCCTCCAGCACGCTGAGGGCGACCAGCAGGCTCGGCGGGCACAGCTGGCCCAGCATGCATCCGCCGAAGCTCTCCAGGTGCATCGGCTCGGGCTGCGCCGCGATCAGCTCGCAGCACCGCGCCCACGCCTTGACCGCCTCGCTGATCGGCGCCCTGCTGTAGGGCAGGCAGTACGACACCGGGCCGCCCTCGGTGGCGTCGACGCCGGCCTCGGTCATCGCCCGGAACAGCGGGTACGGCAGCGCCGAACCGTGCCGCACCTGCACCGGGAAGTCCGGGCCCGACACGGCGTCCAGCAACTCCCGGGTGGCGTCCGGGCCGTGGGCGACGAGGGGGAACCCGTTCAGTTCGGCGCCTGTCCGTAAGGCCTGCCGGGCGGAGTCGTGGTCGTTGACACGGGTGTAGCTGTCCAGGGTGATGGTGCCGGCCGCCGTGGCCTCGGCGCCCCGCACCGCGAGCAGCCCCCGGCGCATGGTGTCGAGATCACCGAAGCCCATGCGCGGCTGCACCACCAGTCGCCCCTGGGCGTGGGCCCCACGGACGTGGCGGGAAAATCGCCCCTGCGGAGCAATACGGGCCGCATTCCGCTCGGCAATCCTCACGGGATCGTTCATGCGGCCTCTCCTGCCACTTCCAGTGCGGGACGCGCGGCACTGTCGAGCGTCCCCAGGAATTCCTGGAAACTCTCGATTCCACCGTCCGCCTCGAACACCGCGTCGTATCCGCTCAGCGCCAGTTCCTCGGCGAACACGATGTTCTCCGCGCCGCGCACGCCCAGTTTTCCGCCGATCACCACACGCAGGTCCGCCAGGTCCGGCTCGCTGCGTATGCGGCGGATGAGCCGCAGGCCGTCGAGGTGCCCGTGGCCGTTGACCGTGCTGATGACCAGCGCGTCCGGCCGCGATCTCAGGCATTCCTCGATGATGAGGTCGTCGGGCACGCACGCGCCGAGGTTGGTGACCTCCGCGCCCTGCTCCTCCAGCATCAACTGGAGGAAAACAAGATTCCACATATGGGCATCGGACGACACGCTCGACACGACAAACCGCTTCGCCGGGAGCATGACCTGTGACATAGGAATTCTCCTTGCCGCTCAACTGGGACTCCAAAAAGTCTCCGTGCCGCCCGACGGGAAGTCCAGAAGTCCAGTTCGATGGTGCAGATGGCCTTTATCGGCTCTACCGATCGATAAAGCCGATACATTCATGCGCAGGATGAGGACTGCTCATGAAACAGCGGCTCGTCGTGTTTCAGGGCTCTTTCGCTCTTTCGCTCTTCGCTTTCCCGGTACGGTCAGGACTCCTGGTACTCCCGGCTCAGGAAGTCGATGACCTGTTCCACGAACACCCGCCGCTCGCGGGACATCTGTGCTCCCTTGCGCCACGCCAGCTGCGTGTACAGCTCGAAGGGCGGCTCCCACGCCAGCGGCACCAGCGTCCCCGCCGACAGCTCCTGGCTCACGGTCATCCGCGGCAGCAGGCTGATCCCCAGCCCGGCACCGACGCCGCGCTTGATGGCCTCGATGTTGCCGAACTCCAGGAACGGCACCGGTTCACCCGTGCCGTCGTTGAGCTCCGCCTCCAGCAACTCCCGGTAGGCGCAGCCCGCCTCGGGGGCCAGCACCGACTCCTGCCGCAGGTCGTCGGTCGCCACCTTGGTGGCCCCGGCGAGCCGGTGACCGGGCGACGCCACCACGACCAGCCGCTCCACACCGAGGACCTCGCTGTGCACCCCGGAGTGCTGCGTCTCGGCCTCCATCAGGAAGCCCGCGTCGAACAGCCCCTGGCGCAGCGAGTGCAGCGTCTCCGCGCACAGGCTCGGACGCAGCGAGATCTGCAGCCGCGGGTAGCGGTGGTGGAAGTACTCCAGCACCGGCGGCATCCGGTAGGAGGTGATGCTCTCCATCGTGCCGATGGTCAGCACGCCCTCCGGCTGGGCGTCCGGGGACGCCGCCCCACGCGCCTCGTCGGCCAGGGACAGCATCTGCCCGGCGTAGGGCAGCAGCCGCGTCCCCGCCGGGGTCAGCTTGACCTTGCCCCCGACCCGCTCGAACAGCTCGCTGCCCAGGGACACTTCGAGGCTCTGGATCTGCGCGGTCACGGAGGACTGCGCGTAGTTGAGTTCGGCTGCCGCCCGGGTGAAACTCCCCAGCGCGGCAACACGGTGAAAGGTCCTCAGCTGCCGGATGTCCATTGGTCTCTCCCAGAGGAAAATCGACGAGGAAAAGCGACGGAGGCGACCTGCGGTGGTCGACACCACGAGCCTGCCGAGCGGCCCTGCCGGGTGGAAGGACATCCAGGTGGCACACAGTGCCCACGACAGCAATGTGCCTGGGCCCCCGGCCCGTTCCCCGCCCCTCGGGCAGAATGAGCGCATGGAGCAACAGGGAGACGGGGGCGAGCCCGGCAACGGCTTCACGGCCGGCAGCGCCCTCGCGATCGGCACAGCCATCGGCACCAGCCTGGGTGTCGCCCTCGGGCTGTTCATGGACAACCTCGGCCTCGGCCTCGCGCTCGGCCTCGGACTGGGTACGGCGATCGGCGCGCTCGCGGGAAGCGCCCTGCGGCGGCGCGACGAGGCTCCGGGCGACGAGAGCTGAGCTCAGGACGGCTGTTCAGCAGGGCGGCCTGGGGCTTCCCGCAAGCGCCGGCCAGGGTCTTCCCGGGGGCCCGGATCAGGGGCCGCGTGCTTCTCCGGGCGTACGGAGATTCCGATCACTCCTCCTTCGGAGGCATGACAAGAGCCACCGTGGGCACGATGTACCCGGCTGCGGCGGCGAGGAGGCTGGTCGCACGGGCACGGAAACGCCCCGGGAAGGTCGGCCTGTCCGACGAACCGGGCACAGCCATGAGGAGGCCGTCATGAACCGCCGGATCCGCATCCGTACCAGCCGTCGGCCCACCGCCCCGCGCGACCTCACCATCGACCGGAGGACGCCCTCGGGACGGGTTCTGCCCTACTGAACAGGGGCTGTACGGGCGGTAGTCGACCAGCGTGAATCCGAGGCGACACGGAAATCGTGGTTGACGTCCCTCGGGGCGTACGGGTTTGCTGCCGCCGTGACGGATCTTCACTTCATGCTTGTGGACGGCGACGCACCCCTCGACGACCTCGAGGACTGGCGGCACGTTCACAACACGATCATTCCCACGCACGTCCTCTCCCTCGACGACGTCCGAGGGCGCGCCGGACGCAACCACCTGGAACTCGCGTATGCCGGCGGCGTCCTCGTCGGCAACTCGACGGTCCGGCCGCCCGCGGACGACACGGCCACGGTCACGGTGATCGCCCGCGTTCTCGCCGGACACCGGCGGCAGGGGTTCGGCGAGCAGTTGTACGCGCGCGGGCTGGAGCGGGCCCGGGAGCTGGGCGCGCGGGTGATCGAGACGGTCGTCCTTCAGTCCAACACGGACGGACTGCGGTTCGCGCTGAAGCACGGGTTCGTGGAGGTCGAGCGCTATCTCCTGGAGGGAGACACCATCCCCTGGATCGACCTGCGACTGACGTGAGAAGGCGTCACGACAGGCCCGCCGCGTCCCGCGCCGCGATGTACCCGAACGTCATCGCCGGTCCGATCGTCGATCCCGCGCCCGCGTAACTGCGGCCCATGACGGCGGCGCTGGCGTTGCCCGCCGCGTACAGACCAGGGATCACCGAGCCGTCCGGGCGCAGCACCCGGGCCCGGGCGTCGGTGAGCAGTCCGCCCTTGGTGCCGAGGTCGCCCGGGACGATCCGGAAGGCGTGGTACGGGGGCAGCCACAGCGGCGCCAGGCAGGAGTTGGGGCGGATCGAGGGGTCCGTGTAGTAGTGGTCGTACGCGCTGTCGCCGCGCCCGAAGTCGGTGTCGTCGCCGCCGCGGGCAAGGGAGTTGAAGCGGTCGACGGTGGTGCGCAGAGCGGCCGCGGGGACGCCGGTCGAGGCGGCCAGCGCGTCCAGTGTCCACGCCTTGTGGACGGCGCCCGAGTCGTACCACGCGTCCGGGAACACGAACGTCGGCGCGACATCCTTGAACAGGTAGCGGTTGCGGTAGTTCTGGTCGACGATCAGCCAGGCGGGGATGTGCGGTGCCCCGGGCCTGTCACGCTCGTACATGGTGTGGACGACGTCGCTGTACGGCGCGGCCTCGTTGACGAAGCGCGCTCCGGCGGCGTTGACGAGGAGTCCGCCGGGGAGCGTGCGTTCGGCGAGGCAGAAGTACGGCTGGTCGGGCAGTGGGATCGCCGGACCCCACCAGGCGTCGTCCATCAGGTCCAGTGCGGCGCCTGCCCGTCTGCCCGCCCGGATGCCGTCCCCGGTGTTCTCCCTGGCGCCGACCGTCCACGCGGTGCCGATGGGCTGTTCCTGGTACTGCTCGCGCATGGCCGCGTCGTGCTCGAAGCCGCCGGAGCCGACGATGACGCCCCGGCGGGCGCGCAGCAGGCCCGGGGCGCCGTCCCTGGAGACGACCGCGCCGGTGACGGAGCCGTTCTCCATGTGCAGGTCGGTCAGCGGTGTGTTCAGCCACACGGGCACCCCGGCGGAGAGCAGCCCCGCCCGCAACCCGGCCGCCAGCGACTGCCCCATGGTGAGCGGTTTCTGGCCGAGCAGCGCCGCCTTCGTCCCCCGGGCCAGGCACTCGGTGGCCACGGAGAGCCCCTTAGCGCTGACCGCGGACAGGACGAGCCACTTGTAGTCGGCGCTGAAGACGACCATCCCGGCCGGGACCGTCATGTACGACGGGTTCAGCCGGGCCAGCTCCGCCCCCAGGATGTTCCCGTCGAGCTGGTCGGGCTCGACGGACCGGCCCTGCGCGAGGCCGCCGGGCAGCTCCGGATAGTAGTCGCTGTAGCCCTCCATCCAGCGGAAACGCAGCGGGCTGTGGGCCATGACGAAGGACAGCATGGCGGGCCCGTGGCCGAGGAAGGCCCTCTGCCGGTCGGCGGGTACGTCGTCGCCGGCCACGGCAGCGAGGTAGGTGGCCGCCTTGGCCGGGGTGTCGGGCACCCCGGCGCCCAGGATGACGGCGTTGTTCGGTATCCAGACGCCCGCCCCGGACCGGGCCGCCGACCCGCCGAACGTCGCCGCCTTCTCCACGACGACACAGCTCAGCCCCTGCCCGGCGGCGGTCAGCGCGGCGGTCATGCCGGCGGCTCCGGAGCCGACGACCACGACGTCGTACGTGCCGAGGAGGGGTGGGGCGGCGGCTTTGGCGGGGCGGGGGAGCGCGGTGCTCAGCGCGAGCCCGGCGCCCGCGCCACCGAGCACCCGGCGACGGGAGGGGCCGGAGGCGGACGTACGTCTCGCGGGGTCCGTGCTCGTGGACATGGCAGACAGCTCCCCCGTTTTCCGGGTTTCTGATGCGGAGTCAGGAATGTGACGCGGGGACCTTGTGAAGTCAAGGGCGTACGCCATCCGGAGCCCCCGGCTCCGGCTGATCGGACGACCGGCGGGACCGGCCGGCCGTGTTCGCCCCGGCGTACCACCGGTGCGGGTGGAAAAGGGGGACGGGGCAATTGGACGCGCTCGGCGTGCGTGATCCGGCAGCTCGCAGAAATCTGTCAGCAGAGGGCGTGTTCGGTCGAATGGATGGTGTGAATGGCCAAACATTCAGAGATTCGGTCGAGATCGGTACAGAGTGGCGTAAAAAGGCATGCGCCTCGATGGTGTGACCCGCGCGCCCGTGGGAAATCGGCCTGCTATAGGCTCCTCCTTCTCACGGTGCCCCGGGTGTGGTATCTGAGACCAAACGTGGCAAGGCCGCGCCCAACGCAGAAGCCGCGCCAAACGGAGAAGAGAAAGGCACTGCACGTGCTGAAGGACACGAGCGGTTCCGAGCTCGTCTCGGTTCTGGTGGATGTCGCCGATCTGCCCATGGATGCTCTGGACGACCTCCCGGACACCGTGCTCGCCGCGCAGTTGCGGCGTGTCGCGCACGAGGCGCTGCACCCGACGAGCGAGACCTTCGCCGCGTTCCAGTCCGCCCTCTCGGACCCCGGCCACTGACCTTCCCGACCCTCCCGGCTCCCGGCCCCCGGCCACCGATTCCCGGCTTCCCGGCTTTCCCGGTTTTCGAAGGCGGCCATGTCTGAGCCCTGAACGGCGTGGGTATGAAGCTGCCGCGTACGAATTCCGGGTACGCCGGCGCGGATGACACGCCGGCGGCCGGACGCGGGGGACGGGGGTGCCCTTGGACCGGGAGCCGTACTTCTTCCTCAGTTACGCGCGCCGGGACGACCGCGAGGACGCCTTCGTGGGGCGCTTCTACGCCGACCTGGTCGCGGAGCTGGACCGAATGGGCGCGGACTGCAGCGGTCAGGCGCCCTTCCGCGACGTGGACCGGATCCACCTGGGCGCGGACTGGGAGAGGACGCTCGGCCGGGAGGTCGGCCACTGCCGCGCCCTGGTCGCGCTGTGCTCCCACGCCTACGTGAACAGCGTCTACTGCGGCAAGGAATGGGCCGCCTTCCAGGCCCGGCTGGCGGAGTACCGGGACGAGACCGACATCGACGTGCCCGCGCTCATCCCGGTGATGTGGACGCCCGTACGCGGCGCGCTGCCGCCGCAGGTGGCCCGCTACCAGTACTCCGAGCCCGCCATGGGCAAGGAGTACACCGAGCAGGGGCTGATGGGCCTGATGCGCACCGACCCCGCAGGGCGGCACTACCGCGCCGTGCTCGAACTCGTCGCCAGGCGCGTGAAGTACGCGGCCGACCGCTTCCGGCTGCCCCGGGCGGAACAACTCGACCTCACCACCGTGCGCAGCCCCTTCCAGGGCTACGAGCTCGCGGAGCCGGCCGAGCGCAGCACGGGCCACGTCCGGGTGTTCGTGGCCGCCGGGGTGGCGAACCGGCTGCCCCCCGGCCGGGGACGGCACGACTACTACGGCCGGACCCCGCTCGACTGGACCCCGTACCACCCTCCCGTCCACCCCACCGCGGCCCACCGCGCCCAGCGCGTGATCATCGAGGAGGGATGCACCACCAGCCTCGAAGTGGTCGACCAGGACCTGGGCAGCAAGCTCGACGAGGCGATGCGCAACAACCAGACCAGCGTGCTGCTGGTCGACGCCTGGGCCGCGCGCGAGATGCCCTACCGGGCCCCGCTCGCCGACTACGACAAGCAGAACCATCCCGTGACCGGCGTGCTCGTGCCCTGCCACGAGGCGGACGAGGAGTCGAACACCGCGGAGCTGTGGCAGGACGTCAGCCAGGTCTTCCAGCGCAACTGGATGCGCCGCAACGACGCCTACGACCCGCTCTTCCGGGTCCAGGTCGACAAGGACCACTTCGACAGCCGGCTGGCCGTGATGGTCACCGTGGCGCAGAGCCGGCTGATGGAGAACGCCATTCCGTGGCGACTGCCCGCCGGGCCGCCCGCGCCACCCATGCCGGGGCTCAGCGTTCCGGCGTCGCCCTTACCCGACAACGGCGGCACGGCCGCTCCCGCCGGCCCTCCGCCCCCGCAGAAGGACCCGGACGATGACGACTGAGGCCGACCGCCCCAAGGGGAAAGTGGTGACGTTCTACTCGTACAAGGGTGGGACGGGGCGCACCATGGCCCTGGTCAACGTCGGCTGGATCATGGCCAGCAACGGGCTTCGGGTGCTGCTGGTCGACTGGGACCTGGAGGCCCCGGGCATGCACCGCTATCTGCGCCCGCTCCTCGTCGTCGACTCCGAACTGCGCTCCACGGGCGGCCTCATCAACATGATGCAGGCGTACGTCGGGCAGGTCATGGGCTCCGGAAGTCCCGGGCCCGCGCCCGACGGCCGCGCCGTCGCTCCGTCGGTGATGGAGGCCGACGAACTGCGCGCCTGCGCCGACCTCGCCCCCTACACGACGGGCCTCAATCTGAGCCTGCCCTCCGGCGGGCGCCTCGACTTCCTCCCGGCCGGACGGCAGTCCGTCTCCTACTCGGCCGCCGTCACCAGCTTCAACTGGCACGCCTTCTACGAGCGTCTCGGCGGCGGATCCTTCCTCCAGGTGCTCCGCGAGGAGATGACGGCCGCCTACGACTACGTGCTCATCGACAGCCGTACGGGAGTCAGCGACATCTCCGGCATCTGCACCATCATCCTGCCCGACGTCCTGGTGGACGGCTTCGTGCTGAACCGCCAGAGCGTCGAGGGCGGAGTCGAGGTCGCGGCCTCGGTGGCGGGCGCCGCGCAGCACCCCATCCGGATCCTTCCGGTGCCCATGCGCGTCGAGGACGCCGAGCAGGAGCTGCTGGAGCAGGGCCGCGACTCCGCCCGTGCCGGATTCGCGCCGTTCCTGACCTGGCTGGACGAGCAGGCGCGCGACCGCTACTGGGGTGAGGTCGAGATACCGTACAAGCCGTACTACGCCTACACCGAGATCCCCGCCACGGTGAAGGACCGGACGCCGCAGGAGGGGTCCCTGCTGGCCGCCTTCGAACGGCTCACCGCGTGGATCACCGAGGACCGGGTGAGGTCGCTCGTGGCGCAGCCGGCGGAGGAACGGCGCCGGCTCGTGTCCGAGTACCTGCGCGACCCGCGCGCCGTGCCGCCCCGCTTCTACGTGTCGTACGCTCCGGCCGACCGGATGTGGGCCGAGTGGACGGCCGCGCACCTGGAGGCGGCCGGATACCAGGTGTCCCTGCACGGCACGGCCGAGCCCGTGCGCGGCACACCGCCCGAGGTGGCCGCCGTCCTGCAGCGACGGGGACGCCTGCTGGCCCTGCTGTCCCCCGAGTACGTCCAGCAGCCGCGGGCCACCGAGATCTGGTCCCAGGTGGCCGCCGGCGAGCCGGCGGGCGTGCCGGGACTGGTGGCGGTACGCGTCCAGGACATGGACGGCGCCACCCGGGAGCCGTTCGGCGACCGGTTCAGCACCGACCTCACCCGCTGCACCCCCGACGAGGCCCGCCTCCATCTGCTCGCCGCCGTCAGCACGTCTCCGGGGCCGCGGACCGCCGACAGCGGGAGCCCGGCCCACGGCACGCCGACGCCTCCGTTCCCCGGATCGTCGCCCGCCGTGCAGCGCGTCCCCTCCCGCAACGTGTCCTTCACCGGCCGCGGGGCACTCCTGGAGCGGCTCCGGGACGGGTTCACGGCCGGGGCGACTCCCACGCCCCAGGTGCTCTACGGGCTCGGCGGGATGGGCAAGACACAGATCGCCCAGGAGTACGCCCACCGCTTCAAGTCCGCCTACGACGCCGTCTGGTGGGTGACCGCGGCGCAGCCCAACCTCATCCGCTCGGCGCTCGCCGACCTGGCGCCCGACCTCCGGCTTGAGGAGGGCGAGGACGTGGCCGGCACGGCCGAGGCGGTGCTCCGGGCACTGCGCCGCGGGGACCCGTACAGCCGGTGGCTGCTGGTGTTCGACAACGCCGGGCGGCCGGAGGAGCTCACGGAGTTCATACCCGGCGGACCGCTCGGCGGGCACGTGCTGATCACCACCCGCGACCGGACCTGGGTCAAGCACGGGGACCTCGTCGAGGTCGAGGTGTTCCAGCGCGGCGAGAGCACCGAGCTGCTGCACCGCCTCAACTCCGGCCTGTCGCAGCCGGACGCCGAGCAGGTCGCCGAGGAGCTGGGCGACCTTCCGCTGGCCGTCGGTCAGGCCGCCGTCTGGCTGAGCGAGAGCACCATGCCGGTCGATCTCTACCTCGCCCGCCTGAAGGACCGGCTCACCGAGGTCCTGCGCAGCACCCAGCTGCCCGTCGGTGACTACCCGCACTCGGCCGCGGCGACCTGGCGCCTCGCGGTGGACGAACTGCGCCGCGTCAACCTGGCCGCGGCCGAGATGCTGGAGATCTGCTCCTTCTTCGGCCCCGACCCCATACCCCTGCGGCTGCTCTACAGCAGGGCCGTCACCCGGACACTGACCCTGCAGGAGGGCGAGCCGCGCGACGAGATGGCCATCGCCCAGGTGGTGCGCGCCATCAACCGGTTCGGCCTGGCGAAGAGCGACCAGAGCAGCGAGACCCTCACGGTCCACCGCCTCGTGCAGGCCGTCATCCGCGACCAGGTGCAGAACGAACGCAAACCCGAGCTGCGGGGCGTGGTGCACGCGGCGCTCGTCGACGCCAAACCGGGCGACCCGGACCTCACCGCGGGCTGGGACGGCTACGACGAACTGCTGCCGCACCTGTGGCCGTCCCGGGCCGCCGAGAACCCCGACCCCCAGGTCCGCCAGTGGATCATCGACTCGGTGCGCTACCTGTGGAAGCGCAGCCTGCACGGCGCGGCCCGCGACCTGGCCGAACGGACGCTGAACACGTGGGAGTCCTCCCGCATCGGCCGTCCCAACGACATCCACGCGCTGCTCCTGCACATCCAGCTCGGCAACGTCCTGCGCTCGCAGGGCCGGCTGGCCGAGGCGTACGAGATGGACCTGGACACCTTTCAGCGGCTGGAGAGCAGCAAGGGACCGGACTACGCGCACACCCTGGCGGCGGCCGGCAACGTGGGCGCCGACCTGCGCCTCCTGGGCCGCTACCAGCAGGCACGCGAGCTGGACCGGCGGACCCTGGAGGCGGCCCAGCGCAACCTGGGGGACGACCACAAGCGCACCCTGATGCACCTCAACAACCTCGCCATGTCCGAGTACCTGGCGGGCGACCGGCGCGCCGCCCTGGAGCTCCACAAGCGCGCCTACCACCAGCAGCGCGACACGTACGGCGCGAGAAGCCTGTACGCCCTGTCCTCGGCCAGCAACTACGCCCGGGACCTGCGCGAGACCGGCGAGCTGAAGGAGGCGCTGGAGCTGCTGGAGAGCACGGTGCAGCTGTACCGGCAGGAGCTCGGCGACAGCCACACGGACACCCTGCGGGCCCGCAAGAACCTCGCCGTGGCACTGCGCCGGGCAGGGGACTACGAGCAGGCCAAGGAGATCGACGAGGACATCCACAGCCGGTACGTGGAGGCGCACGGCCCCGAGCACCAGGACACCCTGGCCGCCGCCTGCAACCTCGCGAGCGACCTGGCCGCGCTGGGCGACACCGGCAGGGCCCGGGAGCTGGCCGAGCGCGCGATGAGCCGGTACGAGGACTACCTGGGCGAGGAGCACCCCGTCACACTCGCCTGCGCCAACAACCTCTCCGTGTACCTGCGCCTGGTGGGCCGGGCGGAGGAGGCGCGCGAGCTGTCGCACCGGGCGCTGGAGCGGATGAGCCGGCTGCTGGGCGAGAGCCACCCGTACAGCCTCAGCTGCATGCTGAACCACGCCAACGACCTGGCTCTGGCAGGTGCTTCGCGCGAGGGCGGCGACGAGCGGCGGTTCCTGGTGGCGGCCGGCGACTGGGAACGGCGGGCCCGGCAGTACTTCCTCGACACACTGGGCCCCGACCACTACGACACCATCGGAAGCAGCTCCAACCTGGCGCTGAGCCTGCGCGCCACCGGCCGGACGGAGGAAGCCGAACGCCTGGCGGGCGAGGCGCTGCAGCGAGCCCTGAGGACACTCGGGGAGGAGCACCCCACGACCAGGTCGGTGCGCGCGGGCAAGCGCCTCGACTCGGACATAGAACCGCCGACCACCTGAACGGCGTACCGCTCCAATTTCCTGCGCTCTCCGCACAGTTGAAGCGCTGTAGGCTCCGCACACCACCATCGCACCACCACCACCGCACCAGAGCGACCGATGCCCATGCACGCCACCCGGCTTCCCTTCCGGCAGTTCCTGCTGAAGATCCACAGCCGCTGCAACCTCGCCTGCGACTACTGCTACATGTACGAGGCGGCCGACCAGAGCTGGCGGGACCGCCCTCGTCGCATGGCGCCGGGAACGGTGCTCAAAACCGCCGCCCTGATCGCGGAACACGCCCGTGAGCACGGCCTGCCGGAGGTGAACGTCGTCCTGCACGGCGGCGAACCGCTCCTGGTCGGGCCCGAGTACCTGGCCACGCTGCTCCAGACGCTCACCGGCGCCCTGGACGGCGTCGCCCGGCTGCGCGTGACCGTGCAGACCAACGGCATCCGCCTCGTGGAGGACCCCGGACTGCTGCCCGTCCTCGACCGGTACGACGCCCGTATCGGGATCAGCCTGGACGGCACGGCCGCCTCGCACGACCGGCACCGGCGGCGGCCCGACGGACGCGGCAGCCACGCCGACACCGCACGGGCCCTGCGGGCGCTCGCCGACGGGCCCTACCGGCGGCTGTACGCGGGACTGCTGTGCGTGGTCGACACGGCCGCCGATCCGGTGGAGACCTACGAATCCCTGCTCGCCTTCGCGCCACGACGGATCGATCTGCTGCTGCCGCACGGAACATGGCAGACCCCGCCACCCGGCCTGGGGGACCGGTCCTCCCCGCCTGCCCAGCCCCCGGCGCGGGGCGCTCCCACCCGGCCCACGCCCTACGCCGACTGGCTGCGCACCGTCTTCGACCGCTGGTACGGCGCCCCCCGCAGGGAGACCGGCATCCGGCTCTTCGAGGAGATCATGGCGCTGCTGCTCGGCGGCACCTCGCGCAGTGAGGCCGTGGGCCTGACCCCCGTGGACATCGTCGTCGTCGAGACCGACGGGACGATCGAGCAGACGGACTCGCTCAAGGTGGCCCACCCCGGAGCCCCGGGGACCGGCCTCGACGTGTTCCGCAACACCTTCGCCGAGGCCGCCGCGCACCCCGCCTTCCACGCCCGGCAGCGCGGGCTCGCCGGGCTCGGACCGCTGTGCCGCTCCTGTGCCCGCGCCGCCGTCTGCGGGGGAGGGCTCTACGCCCATCGCTACGACCCCGGGGCCGATCCCGCCTTCTCCGGCCCCTCGATCTACTGCCATGACCTCGCGGCGCTCATCGACCACATCGGCGACCGGCTCCGCCACGACGTCGCCGAACTCGCGGCGGCACGAGGGGAGGCACGGTGAGCGCCACGCCGGAGATCGAGCCGCACGTCATCGACCGCGCCACCTTCGCCGCCCTGGCCCGCGCCCGAGGAGGCGCCCGGGCCGTCACCCAGCTGCGCGCCGGACAGCTCAGCAAGCGGGCGCTGATGGTGGTCGCGCTGTACCGGAAGGCGGCCGCGGGAGCGTCGGACGCAGAGGGCGTCGACGCCGTGTACCGCGCCCTGGCCGAGCTCAGCCGCCGGGACCCGTACGCCTACCGGAACGTCATGCTCCACCCCTACCTCGACGAGGGACTGGCCCGGGCCCTGGTGGTGCTGGAACGGGGCGAACCAGCCGACCTGGCCTGGCTCGACCGGCTGGTGGCCGACCCGTACGGCGACCCCTGGCCCCGGGTCCGCGCCGAGTGCGACGGGCACGTACTGGAGTTGCGGATCGCCGACAGCGGGCCCTTCCGCGACGCCCACGGCCACGCCCTGGCCGACCCGCTCGCCCCCGATGGAGTGTCCCGGTGGCAGGAGGCCCTGGGCGCCGCCTGGGAGGTACTCGTCCGCCGGCACCCCTGGCACGCCGAAGCGGTGGCCGCCTGCCTGACGACCCTGGTGCCCCTGCGGCCCAACTTCGACGGCACGGCGGTGAGTTCGGCCGCACGACGTGCCTACGGGGCGGTCGCGGCCTCCTTCACCGACGACGCCACGCTGCTCGCCCTGACCCTCGTCCACGAGTTCCTGCACGTGCAACTCGGCGCCCTGATCGACATGGTGCCGCTGCACGGCCCGCCGACGGACCGCCGCTACCACGCGCCCTGGCGCCCCGACCCCCGGCCCGCGGGGGCCCTGCTGCAAGGCACCTACGCCCACCTCGGCGTGGCCGACTTCTGGCGGGCCGAACTGGCCGCCGGTACGGGCGGGGAACGCGCCCGGCGCGAGTACGACGCCTGGCACGCCCACACCCGCGACGCCGCGCACACCCTGCTGGGGAGCGGCGAACTCCTCTGCGAGGGCGCGCTGTTCGTCACCGGGATGCGCGACGCCCTGCAAGAGATGGCCGTTCGTCCGTAGGGGGACCGCCGTCCCCGCCGTTCACCGGCGGTACCCGGCCAGCGCGGTGCGCGCGTGGTCGACAGCGGAACGCACGCCGAGCAGCGTCACGGGCCGCCCCGCCACCTCCCGCACCGCGAGCACCCCGGGGCCGAGCGCCGCGCCGAGGACGCCGAAGTCACTGTCGTCCAGGGCGAGATCCTCGTACGAGATCCAGTTGCCCCGGGCCTCCACGACACAGCGGTACGTCCGCGTGGGCGGGGGTGGGTCCATCCGGTACTCACCGAGGTGGAAGGCGGTGCACACCTCGAAACCCACGCGGAACAGCAGTACTTGGGCGTCGGCTTCGTACAGCCGGGCCAGCGGTGAGCCCTCGCCGAGGTGGCAGTGCGGGTCGTGTCCGGCGAGCAGTTCCTCCGCCCGCCGGCCGACCGCGGCGAACGACGTCTGCGGATGCGTGCTGCGTACGGCGCCCGGCGTCGTCCGCACACACTCGGCGAGCACACCCATCGACGGGCAGGGGGTGACGTCCGGCTCGAACGGGGGCATCAAGGCCCGGAACTCGGAGGCCTCCCGGTCCGTCAGCCCGGCGGTGAGTCTCCGGTGGGCGGTGGAGGTGTCGGAGTTCTCGGGCGTGAAGGCGGGGACGACGAGGGTGCCGTCGGGGCCGAGGACGTCGAGCAGGGCGTTCCGTACCTCGGTGTCGCGCAGGCCCGTGTCGTGCAGGGAGGCGTGGACCATCAGGGCGCCCCCGGGGCGGACGCCCAGTTCGCCCAGTGACCGGACCAGTGACCGGACCGGTTCGCCGCGGCTGGTGTCGTTTCCCAGGGTGTGTCCCCTTTGGGGCGCGGGCGCAACATTCGTCACTGGCGGCACTGTAGCCGGTCCCGAAGCCGGCGCAGGACCAACTCGCCGGGGACACAGAGTGGTTGCGTCTCGACGCACGGTCTGGAAGTACCGCGGCCGCCCGGCCACAATGAGGCACCGTCGATGAGCGAGGTGCCAGGTGGGGGCTCCGGGACCGAGCACGACCATAAATGATCACGATCTGCCGCCGCTGTACACGGTGAGTGACCGCCGTGCGATGAGCCGGCAGAGTGAGTCGTTCCGTCTGGTGCGGGCGCAACTTGTGGTGCTGCTGCTCGCCACCGCTGCGGCCACGCTGGCGGAGCGCCTCGACAGCCGGGTGCCCGCGGCGCTCGCGGCCGTGCTGTACGCCCTGACGATCGTCACAGGGCTGCGTACGTCGAGCCGCAGGGCCCGCGCCCACTGGCAGGCCCATCGCGCCGTCGCCGAGACCGTGAAGTCGCTGGCGTGGCAGTACATGGCGTGCGGCGGACCGTTCCGCTCCGGCGCCCCCGACCCCGACGGGCTGTTCGCCGAGCGGCTGGAGGAGCGCCTGCGCGAGCTGCGCCGGATGGGCTGGCGGGACCCGCGCGGCGCGGCGGACCTGGGCGCGGCGCAGATCACCGCCTCGATGCGGGCGGTACGGGCCAGGCCGTTCGCGGCCCGGCGGGACGTCTACCTGCGTGACCGGGTGCTGGAACAGGTCGTCTGGTACGGCAACCGTGCGGCCGGTTCCCATCGTGTGGCGGTGCGGTGGTCCACGGTGACGGCGGTGCTGACCGCGCTGGCCCTGGTCGCGGCGGTCCTGCGCGCCCTGGGGATGACGGGCGGCTGGGACGTGACGGGGCTGGCGTCGGCGGCCGCGGCGGCCGGTGTCGCCTGGCAGGAGGTACGCAGACACCGGCCGTTGACGTACGCCCACACCCTCATCCGAACCGAACTGGAGACCCTCCGCATCACGATGAGCACGACGGTGACGGAGGACGGCTGGGCCGAGGCCGTGGCGGAGGCGGAGCGGCTGGTGTCACCCCTGCACACGGAATGGCTGACGCGGTTCGGGGTGTGACGGTGTGTGATGGCTGTGGCGGCTGTGGCGGCTGTGGCGGCTGTGGCGGCTGTGGCGGCTCTGGCGACGTCTGGCTCCGTGTGCGGGACGGTGACGGTACGTCAGCCGCGCTCCACCCCGTCGCGCCACAGCACGGTCACCGGGACCCCCGCCCCGCGGGCGTAGTCCACGACGTCCCCCGTGCCGCCGAGCCCTCGTGCCGGGGCGCCGTCCCACACGGCGACCAGACGGTCCGCGTGGTCGACGACGTAGCGCCCGGCCGCGTAGTACGCCTCCTCGTGCGTCGCCTCGCGCGGCAGCTCCACGCGCTCCGCACAGGACTCCAGGAGCCGGCGGTAGGACCCACGGGTCTCGGCGTCCCCGAGATGGGCCTCGTAGTCCATGCCGGGGATCACCGCCGTCAGCGGGACGCCGCAGTCCAGGGCGATGTCCGCGAACAACTGGTCGGCGCCGGCCGCGAGACAGCTCAGGGCCCGAAGCGGGCCGGGACCCCGCAGCTGGGCGCGGATGCCCGAGCGGACGGCCGGCAGGACGGCGTCCGGGATGCGGCGGTGCCCGGTGACGCCGATCCGGGTCACGCGTTCCATCGCCGGCCTCCCCACCCTGGCCATCGCCCAGGAACCCCGTCGAGGCTCACCCTAATCTCACACGGCGTCCGGCGACATGTGCCGTGCGAGTGGTGCCGGGTCAGTCCGACTCGAGGTTCAGCTCCAGCGGTTCGACGCGGCCCTCCAGCATGGCGCCCAGGCCCTCGATCGCGCACAGTTCGGGGCGTTCGGCGATGCTCACCGGCATGCCCGTGGCCTGCCGCAGCATCTGGTCGAGGCCCGGCAGCAGCGCGCTGCCGCCCACCATCATGATCCCGCGGTCCGCGAGGTCGGCCACGAGGTCGGGCGGGCAGTCCCGCAACACCTTGCCGATGCCGTCGAGCACGGCCGTGAGCGGGGTCTGGATGGCGTCGCGCACGGCGGCCGTGTCCACCTTGACGGACCGGGCGAGCCCGGTGGCGACGTCCAGTCCGTGGATCTCGGTGGAGGCGGGCCCGTGCGGGGTCAGCCCGTTGCCGGACAGGGCGAGCTGGAGCGGCCGTACGGACTGACTGGGCAGGATCAGCTCGTGCTGGAGGCGCAGGTGCTGCACGATCGCGTTGTCCACGGCCTCACCGCCGACCGGAATGCGCTCGGAGGTCACGATCGAACCGAGCGACAGAACGGCCAGCTGGGTCGCGGCGGCACCGCACACCATGATCATGGTGGCCTCCGGGCGCTCGACGGGCAGCCCGCAGCCGACCCCGGCGGCGACGATGGTGTCGACGAGCTCGACACGCCGGGCACCGAGGCCCACCAGCGTCTCGACCGCCGCGCGCCGGCCCAGCGGGTCCGCGTCGTTCGGGGTGCAGGCGGCGGCGCGCAGGAAGGGCTTGCGGCGCAGCGTGCGGCGTACCTTGTCACCGAGCAGATGGCGCAGCATGCGCTGGGCCATCTCGATGTCGACGACGCTGCCGCCCGACACGGGGCGCACGACCCTGATGTAGTGGGGCGTACGCCCGGTCATCCTCTCCGCGAACTCCCCGACCGCGATCAGAGCACCCGTCCGGGTGTTCACGGCGGCCACGCTCGGCTGGTCGACGACCAGGCCGGCGCCCTTGACGAACACACGGGTCCGGGACGCCCCCAGGTCGACGGCGAAGTGGCAGCGGCGCAGCTGGTCCAGCCTGGCGGTCATGGGGTCCTCCCGGTAGCACGGACCGCGTGGTCCTTGGCGGCGGTCTTCCTGCATCGTGTGCAGGGGGAGGGGTGCGGCGCCCTTCTGGATGGGCCGGGTGGGGTGCGGCCGGACGGGTGGTGTCGGGCCGGTGTCGCGTGTCGCTGACACGCAGTCAGGCGGGACGGACCGCTTTGAGGAGGAGTTCCAGGGAGGTGACGGTGTACCGGCAGCCCGCCTCCCGCAGCCGTCGCTCGTCCTCCTGACCGGTGACGAACCCGATGAAGGGCAGACCGAGTGCGGACGCGGCGGTGAGCTCGACGACGGAGGAGCCGACGAGGACGGCGTCCTCCGGCGCGGTGTGCAGCCGTTCCAGCGCGCGGACCAGACAGTCGGGGTGCGGCAGGAGAAGTGCGGCGTCCTCGGCGCGGCCGTGGACTCCGCCGGACGCCGAGCCGGTGAGCCCCCGCCGTGCCAGGTAGGCGGTGACGGCGTCGGACGAGTGGTCGGTGACGACGGCGACGCCCAGGCCCCGGTCGGCGAGCGCGTAGACCAGGGGACCGGCGAAGGGCGTCGGCACCGCGGCTCCGAGGTGCTGCTGCTCGATCCCGTCGAGCGCTCGGCTCAGCTCGGGTGCCAGACGGTGGCCCGCGAGAGCGCGCAGGAGGTCCAGCGGGTCGGGGTCCCCCTCCCGGAGCTGTGCGGGTGGCCCCTGAAGGAGTGGTTCCGCGCCGCTCGGCGTGTCGTCGGGGCGGCGCAGCTCGTCGAGGCGCGCGGCGAGGGCACCGGCCATCCTGGTCCGGCGGCTCGCGGGGACGCGGGCGAGGGTGCCGTCGAAGCCCAGGAGGACGGACTCGGTGTGGGCGAGAACCGGGGCCGGGTCGTCCGAGGGCGCCGTGCCCGCACCGCTGCCCCGCGCTGTCCGGTCCGGTCGTGGTGCGGGCTCGGGCGAGAGCCGCACCGCGAACGTCACCGCCAGCCCGGGGACCGGCCATCCGCGCAGAGCCTCGTGCACGGCGCGCTGTGCCGTGCCCGCCCAGCGTGGCGGATGACGCCGGGTGATGCGCGCCGCCTCCCGGGCGAGGTGCTCGAACAGACGCTCCATCGCATCGGAGCCCCCGTCGCGCACGAACGCCAGCGGGTCGTCCACGTGCCACGACAGCTCGGCCGACGCCACGAACGTGGTACCGCCGGAACCGGGCAGCAGCAGTTGGCGCGTGGCCTGGTGCGGGGTCAGGTCCACCTCGTAGTACGTGACCGGGGAGGGCACGGGACGACCGGTCTGCGGCCCGTCGGGGTCGAGCACGGTCAGGGTGCCGTCGGGCGCCGTGTGCACGACCGCCCTGTGGCCCTCGCGGGGCGGGCGGATCTCGGCGAGGTGGCGGACGGTGATGGGACCCCGCACGAGATCGCGGCTCTTGCGCTGCGGCGGCGCCGGCTCCGGGAGGTCCAGCGGCAGGTACCAGGCGAAGGGCTGGGCGTCCGGCGACGGGCCGCGCAGGGGCAGGAACCCGGACGGGTCGACGGGGAGGTCGGCGGCGCCCGTCAGTTCCTGGTACAGCGCTGGGGACAGCACGACCACGACGTCCGCGGGGGACCGGTCGAGCGTGGACCGCAGGCCCGCGGGCGCGGCCGGACCGTCGGCCCGGGCGAACCGGGCGGTGTGCCAGAAGGCCACCCGGACCCCGGGCGGGTCCTCCACCTCCAGCAACGCGGCCACCTCCAGCAACGCGGCGGGGAGTTCACGCAGGACCGTCCGCAGGGCGGGCAGCACGTCCGTGCCGGGCTCGGTCACGACCACGTACCCGTTGTCGCGGGTGAGCAGCTCGTACCGGCTCGGGTCCAGACCGCACAGGGAGAGCAGCCACGGGAGCGTGCGGCCCAGCGAGCGGTGGACTGCCGGGTCAGGGTCCGCGTCGGTGATCTCGACGGTGACGGTGGCCCGCCCGCTCTCGGGCACGGAGCCCTGCGCGAGCGCGTGCAGACGGCGGAGGTCCTCGTGGTCCGGGTGCTCCTGGAGGAGAGGAGTGAGGTCGGCCGCGGCCTGCTCGAAGTGGCCCAGTTCCAGGTCGAGTTCGGCGCGGGTGACGTACAGGGACAGACGGAGGGTGCTCAGGCGGGCGCGGGCCGCCCCGGCCGCGGGGCCGGGGACGCCGTCGAGGGGGTCGCCATACCAGAGGTCGAGGGCGTACTGGACCGACGCGCGTGCCGCCCCCGGATCGCCCTCGGCCCGGCGTGAGGCGACCCTGGACACCAGGTCCTCGCAGCGGAACACATCGATGGCGGAGGGCGTCGTGTGGAGCGCGTAACCGTCCGCCGTGGTGGCGAGGAGCCCGGGGCCGAGGGCGGTGCGCAGGGAGGAGACGAGGGCGGCGAGTTCCCGATGGGCGCGCTCAGGGGGGTGCTGTCCCCACACACCCTCGATCAGTTCCTCGTTCGTCACGGGCCTGCCGTGCCGCAGGAGCAGCATGCACAGCACGGCCTGGGCGGGGCCGTCGCCGACCGGCCGCGGGTTCTCCCGGCCGACGCGGACGGGGCCGAGCAGGCCGTACGGGTGCCGGTCCTCGGCGACGGCCTCCAGCACCTCCCTGAACGAGGGCTCCTGGAACAGGCTTCTGCCCTCGCGCTGTACGTCGAGGGACGGGTTGAGGAGCTTGTCCGCGGCCAACGGGAACCTGGCCCGGAACAGCGCGAGCCGACGCGGAAGAGGGGGCTTCGGCCCGTCGTCGGGCCGCGCCAGTCCACCGCCCAGGTCGATCAGCAGGCGGCCGAAGTCCTCCAGGTCCTTCGACTCGGTGCGGCCACGGGTGTTCCCCATCCTGAATCCGGTGATCTTCACCGTGCCGTCCGAGCACAGCAGCAGGCTCGGCGCGGTGAGCGAACCGTGCACCAGGCCCTGCTCGTGCACGGCTTCGAGCCCCTTGGCGACCTGGTGCGCCAGGGGCGCCAGCACCCAGTACGGCACGCGGAAGCCGCCCTCGGCGGTGAGCTCGGCCAGGGAGAACCCTTCCACGAACTCGGTGACCAGGTAGGGAACGTCGCCCTCGACGCCGTACCCCTCGACCGAGATCACGTGCCGGCTCCTGAGTTCGGCCAGGAGCCGTGCCCTCGCCAGGAACTGCCCGTGCTCCCGCCGCGCGGAGTGCTCGTGCACCACCACGGTCCGGTCGAGCCGCGTGTCCCGGGCCAGCCAGGCGACCGGGGAGCCGAACCCCAGCGGCCGCTCCAGCCGGTACCTGCCCAGCACCACCCGCGAGTCCCCCACGGGCGCCCCGCCCAGCCGCCGCAGGCTCTCCGCCCGCACCTCCGCGAACGGTTCCCCCCGCGCCGGGACGTCTCCGTCGCCCGGCGCCGCGATCCGGAACTCCCGGGCCGCCACTCCCGCCCGCTCGTCGATCAACGCGCCGACACGGGCGAGGAGTTCGGACGCCCGCCCGTGGGCCGTGCGCGGCAGGGTGCGCAGGAGCAGCTCGCGCACCCCGGGACGGAAGGCGTACGACCCGGGCGGCCCCGGCACCGTGGTCAGCAGGCCGCTCAGTATCACCTCCGCCAGGTGCTGGGGGCGCGGGTCGGGCTCGATCGCGGCGTGCAGGAGCCGCATCACCGGCAACTCGGGGCGGCCGAGGGCGAGATGGCCGGCGAGGCGGAAGGCCTCGGGGGACGCGAGGGAGCGGAAGCGCAGGACGAGCTCCTCCGGCGAGAGCCGCTCCACGTCGCTCCGGCCCAGTTCGTCGACCGGGTCCAGGGGAGGCACCGGCCCGAGCGGGGCGACGGAGCCCGGCAGCCGGCCCGCCCGGCCCAGGAGCTTCGACCAGTTCGCGAGCCAGGGCGCCGAGGGTTCCAGCACGGGAAGGGGAAGCGAACCGGGTTCGGCGGCGTCCATGACGTACGAGTCCACCTGGTACGCCGAGTTGGGCGCCGCCGGGGCGGGAGACGTGATCCGCGCGGTCGCGGCGGGCAGTGCCGTGGTGCGCCACAGGTGTTCCGGCAGCGGCTGGACCACGGCCACCGGCATCCGCGCGGCCCACCGCCGCAGTGTGCGGTACCAGCGCTCGCCCGCCGCGCCCTCGCGCCACTGCGGGCCCATGCAGTCGGAGACGATCAGGGTGACGGTGCGGCCGTCGGCGTACGACTCCTGCGAACCCGGCCGCCGCACCGTGCCGTCGGCCGACAGCCGGTGCGACTCCACCGTGCGGAACACGCCCGACTGCGCGAGTGCCGTGCGCAGTTCGCGGACGAGCGGGCCCCATACGGGCATGGTCGGACCGGAGTCGTACACGAGGTGCAGGGTCAGCCAGCGTTCGGTCGCCGGGCGCAGGACGGGCTGCCACCACTGGGGTGACGCGCCGAGCAGGGCGATGCGGTGGGCTGTCGCCTCCTCGTCCACCTCCTGCCCGAAGGGCGCCGGGACCCGGCGCTTGAGGGGGCGCAGGGCGCGCTGGAGGGCGAGGGGGTGGGACAGCATCGGCGGTGCGGGGGCCAGCAGCGCGGTGTGCCCCACGGGGCTGCCGCCGTCGCCCCCGCCCGTGCCGGGCAGGCGCAGGGGGACGCGGTCGTCGGGGTGCGCCGGGTGCGGTCCAGGTGCCTGTCGCGGTCCCGGACCCGAGTCGGAACCCGAGCCCGAACCCGTCTCCGTGTCCTTCTCGTGTGTCCCGGGGGCCGGCGTGGGCCCGGGCGGCTCCGGGCGGGGAGAGGGAAGGAGCGGCGCGGTGCTCGACTCCGGGGTCCGGCGCTCGTGCGGCCGGCCGGCCGCACGGCCGTCACCGGACGCCTCCGGCCCCGCCATGTGCCCGGCCAGCCACAGCAGTTCGGCCAGCTCGACGGAGGTCGGCGGCTCGCCGCCGCCCGCCTGGGCGAGCAGGTCGGCGAGCCGGCCGATCCCCTCCGTCCCGTCTCCCTCGGAACTCCCGTCTCCCTCGGAACTCATCAGAACGTGTCCGCCTCGTCCCCGGAGCGGCTCAGATACGGCATCAGCTGCTCGGCGAGCTCGTCGCGCGACGTGGCGTCGAGGCCCGCCACCCCGGTCAGGTAGACGGCGTTCAGCAACTGGTCCGTCGCCAGTTCCCCGTCCGTGCCCCGGTCCATGAAGCGGTCGATCAGCTCGCGGGCGTAAGCGTCGGGCTCCCCCAGGTGGGCGCGCACGATCTGCTCCAGATGCGTGTCGCGCGGCTGGTGCAGTTCGAGGCGGACGCAGCGGCGCAGGAAGGCCGGCGGGAACTCTCGCTCGCCGTTGCTGGTCAGCACCACGAACGGGAACGTCCGGCAGCGCACCCTGCCGCGCGCCACGGGCACCCGGTCGTCCGTCCCGTCGACCATCACCTCGGCCGTGGGGGTGTGCCGGGCGGCCCGCACCAGCTCCGGGATCTCGTACTGGCCCTCCTCCAGGACGTTCAGCAGGTCGTTCGGCAGGTCCAGGTCGCTCTTGTCGATCTCGTCGATCAACAGGGCGCGGGGGCGGCCGTACGGCAGGAGGGCCGTGCCCAGGGGGCCCAGACGCAGATGGTCCTGGAGTTCGCCGTCGAGCGGCGCCTGCTCACGGTGCGCGGCGCGCTGCTCGCGCGCGGCGGCGCGTCCGGCCGCGTACAGGCGCGACAGCGGGTCGTACTGGTAGAGGCCGTCGCGCAGTGTCGTCCGGCTGGTGATGTTCCAGCGCAGCACCGGGCCGAGCCCGAGCTCACGGGCCACCGCGTACGCGAGGCTCGACTTGCCGCTGCCGGGCGGGCCGGTCACGAGCAGGGGCCTGCGCAGGTACAGGGCCGCGTTGACGAGCTGGACCGCGCGGTCGGTGGCGCGGTAGGTGCGGGCGCGGTGGCGGCGGTCGGGGGAGGAGGCCGAGGCGTCGTCACCGTCGGCGGGGGTGGCCAGGGCCGGGCCGCCGTCGAAGGCACGCCACGGTGGCGGGTCGGGCAGCCGGTCGATGCCGTCGTGGGGCTCGCTCGAACCCGTGTAGACGGGCCACAGGGACATGGGGGTGTGCTCCTCGTGCGAGTGCGTGCGTGCGGGTGCTTGCGGATGGGGGTGCGGGTGCGTGCGTGCGGGCGTGCCGGTCCGGTTCTCGCGCGTGCGGCTCACCCGACCGGCGAGTGCTGGTAGCCGACGGGGTCGGGCAGACAGCGGGGGTCCTCCCAGAGCAGCGCCAGGTCGTACGCCCAGTGAGTCTCGGACGACTCGGAGGCGTACGCAGTCTCGCGCAACTCATGGACGTACGAGGGAAGTTCACCCGGCGGCAGGTCGGCCAGGTGTTCGGCGAGGCGGTCCAGGAAGGCCGTACCCCGACAGTCCTCGTGCGACGGCCCGCCCCGGCAGCCGGAGCGCGGCCACAGCATCACCGGCACGGCCGCGTTCAGCCCGGCCCTGAACAGCCGCCGGGTACCGTCCGTGCGCGGCGGGGTGCCGAAGCCGACGACGTCCGCGCCCCGGCGCAGGGCGACGGTCAGTTTCCCCGGGTCCTGCCCGACGGACCCGCAGCCGATGCGGCGCAGCCGGGCCGACCGCTGGGCGTCGAGGTCCCGCCACTTCTGCAGGAGCTTGAACTGGAGGCCGCCGCTGCGCCGCCGCTCCAGGTCCATCACGACCAGCGGTGCGAAGGCGCCGAGCGGGCTGTCGTCGTCGGCGCTGCGCTGCCAGTGCGCCACGTCCGCGTTGAGCCACCGGCGCGGCAGCACGAAGGCGAGCAGCTCCCGGGCACCCGGCTCCAGCGCGTGGTACGCCTCGTCGATGCGCTCCAGGGCGTAGGCCCGCACCCGGTCGGCGGACAGCCGGCGCCGGCCCACGACCCGGCGGTGGTTCCCGTTGTACGCGGACACCTCCACCAGGAACTGGTCCCCGGAGCCGCTGGGCGCGATCTCGACGAGGATCGGGGACCAGGTGTGCGTACCGCTTCCCTCACCGATTCCCTCACCGATTCCAGCCCCGCCTCCCGTACTGCTTCCGTGCAGGGGTGCACTCAGGGGCACGTGGTCCGGCACCGCCTCGGCGCCCGTGTACGGCCAGGACCGCAGGGCGGTCCGGGTCTGCTTGTCCTCGACGAAGTCGGCGAGCCGCTCGGCGAACCGGACCGCCGCCTTCGTGTCCGTCACCTCGGACAGGAGGTACCAGGCGGCGTCCCACAGGGAGGCGAAGCCGTGCGGCGGGGGCGGGGGACCGAAGACGGTGACGGCTTCCTGGTAGAGCCGCTGGGGGCCGCACTCCAGGTCGCCGTGGCGCCCCGCCTCCTCGACCAGCAGCCGCAGCCGCTCCTTCTGCGGGCCGTCGTACTCCGGGGTCGGGATCAGGTCGCCGAGGCGGGGCCAGTAGCGGGCCATGACGTTCGCGGGCAGCATCCGCCCGTTGCGGACGCCGGGGTCGCGGGCCGCCGACGAGACCATGCCGACGACCCGGCCGCTGTCCGCGAGCGTCACCGCCGCCCCGCTGAACCCGGGCACCAGCGGCTGCCCGTGCCCGGCCCACGCCTCCAGCTGCACCCACTCCCCGGCGATCAACTGGCCCGCCGTGGCCCGGTACTCGGCGAGCGTGCCCTCGTCGTAGTGCTTGGGGAAGCCGTACGCCAGCAGCTTGCGCGGCGGGTGACCGTACGCCTCGTCGGGTGCCGCGAACTCGGCGGGCTTCAGGTCGACGGTCCGGTCGAGCTCCAGGACGGCGAGGTCACCGGCGTCCGTGTCGCGGCCGTCCCAGCCGCCGTGCGCGACGACGCGGGCACCGACGGCCTCCCCGCCGCCGTGCGCGAAGGACACGCTCACCGGGTCGGTGTCGCCGCGGGCGACGACGTGCGCACAGGTCAGGACATGGCGTGCGGTGACCAGGAAGCCGGCGCCGGTGTCGCGCCCGCAGCTGATCCTGGCGTGCCAGGCGGCGCTCGTCATGACGCCGAGGGGGGCTCCGGGGGAGCGTCCGACCGCCCTGGGGACCAGGAGAGCTTGACCACCAGATGCCCCTCGACCGCGCTCTTCGCGATCAGCGCGCCCGCCTCCGCGGTGAGCTTCACACCGAACTCGATCTCCACCGCGTCGGGTTGCAGCGAACCGTCCCGGAAGACCCGCAACGCGGACGCGGCCGCGGAGCGCACACCCTCCAAGGAGCCCTCGAAGGTCCGCGTCGCCCGGACCGCGCCGTCGTCCCCGCGGGACACGAGACGGGAGCCCGACCCGGGCCCCTCCTCGACGGCCTCCACGGTGACCACGGCACCGTCGTCGGTCGTGAACTCCACTAAGCCTTCCACCACGCCCCCGTCCTGCCCGTCCTGTCGCTCGTGACGCCCAACCAGCCTATTGTCACGGACGGTACGCGCGCTGTCTCCTTTTCCACACGCCGTACACATACCCCGAACGGGTGTGCGTGACCCGGGTCACGTGATACCGCGGACGACCCCCAGCGCCGCCAAGTCCTGCGGCCGTACCCTCAGTTCGTCGGCCGTGACCCGCGCCTGGTCCTCCGGGCGTTTGAGGATCGCGGCCGCCAACTCGGGGGCGATGACCGAGAAGTAGCTGTCCGGGGTGGCCCACGTGCTGCCGGGCGCGGCCAGCGCGAGGGCACCGCCGGAGCCGCCCTCGCCGATGACCAGCGTGGTGACCGGGGTCCGGGCGGTGGCCACGGCGTCGAACACGTCCGCGATCGACCCTCCGGCGCCCTGTCGTTCCGCCTCGGCGTCGTTGGCGGCGCCCGGCGTGTCCACCAGCGTCAGCACGGGGATGCCCAGCCGGCCCGCGAGGCGGATCAGCCGGGCCGCCGTGCGGTACCCGGCGGGGCGGGTCGCCGTGCCGCACTGGGCCGCGTACGCGACGGTCCGGCCCTCGTGCTCGCCGAAGCCGCACAGCACCCCCGGATCGGTGCCGCCGCAGCGGTCGCCGGCGATGGCCGCGCGGCGCGTGAAGTACGCGTCCAGGTAGGCCTCGGCGCGGGGGCGTTCGGGGGAGCGGGCGCGCAGGACGGCCGCCCAGCCGGTGGCCGGGAGGTCCGTGGAGGGGCCCAGGGCGGCCGGCGGGGGCGCGGGATGCCGGGAGGGGCCGGTCAGCAGCTCCAGCCACAGCGTCAGCGCCCCGCGCAGGTCCTCGGGCCGTACGACCGCGTCGGCCGCGCCCGCCGCCACCTGGGCCTCGGCCGTGTACGCCGCCGGGTCGGCGCCCGGCGGGCGCACCCGGGAGCCGGCGAAGCCCACCTGGACACCGGGCAGCGCGAGGACGACGTCGGCGCCCGCGCCCAGGGTGGCCCAGCCGCCCCCGGTCGTCGGGTCCCGCAGCACGGCGACCTGGGGCAGCCCCGCCTCCCGCGTCAGCGCCGACTGCCGGGCCACGCGCTGGAGTTGGGCGAGCGCGCGCATGCCCTCCTGCATCCGGCTCCCGCCCGTCGCGACGAGCGACACGACGGGCAGCCGGTGCTCACGTGCCTCCGTGTACGCCGCCTGAAGCAGGTCCCCGGTCCGCTCCCCGAGCGAACCGCCGAGGAATCCGAACTCGAAGGCCACCACCACGGCCTGGGTACCGCCGATCGTCACCCGCCCGCAGACCACCGACTCCTCCTCACCGGTGCGTTCGGCGGCGCGGGCGCGCGAGGCGTCGTACCCCTGCCAGGCGAGAGGGCCGTCGGGCTCGTACTCCTTCTCGGGAGCGGGCAGTTGGGTGAACTCGTCCGTCACCAGGGCGATGATCTCGCGGGCGGAGCAACGGGTGTCGTACCCGTCGTACCGGGCGGGCGGCTCAGTCATGCTTCAACGCCCGCTTCATGATCTTGCCCATGTCGTTGCGGGGGAGAGTGTCGAGGAAGCGCACGGTGCGGGGGCGCTTGTGCGGGGCGAGACGGCGGGCCACATGGTCGGCCAGGTCGTCGGCGGCGGGCGGGGACTGGGGGTCGGTGGGCACGATCCAGGCGACTACGCGCTCGCCGAGGTCGTCGTCCGGTTCGCCCGTGACGGCGGCCTCGCGCACCGCCGGGTGTTCGAGGAGCGCGTTCTCGATCTCACCCGCGCCGATCTTGTAACCACCGCTCTTGATCAGGTCGGTGGCCTTGCGGCCCACGATCCGTACGTACCCGTCGGCGTCCCGGACCGCCATGTCGCCCGTGCGGAACCAGCCGTCGCCGGTGAACGCGGCCGCGGTCGCGTCCGGGCGGTTCAGGTACTCCGTGAAGAGGTTCGGGCCGCGCACCTGGATCTCGCCGACGGTCTCGCCGTCGTACGCCGTGATGGCCGTGCCGTCCTCCTCCACCAGCCGCAACTCCACGCCCGGCAGGGGGACTCCGACCGTCCCGGCGCGCGGCTCGCCGTCCGCGCGCACGCTCGTGTTCATGAGGGTCTCGGTCATGCCGTACCGCTCGACGACGCGCCGCCCGGTCGCCGCCGCGATCCGCTCGTGGTCGTGCACCGGCAGCGCCGCCGAACCGGACACGAGCAGTCGCGCCCGGCCCAGCGCCTTCGCGAGCGCGGGGTCGTCGGGGAGCGCCTCGGCGAGCCGGTGGTACATCGTCGGCACGCCGAACAACATGGTGGCGCCCTCGTTCAGCTCGTGGGCGACGCCTTCGGCGGTGAACCGCCCCAGGTGCCGTACGGAGCCGCCGCGCCGCAGCGGGCCGAGGATGCCCAGGATCAGCCCGTGCACGTGGAAGAGGGGCAGCCCGTGGACCAGGACGTCGTCCCCGGTCCACTGCCAGGCGTCGGCCAGCGCGTCCAGGGTGGTGGCGATGGCACGGCGGGGGATGACGGCGCCCTTCGGCGGGCCGGTGGTGCCGGAGGTGTAGACGACGAGGGCGGGGGATTCGGCGGTGATGCCGGCGGGGGCGGAGCCGGGGGATTCGGCGGGGGCGTACGGCGCCCGCTCCCTTACGTCGATGTCGACGCGCTCCAGGCCGCTCAGGGCGGGCGGGAGTTCGGTGCCCGGTGCGGTGAGGACGAGGGCGGGCGCGCTGTCCCTGACGATGTGCCCCAGCTCGCCGTCGCCCGACTTCGGGTTGAGCGGTACGGCGGGCACCCCGGCCAGCAGGGCGGCCACCACGCCGACGGCCGTCTCCAGCGTGGGGGTCGCCCAGACGGCGACCCGGCCCGCTTCCCGGACGCGCCCGGCGAGCGCGCCCGCCGCCGCGGCGAGTTCCGCGTACGTCAGGGAGCGTTCGCCGAACCGCAGGGCGGGCCGCTCGGCCGGGGAGTCGGCCGGGGAGTCGGTCAGGGCCGGGAAGAGTGAGGACACGGGTTGTACTCCTTGGCTGTTCGCGTCAGCTGTCGTGCGTCAGCTGCTTTCGTCTGTTGCCGTGGCTGCCGCCCGTGGGCCTATCCCCAGCCGGGGACGACCATGACCAGCCACACCACGGCGGGCACCGCCGCCACCACGATCCCTCCGTACACCATCAGCTGCCGGAAGAAACGTTCCCGGTCGACGTCCGGTGCCGCGGCCAGCACCAGCGCGCCGTTCGTCGAGAAGGGGCTCACGTCCACGACCGTCGCCGACACGGCGAGCGCCGACACCATGCCGATCGCCCCGATCTCGCCCTGTGCCAGGAACGGCACCGCCAGCGGGATCAGCGCGCCCATGATGCCCACGGACGAGGCGAACGCCGACACGATCGCGCCGATGTAGCACAGCAGCACGGCGGCCAGCAGCGGGACGCCGATGCCGCTGACGCCCTCGCCGGCCCAGGTGATGGTGCCCATCTCGTCCAGCACGCCCACGTAGGTGAGGACACCGCAGATCAGCAGCACGGTGGGCCACGCGATCTGCCCGACCGCCACGCGGCTGTCCTCCGGCCATGCGGCGCTCAGCAGCACGGCGAGGGTGATCGCGGTGAGCCCCGCGTCCAGGTCGAAGGCGAGCACGGCGACCACGAGGGCGACCAGTCCGGTGAGGGTCGCGGCGCGGGCGGGGGTGAGGCGGGTGGTGTCGGTACCGGGTTCGCCGGGGCGGGCGGGGGCGGCGGTGGTGGATGTGGCGGATGTGGCGACGGCGGTGGGGCTCGTACCGGCTGTGCCGCTGGAGGTGCCCGTGCCGCTGCCGCTGCTGGTGCCGGTGCCGCCGGTGCTGGGCTCGGCCGTGCCGGAACCCCCTCCGGACCCGGGCTCACCGGCAGCGTCCCCGTCCACCGCCACCGAGCCCTGGGCCCACAGCTTGAGCCCGCCGAAGAGGACGAAGACGATGGCGGCGATGACGAGGTTGACGACGAGGGAGGCCAGGAAGAGCGTGACCTCGCTGCCCGGGAGCTTCTCGCGCTCGACGATGCCGTTGACGATCGTGCCGTAGATGCTGATCGGAGAGAAGCCGCCGGCCTGCGCGCCGTGCACCACCATCGTGCCCATCAGCAGCGGGCTGATCCGGTACCGGACGGCGAAGCTCAGAGCGAGCGGCGCGACGATGGCGACCGCGGCCGGGCTGACCGCGCCGATCGCCGTGAGCGCGCCGGTGAGGGCGAACATCACCCAGGGGATCAGCGCCACCCGCCCGCGCACCAGCCGGATCGAGGCGTGCACCAGCCAGTCGGTGGTGCCGTTGGCGCGGGCGATCGCGAAGAGGTACGTGATGCCGACGAGGACGACGAAGAGGTCACCGGGGAAGCCGGCGAAGATGCCGTCCGCGTCGAGGTCGGCGACGAGTGTGCCCACCCCGAAGGCCGCGGCGAAGGCCAGCGCGCCCATGTTGACGGAGCGGGTCGTGGCGATGACGAACACCACGACGAGGACGAGGATCGAGATGAGTTCGGGGGACATACGGGCTCCCGTCGTTGGGTCCCGGAGGGGCTGAGTCCGAGGTGCGGCGACTGAGGTGAGGGGTGAGCGGCCTGGGCGTGAGTGGATGAGTGGCTGAGCCACTTTGGGCGGGGGTGCTGGCGAGTCAGCGTGGGCCCCGCCGGGAGTCACGTCAAGAGGTCGCGCCGAAATTGGCTCATCCACTCAGCCAGTAAAGGGCCCGGTGTTACTCTCCCGACGAGAGGGGGAGCCCGTGACCGACGCCCTGCGCCCCATGACGAAACAGCGCCTCTACGAGCAGGTGCTCGACCGGCTGCGCCAGTACGTCGCCGAGGGCGGCCTGCGCGCCGGCGACCGGCTGCCGCCCGAGCGCGACCTCGCCCAGCGGCTGGGTGTCAGCCGCGCCTCCGTGAAGCAGGCGATCGTCGTGCTGGAGGTCCAGGGCCTGGTGGAGGCCCGGCACGGCGGTGGTACGTACCTGGTCCGCGACAGCCTGGACGTCGAGCCCGTCGAGGACATGGTCGAGCGCCGCCGGCGCCTCCCCGACGTCCTGGAGGCCCGCGAGGCCCTGGAGACCAAACTCGCCGAACTGGCCGCCGAGCGCCGCACGGACGAGGACCTGGCCGCGATGCGGTCCGCGCTCGCCCACATGACCCGGGAGATCGAGGAGGACGGGCACGGTGTGGAGGGCGACCGCCTGTTCCACGCGGCCGTGACCGCGGCCGCGCACAGCAGCATCCTCGCGGAGTTCATGCGCTCCATCGCCGACCAGATCGCCGAGAGCCGCACCGAGTCCCTCCGCCAGCCCGGCCGCCCCACTCGCTCGCTCGCCCAGCACCAGGCCATCCTCGACGCCATCGCCGACCGGCAGCCCAGGCAGGCGGCCACCGCGATGCGCAACCACGTGCGGACGGTCGCGAAGGTGCGGTTGCTGGACTGGGACCCGGAGGGGGAGAGGTAGCCGGGGGCCGAGCCGGTGCGTTGGCCTCGCCGTACGGTGGTCTCGCCGCGCGTTGGTAGCGTCGGCGTACACCGTGCGGTCCGACGCGGTGTGCCGTTCGACCGAGAGAGACGTGATGTCCCCGACGATCCGCAGGGCCGTGATCCCCGCCGCCGGGCTCGGCTCCCGCCTGCTGCCCCTGACCAAGGCCACGCCGAAGGAGATGCTCCCGGTCGGCGACAAGCCCGTCATCGAGCACACCGTGCGCGAGCTGGTGGACTCCGGCATCACCGACATCACCATCGTGGTCTCGGGCGGGAAGTCACTCATCCAGGAGCACTTCCGGCCCAATCCCGCCCTGGTCGAGCAGCTGCGCGAGGACGGCAAGACGGCCTACGCGGACGCGGTGGAGGAGGTCGCCGAGCTGGCCCGCCGGGGGCACATCACCTACCTCGACCAGCACGGCCCCTACGGCAACGGCACCCCCGTCCTCAACGCCGCCCGCAACATCGGCGACGAGCCGGTGCTGGTGCTCTGGCCGGACGACGTGTTCGTGGCCGAGGTGCCCCGGGCCCAGCAGCTGATCCGCGCCTACGAGCAGACCGCCTGCCCGGTGCTGGCCCTCATGCCGATGGATCCGGGCGACTCCCAGCGCTACGGCGTGCCCATAGTCAAGGAGGACCTCGGCGACGGCCTGCTGCGGATCACCGGCCTCGTCGAGAAGCCCGCCCCCGCCGACGCGCCGTCCTCGTACGCGGCCATCGGCGGCTACGTCATCACCCCCGGGATCATCGACGAGCTGCGTGAGCAGACCCGGCGCTGGTACGAGCGCCGTGAGGGCGAGATCTACCTGACCGACGCCATCAACGCCTACGCCGGCACCCGCGCGGTGTACGGGCAGGCCATCCAGGGCCGCTGGTACGACACCGGCAACCCGGCCGACTACCTCGTCGCCCAGATGGCCTCTGCCCTCGCCCACCCCGACTACGGCCCCGTCCTGCGCGGCCTCGTCCGCGACCTCGACGACGAGCGCACCGACTGAGGAGCGCACCGACACCGGCTTCCGGGCGGCTACGCGACGCCGTGCAGCTGCCGCTGTAGTCCCGTGCTGGACAGCCGAGAGGACCGAGACAGGGCTGTCCAGGACTACCCCGCCCGCACCACGTCGGCCACCACGCAGCTCACGTTGTCCGGGCCGCCCGCGTCGTTCGCCCCCGCGACGAGGGCGCGTGCCGCGTCCTCGGGGCCGGGGACCGACGACAGGGTCCGCTCGATGTCCGTGTCCGACAGGACCCCCGACAGGCCGTCGGAGCACAGCAGGTACCGGTCGCCGGGCAGGGCGTCCCGCAGGCGGAGGTCCGGGGCCGGGACGGAGTCGCCGCCGCTCAGGCCCTTGAGGAGCAGGGCCCGCTGGGGGTGCGCCGAGGCCTCCTCCGCCGTCAGCCGGCCCTCGTCGATCATCGACTGGACGAGCGTGTGGTCGTGGGTGATCCGGAAGAGCTCGCCGTCGCGCAGCAGGTACGCGCGCGAGTCGCCGATGTGGACCAGGGCGAGCTGCGAGCCGGTCCAGAGCATCGCGGTGAGGGTCGTCCCCACCTCCTCGTCCGCCGCCGCGACGTCCCGTACGGCCCGGGTCGCGCCCTGCACCGCGTCGTCCAGCAGGTTCAGCACGCTGCCCGCGGGGAGCGTCTCGCGGGTCTCGCGGTCCAGGATCTTCAGCGCCTCCACGGCGGCCCTGGACGCGTGCGCCCCGCCGGAGCCGAAGCCGTCGGCCACGGCGAGGACGCGGGTGCCCGCGTAGGCGGTGTCCTGGTTGGCCGGACGGACCAGTCCGGTGTCGGAGAGGGCGGCGTAACGGAGTTCCAGCATGGTGGTGTCCTTCCCAGAGGTACCTGTGAGGTGGTCCACGAGGAACGCCGCCAGGTCCCGGCGGTTCGCCGTCTCGGCCTCGACCTGCGCCCAGTACGCCCGGATCTCCCGGCCGGCGGCGGGCCCGTCGAGCGCGCACACCTCCCGGATCCGCGCCAGCGGCATCCCCAGCCGCCTGAGCCACGCCACCAGCCGCGCCTGCTCCAGCTGCTCCACCGCGTAGTAGCGGTACCCGGTCTCCGGGTCCACCCGGGCGGGCCTCAGCAGCTCCAGCTCGTCGTACAGCCGCAGCGCCTTCGGCGAGAGCCGGCACGCCTTCGCGAAGGCGCCGATCGTCAGCATGCCCACGGTTCCCCCTGGTCCTGGCCGTTCCCCGTTCCGCTCCTGATGCTGGGGCTTCACCGAAGGGGAAGGTCAAACGGGTTGCCGCGGTTGCGGCCCTTGTTGTTGGCTTCGCGCCTGGAGCCGGTACGGAGCGCGACCGTCCTGAACCGGCCGCACGGACAGTCGTCGGACGAGGATGGAGCCCCGTGACACACACGCCCCGCATAGCGCTCGCCACCTACGACCCCGGGTCCGGGGTGAGCAAGGATCGCGATCTGCCGGTGCTGCTGCGGGCGCTGGCGGCGGCCGGGGCCGAGGCGAGCGCCGTGTACTGGGACGACCCGGAGGCGGACTGGGCCGGTTACGACCTCGTGGTCATCCGCTCCACGTGGGACTACAGCTGGCGGGCGGAGGAGTTCGCGGACTGGGTCACGCGGTGCGGGAAGGCCACCCGGCTCGTGAATCCGGCGGACGTCGTGCGCTGGAACACCGACAAGCGCTACCTCGGGCAGCTGGCGGCGGCCGGGGTGCCCGTCGTGCCCACCCGGTACCTCGCGCCCGGCGACGCCCCAGGCCTCCCGGACGACCGGGAGTACGTGGTGAAGCCGACCTCCGGCGCGGGCGCCCGGTACGCGGCGCGGTACACGCCCGCCGACCGGGAGACGGCCCTCGGGCACCTCGCGCGGATGCACGCGGAAGGGTTCACCGCGATGGTGCAGCCGTACATGCGGGGCATCGACGTCACCGGTGAGCGGGCGCTGCAGTTCTTCGGCGGGCGGCTGCTGCACGCCAGCCGCAAGGGAGCGGTGCTCGCCCCCGGCACGGCGTACGACGCGGACAAGGTGGCCCACCCCGGCCTGGAGCCCTGGACCCCGACTCCGGCCGAGGTCCTGGTCGCCGAGAGCGCGCTGGCGGCCGTACCGGGCGACCCCGACCTGCTGTACGCCCGGGTCGACCTGGTGCTCGGGGACGACGGTGAGCCCCGGCTCATGGAGCTGGAGCTGGTGGAGCCGAACCTCTTCCTCGACCTGCACCCGGACTCGGTGCCGGCTGTGGCCGAGGCGATCCTGGCGGCCGCCGGCCGGTAACGGCCGGATCGCACACAGTGAGTACTAGTGCTGCCGGTGAGGGTGCATTGACAGGCTTCGCGGTGAGATGAACGGGAGTTTGTCTGTCGAATGCGTGACCCCTGTGGTGTGGGCTCGTTGGGTCTGGTGACGGTTCCTCAGCGTCAGGGGCGGGGGTGCGGGATGGGCGGGCTGCGGCAGGTGAGGGCGCCGTTTGTGGTGCCCGGCCCGGCGGGGGTGGCGATCCGGGCCCGGCTACGGGTGTCGGAGGCGGACGTGGCCGTGCTGCCTGAGGTGGGTGCGTTCCTTGGGTCGCTGGCGTCGCGGGATCTCGCGGTGCGCTCCCAGCAGGGACTGGATCTCGGCACGGACGCGTGGGCGGTGCGCAAGAGAGGGCTGACCGGCTGCTCGTCGGCACGTTGGGCGGGCAGCATCACCAAGGCCACGCATGACCAGTGGGGGTTGGCTAGGCGCGGCCAGATGGCCGAGATGGCCTGGCTGCGCGGACAGGTCGCCTCCATCGAGGCCCGGCTGGCCCGCCCGCTGGGCGCCAAGGCGAACAAACGTGAAGGGCTGGTGCGCGGGTACGGCTCCCGGGCGCAGTGGCATGCCAAGTCCCGCCGCTTGCACGCGCTCAAGGACCGTCTGGCCGCGCTGGAGGCGGACTGGGCGGTCGGCGCCGTGCATGTCGTGCGCGGAGGCAAACGGCTCGCACACCTGCGCCATCACCTGGATCAGGCCGGACTGGACGAAGCTGCGTGGCGTGAGCGGTGGCGGGCAGCGCGGATGTTCCTGACCGCGGACGGGGAGTCCGGCAAGCGCCTGGGCAACGAGACCATCCGCATCACCGAGGACGGGCGGGTTTCAATCAAGCTGCCGGCTGTCCTGACCCATCTGGCCAACGCCCCGCACGGCCGGTACCTGCTGGACGCCGCCGTGGTGTTCCGGCACCGGGGCGAGGAGTGGCGGGACCGGATCACCAACAACCGGGCGGTGGCCTACCGCATCCACCACGACATCGTCCGCGGCCGCTGGTACGTCACTGCCTCCTGGCAGCGCACCCCCGCCCGCGTGTTGCCGCTTCAGTCGGCTCTCGCGAAGGGCGTGGTGGCAGTAGACATGAACGACGACCACCTCGCCGCCTGGCACCTCGATGTCCACGGCAACCCCGTCGGCGAACCCAGACGCTTCTTCTACGACCTGTCCAGCAGCACGCAGCACCGCGACGCCCAGATCCGGCACACCCTCACCCGCTTGCTGCACTACGCCCAGCGGTGCGGGGCGGCGGCGATCGCCATCGAGGACCTTGACTTCACCGAAAGCACCAGCCGCGAGAAGCACGGCCGCAACAAGCGCTTCCGTCGCCTGATCTCCCGCTTCCCCACCACGCGACTCAAGGCCAGACTCGTGTCGATGGCCGCCGAACAGGACATCGCCCTCGTCGCGGTGGACCCGGCCTACACCTCCCGGTGGGGTGCCCAGCACTGGCAGCAGCCGCTGACCACCCCCACACGTAAGGCCACTCGATCCGGCGACGGGCGGCACCGCCCCGTAACGACCAGAGCGATCGTTACGGGCATCGGACCGTCCAGGCCCGACCGGACATTCCACGGCGTGAGGAACCCCGCCCCCTCATCCCCGGACCACGACCAGGAGTCGTGCCGCCCGGATGTGAAGCGAAAGCGGGAGACCAGCGTGCCCAACACCGTTCGGAGCACGCGGCTGAGCATGCGTCCTGGCAACAGGACTTACTACCGCTCAGTCTTTAGGAACGGTGGTGGGACTGCATGTATCCCTTGAACGTAATGGCGTTCCGGCTTGTTCGTGGGCGCGTTGCACAGGCGGCCACCGTAGCGCTGAACAGGTCAGGGAGCCGGTCGTGGCGTCGTAGTAGTACTCCGGCAGCCCGCTCCGGTTGTCCCGCTGCACGCCGTATCCGCCCAGGGTCAGCCGTCGACCGCCACCCGCTGCAGCAGCCCCCACGTGAACTCCGCCACGCACTCCCGTCGTACGCCCCCCGCGTCCGGTGCCGTGAAGGCGAGGCCGAAGCGGGTGGGGGCGGTGCCCTCCAGGGGGCGGGCGGGGGCGAACGCGCGGGCCGCCTCGTCGACGGTGCAGGACCAGGGGGTGAGGTCCTCCAGCGTGCGCAGCTCGGGCGCGGCGGAGTCCGGGGCGCGCACCAGCCACTCGTTCCACACCACACCGTTCGGGGCGACCATCACCTCGAAGCGCAGGTCCGGCCAGAGAGGGACGGGCCAGCACAGCGCCTCGCACTCCAGGTCGCCGATCCTTCGGGAGATGACCGACTCGGGCTCCCCGAGGACCGAGCGGTACCGGGACACGGCCGCGCGGGAACGCGGTGAGCGCAGCATCGCCTGCCAGCGCTTGTTGGCCTCGCGCATGTCGGCGATCGAGACGCCCAGCTCATGGCGGGCGGCCTCGACGAGGTCGCCGTTGTGGTCGGCCATGCGGCGCAGCAGGACGAGCTGGAAGTCGAGCGGTGTGAACCGGCCGGAGGAGCTAGCGGGGCGTTTCGCGGAGGGCATGCGCTCCATGGTCGCGTACGCCCTCAGGCCGGTCTCCCGGGCGGCGGCCGTCCGGGAGGAAGAGGACCGAGTTCACGTAGCGCGGGCCCCGGAGGAGGGGCAGCACCCGGCGCAGCAGGCCCTGCGTGACGACGTACGACGCCTTCGCCTGGTGGGCCTCCAGCGCCACCGGGTCCAGGGGGAGCCAGCTGCGCCCGGGGAGGACCCAGCCGGCGTAGCCGAGGCCGGCGAGGAGGTCCACGACCGGGACGATCGGCTGGATCCGGGACTCCAGCTCGACGAAGAGGGCCGGGCGGTCGCGGGTGAGGATCCGACGGGCACCGCGCAGGACGGCCTGTTCGCTGCCGTCCACGTCGATCTTGATGAAGCCGACGTCCCGCAGCCCCAGACCGTCCAGCGTGACGCAGCGGACGTCCAGCGCGCGGGCGTGGATGTCCCGGCGGACCAGCGACGACACGCCCCGCTCGCCCTCGTCGCCCGACGGCAGCCACAACCGGGCGGTGCCGGGGCGGTCCGAGGCGGCGGCCTGGACGACACGGACGTTCGCGGGCGCCGCCGAGGTCAGCAGCCGGGCCAGACGGGGGACCGGCTCGACGGTGACCACCTGACGGGCCCGCCCGGCGAGGCGCTGCGTCCACGGGCCGTACCAGCCGCCGACGTCCACGGCCGTGCCGCAGTCCGGTGGGCACAGCTCGCCGAGCCGCGCGAGCTCCGGCTCGAAGCGCGGGTAGACGACTCCGGCCGCCATGGCGATCAGCCGGGTGGGCAGGAAGGGGGCGAGGCGGGCGGCGAGAGTCATGACGACGTCCGGTTGATCCGGTTGATTCGTTCGGTTCGTTGGGTTCGTTGGGTTCGTTCGATTCGTTTGATCAGTTCCTCGTGTTCGTCCTCGGTGACCTGTTCGCCCGAGGACGGCAGCAGCTGCGGGATGCCGTCGACGATCGGGTAACGGCGGTGCAGCCGGGGGTTGTACAGCGCCTCGGCCGCCTGGGCGGGCTTGGGGGTCTCGGCGGCTTCCTTCTCGGTCACCAGGTGCAGCGGGCCCTTGTCCAGCGGGCACGCCAGGATCTTCAGGAGCGGGTCCTCGGGGTTCATGGTGGAGTCAACTCCTTGGCACCCACGGGTGGTTGGGGTGCGGGTCGGGGTGCGTCGTGCTTCGGCATCGACAGCAGTACGGTCACCGCGAGCGCCGTGCCCGCCACGCGCAGCGCCAGCCGCAGCGGGTCGTCGGGCAGCGCCTCGCCGAACGACAGCGTGCCGAGCACCGCCGTGAACAGGCACGTCACGGTGGTGCACACCGGCACGATCAGCGAGGCGCGGGAACGCTGCAGCGCCGCCTGCGACATGACGAGACCGAAGGCGCCGGTGAAGAGGAGGAGGTACGGGTACGGGGAGCGCAGCAGGCCGAGAAGCGCCTCGCCGAGGCCGCTCGTCGTCAGGTGGCTCGACACGCCCTTGATGGCCAGCGAGCTCACCCCGTACAGCAGGCCCACCGCCACACCGTAGTCGACGCCCGTCGTCGGCAGCCGGTGACGGTGCCGGGCACGCCGCTCGGCCGAGGCGTACAGCCACACGCCGAGGCCGAGCGCCGGCAGACACACGGTCAGGACCAGGGCGTACGGCGCGCTCCGGCTCACGGTGTCGGAGGCCTCGTCCAGCGACAGGACCACCATCAGCAGCGCGAGGAGGATGGCCCCGATCGCGTACCGTTCGCGGCCGGTCGTCTCCTCGCCGAGCAGGCGCCCGGAGAGCAGCACCAGCAGCACGAGCCCGGAGACGAAGATGCCCTGCGCGGCGGCGATCGGCAGGGTGCGGTAGACGGCGAGCTGGGCGGCGAAACCGGCGGCCAGCGCCAGCGAGCCGCCGATCCACAGCCAACTGCCGAGCACCAGGCGCAGCAGCCGCGCGGGCCGCCGGACCGAGACCCGGGGCAGCGTGCCGAGCGCCCGTTTCTCCAGGACGAATCCGGTGCTGTACAGGACGTTCGCCAGCAGTGCCGAGGCCACTCCCCACCACATGGGCTACGTCCTCCGCGCGTGCAGGAGCAGGATCGACGCGGCCGACGGCACCGCACAGGCCAGCCGGTCCAGTGCCCGCAGCGGACGCGGTACGCCGTGGAAGGGCGCCCCGCGCACCGACACGACCTCGAAGCCGGACGCCGCCACGAACTCCCGCAGCGCGCGGGCGGTGCAGAGCCGCAGATGCCCCACGACCTCCCGCCCCGGGCGGCCGTGGATCGCGCGCAGGCTCACCTCGGAGAACACGGGCTGCACCCCGGCGAGGAGCAGGGCGCGGTTGTACCAGGCGGCGAGGTTGGGGGTGGAGAGCATCAGATGGCCTCCGGGGCGCAGTACACGGCGGATCTCGTCGAGGGCGTCGTCCGGGTCGACGAGGTGCTCGATCACCTCGCTGAACAGGACGGCGTCCGCGGAGGCGGAGGCGAACGGCAGCCCGCCGTCGGTGAGTTCACCGCGCACCGCGTACGGGAGCCGGGCACGGGCGCGTCCGAGGGCGTCCTGCGACCAGTCGACGCCGACGATCCGGTGACCGGCGAGGAAGGGCGCGGCCGTGGCGGCCGCGGTGCCGTCGCCGCATCCGATGTCCAGGACGGTCTTCGGGCCGCCGCCTGGGCCGTCTGTCCCGTCCGTGTCATCTGCGCCGCCTGGGCCGTCCGTGGTGGCCGGACCGAGCGCTTGGGCCAGCATGCGGGCCTGGCGGACGCTGCGGGCGGTGCCGGAGGCGACGGGGACGGCCGGGTTCTCGTAGAAGTCGCGCAGGCCGCGTCGCGGGGGCGCGGTCGCCGCCGAGGGCGTCGAAGGCGTCGGGGGCGTCATGGGGTGCCCTCCTTGGTGCTGCCCTCCCTGGTGTTGACCTCCGTGGTGTCGACCTCCGTGGTGCGCAGGTAGTGCTCGAAGAGGTCGCGGAGGTGGGCGCCGTCGCCGTGCCCGAGGAGGGTGCGCGACCAGCGCAGGGCGAGGTGCAGGCGGCCCGCCGTGGAGGCGGTGGTGACGGTGAGGCCGCGCGGCACACGAGCAGGCGCCGAGAACCACACGGCGTGGGCGCGGCCCGCCTCCTCACCGAAGTCCAGCGGGTACGGGACGCGGCCGATGTTGCTGAGCAGCGTCGTGGACGTCCAGGGGGCGGCCGCCCTGCGCAGCCCCCGGGTGAGCGCGGCCCGCACGCCGACCGGGGCCCAGGGCGCGGTCAGCAGGGCGGCGCCGTGGCCCAGCTGGGGGCGGGGGAGGGATCTGAGGGCGCGGGTACGGGTGGCCGTGCGGCGCAGCAGGCCGGGCATGTCGTCGGGGTCCAACTCCTCCGGTGCGAAGGGGACTTCGACGAGCCGGGTGCCGTTGCCGATGGGCATCGAGGCGTCCCGGGGGCGGTCGTCCACCGGCATGGTGATGCGCATCGGGCGGGGGCGGACGCCGTGTTCCCTGTTCCAGTGGGCGAGCATCAGGGCCGTGGTGACCATGAGCTGGTCGTTCACCGTGTAGGGGGAGCCCTTGGGGCGGTGGGGGAGGCGGAGTTCGGTGACGAGCATGCCGTTGCCGGGGGAGGGCTCGGGGGTGCCGGGGGCCACGCGGGCCGGTGGCGACCAGGGCGACGGGGTCGGTGGCAGGTCCTGGGGCGGTTCGGGTGTACGTACGGGAGGCGCGGCCGGCGAGTTGTCCCGGCCGCCGTACAGCTCCGCCGCCGTGGCGAGGATACGGAGGCAGGCCGGGCCGTCCAGGGCCGTGTGGTTGATGGTGAGGAAGAGGACGGTGCCGCCGGAGAGGTCGTCCTCGTCGACGACCTCCAGCCGGATCGGCGGCGACGCGGTCAGGGGCGGTGCGTCCGTCAGGGCCCTCACCCGGGCGTCCCGCAGGGCGTTCGGGCCCGGTGGCCAGAAGCCCACCACCTCAACGTCCGGATCCGCGGTCAGCTCCCACTCGTAACGGCGCCGGTACCAGTGCCCCGTCGCCTCCCGCATCAGGATGCGCGGATGGCGGTGGAGGGCCTCGGCGAAGGCGGTGCGCAGGCGGGCCGGATCCAGGTGGCCCGGCAGGTGGACCTCGATGTGGACCGTCTCGGGCTCCTCCTCCTGGAGGCAGTGCCGGGCGACCTCGTCCACCACCGGGAACGGGACGCGTGCCGGAGGCCGTAGGGGGCCGCCCGTGCCGTTCCGCGCCGGGTGCTCCACCGCGGTCATATGACCTCGCCCCTTCCGGTGCTTCCGCTCTGTCCGGCGTCGTCGGTCAACGGGGCCGCCCTGAACCTCGGCCTGGGCAGCGGGCCGCCCGGCGCCGGCGGATCGGGCACGCGCCGGGCTGAGCCCGGGCCCCTGGCGGAGACGGTCGGCCCGGCCAACGGCCCTGAGTCCGGCGGACCCTGCGGGCCCGCTCCGGTGCCGTCCGGCTCCCGGCCCGCACCACTCGCCCCGCGCTTCCGCCTGGGCAGCGGCGCGGTCGGGGCGTCGGGGTCCGGCAGCGGGGACGGCGCGGGCGGCCCGCCGTACGTGAGCGTCGCGCCGGGCCCACGCGGGGCACCGGAGCCTGGGGGACCCGCATGGCGACCGCGCCCTCCGGACCCTCCGTGTCCTCCGGGCCCGTCGGCCACCGCCCCGGCCGGCTCCCGCACACTCACCAGCCCCGCGAACAGCCCCACCAGCGCCAGCACCTGGGCCACCGGCCCGAACGCCCCCTCCCCGGCAGCCGCCGGCTCACCGGCGCCCAGGGCGGCGGCGATGCCCGCCCCGGCCGGCGCGAGGAACGCGATCGGCACCAGCAGCGTGTGCCGCTTCCACGCCATCAGCGCCAGCACGGGCACCAGCAGGGCGAGGGCACCCGCGATCACGACTCCCACGAGGGTGAGCGCCACCGTGCCGAGCCAGAAACCGGGGTCCGGCGGCATCGGCTGAGGCTCGTCGGGGTTGGGCGAGCGGCGCCGCCACAGCACCAGGCCGATCAGCACCACGAGCCCGGCCCCGGCACCGACCAGTCCGGCCTCGTACGTCGTGGACGGCTCGTACGTCATCTTGACCGTGCCGCCCGCGCCGCCGGGGATCCGCCACCCCTGCTGCCAGCCGTCGAGCCGGACGGGGGCGAGCTCGTGGCCGTCCAGCGTGGCCTTCCAGCCGTCGTTGAAGTTCTCGTACGTCGTGAGGTACGAGGCCGCGCCCGAGCCGACCGACACCTCGCGCAGGTCGCCGAGCCAGTCCCGTGTCCGCAGCTCGCGGGCGGTCGTGCCGGAGGGTTCGGTCACCGTGCCGCGCGTGAGCGTCACGTCCGTCACGGCGAGCGGCCCGCCGTCCCCGGCCTCGACGCGGTGGGAGCCGGAGCCCAGATCCAACCCGGCGTCGGCTTTGCGCTGCTGACACAGAGTCAGGTCGATGGGGCGCCGCTCGCGCAGGTCCCGTACCGTCCCCTTCGCGCTCGTCTCGTACAGCTCACCGTCGATCGCCAGCACCGGGCCCTTGCCGCACGGGAGCGAGAAGCCCCTGGCGTCCGAGGGCTGCTTGGCCCGCTGGTCGTCGAGGGCCGGGAGGTACGCCTCCGTCAGACCGACCGGAAGCCGCAGGTCGTCACCGGCGACGGGGTTGTGGACGGTCAGCGGGGCGGTCTCGGTGATCGTGATGTCGAGGCGGTTCGTGGTGATCGGTTCGAAGCGGGCCCAGCCGTTCTCGTCGACCGCGGCGATCGCCGCGCCGTCCGGGGAACTGATCGACACCTGCGTCGGGCGGGTGGACAGGCCGCCCGCCGGGGCGAGCACGATCGAGCCGACCTTCCGCCGGTCCGGCCACGTCAGATGGATCACCGGCTTGTCGCCCGCGATCCACGCCGTCGTCAGGTCGCCGTCGGTGAGGTTGCGCGGCGACAGTCCGACGCCGAGGCGCGCCGTCGAGTCCGCCGTCGCGGTGACCCGGCCGCTCTCCTCGGGCGCGACCTCGTACAGCAGCTGGTCGAGTTCGGCGCTCGGCACGGGCACAGCGCTCGCCTTCACCTCGTACGTCCCGCCCGTGGTCGTCGAGAAGCGGCGGTGCAGTCCGGTCTCCGTGCCCGTCGGGGAGAGCCCGGTGGGGTCGGCGGCGCGGTGCAGGGAGACGATCTCGGCGGAGGCGTCGGAGCGTTCCGCGTCGGTGGGCAGCCGCAGCATCCGCGTGACCTGGGGCACGCCCGGGATGTCGATCTCGGAGAACCCGGCGCCCGTGAGCCCGGGATGACGCGCCACCGAGTCGAGGATCGTGATCTTGAGCCAGTCCGTCGACCCGGGACGGGCCCGGACCGTCTGCGGGGAGCCGTCGGGCTGCAGATAGCTGGTCACGGAGCCCCGCTCCGTCTCCACCCGCACCCGCGTCGGCGCCGACCGCACCTGGTCCTGCGGCAGCGGTGTCACCTTGAAGGACGAGGGGATGTCCTCCGTCCCCGCGAACCCGATCCGCAGCCACTGCCCGTCCGCCGAACCGGCCGCGCCCTCCGCCCACGCGGTGTCCGGGTCGCCGTCGAAGGCGTTCACGGGGTCGTACTGCGGCAGGTAGAACAGCCAGTTGCCCGACGAGGACGCCGTCACCGAGCGAGCGCCGCGCAGTTGGGCCACCGTCTGATGGGCGGTGCCCTCCACCGGCAGGATCTGGTGCGGTGGGTCGCCGGGGTCCTGGGCGCTGCCGCTGTGATTGCGTTCGGTCGCGGTGTACGTGTACGAGGTGCCCGCGTTGACCAGCCCGAACCGGGTGTCCGCGCGCCGCAGTCCGTCACCGACGACCTGCACCTCGGGCGTGCCGAGACCGGGATGGTTGTCGCCGGTGAGCACGGTGGCGCGGCCCCGCAGTGCCGGGTCGGCGGCCAGCGGCAGCAGCGCCTCGGGGCCGCCGGAGACGACGGCGGTGCCGGCGATCGGCTTCAGCCCGGCCTGCCCGGGGCGTGGCGCGTCCGCGGGAGGCCGGTAGATCTCCACGGCCCGCTGGCGCGGGTACAGCCCCTCGACCTGCAGGGGTGTGTCGTTCGCGATCCGCCCGCCTGTCATCAGCGGCCCGAAGCCCGTCTCCCGCTGGTACCCCGACTGTTCCAGGGTCCGCTTGACGGTCGTGGTCGGGACGTAACCGACCTGGTCCGGGTCCAGGTCGTTGCGGACGACCACGTAGTACAGCCCGGCTCGGCTCAAGTAGTCCGCCAGGCCCGGGACTTCGCCGCCGGTCATCAGCGCCTGCTCGACCGCGTCCATCGCGCGCCGGTTGCCGGGGGTGCCGAAGGGCACGTAGTCCCGCTGGGCCCAGCGGGATTCGGCGAGCACGTCGAGGGGCTGGTCGATGGGGGAGCCCCAGGTGTAGATGCCGTGCGCGGTGGCGGGCACGACGAGGGCGCGCGAGTCGGGCGAGTTCTTCTCCAGCCAACCGGCCGTCGCCTTCCAGTACTTGGGGAGTTCCTGGAACGAACCCGGTTGCAGGATCGACCCGTTGAGGTACGGCCACGCCAGTCCGGGCAGCACCAGCACCGCGGCGACGACCGCCACGTACCGCCGCCCGCGCACCCGGCGGGCCCCGCGCTCCCGCGCCGCCACACCCACCAGGTGCGCCAGCCCGAGGACCAGCGCCAGCGCGAGCCCCGTCTGGAACTTGTAGATGTTGCGGAACGGCACGACGGCACCGTTCAGCCAGTCCTGGACCAGCCCGTGGAAGGGCCCGCCGAACGAGCCGCCGTACCCGGCGAGCGTGACGAGCGCGACGCACAGCACCGTCAGCACCAGCCACCGCCGCTCGGGCAGGTCCCGCCGCGCCAGCCCCGCCAGCCCCAGCCCGGCCGCGAGCGCCGAGCACACGATCACCACCACCGAGGACGCGACGGTCCAGCCGGCCGGCAGCCAGGCCTCGCCGAAGTGCAGGTACGCCACCCAGTTCCCGGCGCCGCGCAGCGTCTCGGTCGCCGACATGGTGGCCGTGGTGGTGGCCGAGGTCTCCACGTACGGCAGGAAGTTCTCGCCGTACGCGCCGAGCAGCAGCAGCGGGATGACCCACCACGCCGTCGCCAGGAGCACGCCCGGCACCCACCAGGCGATCAGCTTGCGCTGCCGGGGCCCGCGCGGGCGCGACAGCAGATACAGGCCGACCGGCAGCAGCGACGCCAGGGTGGCCGCCGCGTTCACGCCACCCATGAACGGGATGACCAGCGCCGAGCGCAGGGCCGCGATCCGCGCGCTGTACCGCTCGTTCGTCAACGGCAGCAGCACCCACGGCAGGAACGCGCCCGGCAGCGCGGCGGCCGAGGTCGAGCCGACGACGATCGTGAACACCGGCCACAACGCGTACGCCACGGCACCGAGCAACCGGCTGCCGGAACTGCCGACCCGCAGCCGCTCCATCAGCCGCAGCGCACCCCAGAACGCCACCGACACCACGATCGACAGCCACAACCGCTCCGCGAGCCACACCGGCAACCGCACCAGGTCGCACAGCGCGTAGTACGGCAGCATCGGCCACGCGTAGCCGACGTACTGGTCCTGGAGCCCGCCGAAGCCGCCCCGGTCGTGCCACAACTGCCCGAGATCGGACAGGAACTGCCACGGATCGAGCGCGACACCCAGCTTCGTCTCGAACGTCGTCCGTCCCGGGTGCACCGCCAGGAACAGCCCGAACATCACGGCCCAGAACCCCAGTAGCCAGCGCCGCGAGCGCGGACCCTCGGAGGGCCGCCGTGCGGGCCCGTGAGGTCGTACCGGGGCTGGGGGAGGAGCCTGGACCGTGCTCGTCATGGGGGACACCGCCGGAGGATGAGGAGAAGGTTCCAGGTGGCGAACTCGCGGATGCCCGGCGCCTTCACGACGGTCTCGGCGAGGAACGGCCAGTAGCGGGAGCGTGCCGAGACGACCGTGACGTCGTCGCGGGTGCGCACCCGCCGCAGGGTGGGGCCGATGTGCACGGCGAAGAGGTTCTCGCCGAGGGTGTGCTTGGCCTCCCTCCCGGTACGGCGCCGGTAACGGGCCCGCGCCCGCTCGGCACCGAGGTAGTGCCAGGGCGCCCACTCGTGACCGCCCCACGGGGAGTACCAGTTGGTGAACGACACGTAGATCAGCCCGCCGGGCCGGGTGACCCGCACCAGCTCGCTGAGGAAGGTCTGCGGATCGGCCACGTGCTCCAGCACGTTGGAGGAGAAGGTGACGTCCGCGGCCCCGCCGCCCAACGGCAGCAGATACCCGTCCGCGACCACGGAACCGTCGGGCGGCTTGGCGCCCAACTCCCGTACGTCGGGCTCGAAGAGATACGCGTGCGCCCCGCGCCGCCGGAACTCCTCCGTGAAGTACCCACCGCCCCCACCGACATCCACGACGACCCGCCCGCCGACCGCCCCGCCGTACGCCTCGACCTGATCGACGGCGTCGCGGGCGAGGAGGGAGTAGCAGCGCCCGGGATCGTCCTGCTCACGGAGGAAGGCACGAAGGAGAGCGAGGGAACGCTGAATCGAAGGGTCCTTCATAAGACTCCGGTGAGGGACAGCGCCCTGTAAGGGGCGCGGGGCTGTGTCGTTATGCGGCTCCGCCGCGATGGAGGTCCCCCCGCTCGAGCGAAGCCGAGAGTGGGGGAGCGACCAGCCACGAACAACCCGCAGTTTGGAGAAGGCCGCACCACCCCCGAACCGACCGATCCTCACGCCGGCCAGCTCCTCACCGCCTCAGAAGCCACCGCTCTGAACCGCCGAACCGTGTGACCCCAGCGGTAGCGCGCCGCACGCGACCGCGCGGCCTTGCCCATGAGAACCCGCCGATCCGTGGACAACGCGAGCGCACACCACGCCGCCGCGAACGACGACTCGCCCTCGGCCAGCACACCCGTCTCACCGTCCACGACGGAGTCGCGCAACCCGGGCACGTCGAAAGCGACCGCGGGGGTCTCGCGCGCGGCGGCCTCGGTGACGACCAGTCCCCAGCCCTCGACCGCGGAGGGGTGCAGCAGCAGCCAGGCCGCGCAGAGCAGCCGGTGCTTCTCGGCGTCGGAGACATGGCCGGTGAACTCCACGTCGGGGCCCGCGAGTTGCTCCAGTCGGGCGCGCTCGGGTCCGTCGCCCACGATCACCAGCCGTCCCCCGGTCACCGGCCGCACCCGCTCCCACAGCCGCAGCAGCAGATCGATCCGCTTGTACTCGACGAGCCGGCCCACCGCCACGAACAGCGGTTCGGGGGAGCGTTCCGCGCGGGGCCCCGGCTCCTCGACGCCGTTGTGCACCACTCTGATCCGCTCGCGCTCCACACCGATGTCGCGCAACGCGTGGGCGGTCGACGGCGAGACGGCGACCAGCAGGCTCTTGCTCTGCTTCTTGCGCTGCGCACCCGACAGCGCCCAGTGTTCGAGTCTTCGGCCGAGGCGCGCCGCGGGCGCCAGAGGACCGCCGAACCGCATCGTCCACAACTCCGTGTGCACATGGTTGACCAGACACAGCGTCGGACCGTCGTGCCACAGCGGCGCCAGGTACGGCATGCCGTTGCACACCTCGACCAGCAGGTCGCAGTCGCCGACCTGGCGGGCGAACGAGGGCTTGGCGCGCAGATAGTGGCTCAGGTCGCCGCCGGCCGACACGACCCGGTAGTCCCGGAACGCGGCCGGCCCGCCGCACAGCAGCGTGACCTGGTGGCCGAGCCGGGTCAGTCCGTCGGCCAGCCGGTCGACGAGGAGTTCGGAACCGCCCGCCGCGGGATTGCCGAGGTCACGGCGGGCGAGGAAGACGATGCGGCGCGGTTGTGGGGGATGCGCCGAAGAGTGCTGCGCCGAGCGCGGAAACGACTCGAGCAGCGAGAACGGCACGTGCTGGGGCATGGGTGCTCCAACTCGTCTGGGGCTGCGGAACACAGCGTGGGGGGAGTGACGCGGAGCCATTGGGGGTGGCTCGTGGGGGGAATCCGTGGTGGGGGGAATCCGCGAGGGAATCCGTCGGTGAGGGATCCGCCGGGTAGGGGAAACCGTGATGGTGGGAGGGGAGGGGGACGAAGCTACCGATCTGTGGGGGGTCTGGGACCTTCGCGTGACGAGCGTGTGGGCGGGCTGTGCTCGGGTGGGGGTGGATAGTTTTCGCCGGGACGTTCGAAGCTGCTACTCACCGGGATGACAAATTCCGGGCTTGTTGACCTGACGTCTCATCATGTTGTGAGCGGGGCCCGGGACGACCCGGACGCTTCCGGACGCGGGCGCCCGCGTACCACCAAAACGGCACCGACCGCGGCGAGGACAAACCCGAGCACAGCGGCACCCACGGGCAACGTCCGGCCCACCAGGCGCAGTTGTCCGCTGTCCTTCCGGGCCTGGTCGACAGCGAACTTCTGGGTGCCCGCGGTGAACTCGATCTTCCTGCTGTCGAGGAGCACGGCAGCGTCCTTCTTCCCGCCGGGCGCCCGCAGGGTCTGCCGCGGCCCGGTCTGCGCGTACAGCACGCGCCCGGTCGCCTGATCGACGACCAGTTCGATGCCGTGGTTGGAGTACCACTCCTCGGCGACCACCTGGGGGCGCTTCGGCTGGTCGACGATCGCGCCCGGCACCAGCCGGGTGCCGTTCTTCGTCGCGGGCACGGTGCCGGTGAACCGGTAGCCCTCGTACCCGCGGACCTTCTTCCCGCCCCGGTAGTGGAGCGTCACGGCCCCGCCGAGCGTGTTGTCCCACCAGCGGTAGTCGCGCTTGTGCACGTCGAAGGGGAACTTCAGGTAGGCCTCGCCCTGGATGTACGGCTTCTCGCCGCAGCAGTGCACGGGCCGGTTGGTCCTGCGGTCGCTGACCCAGCGGTGCGGGGTGAAGTCCAGGGCGTCGTGCGGGTCGGCGGCGGGCAGCGACTTGTCGGTGTCGACCGAGGTCGTCACGTCCCAGACCGCGGCCTTCCCGCTGCGCTCGCTGTCGGCGACGTCCCCGCGCACCCGCTGGGTGATGGTGATCCTCTGATCCGGCACGGTCTTCACTTCTTCCACGTCGAAGACGCTGCCGGTCCCGGTGTAGACGGCGGTGGTGTCGATGTCGATCGGGTTCACCGCGGCCCGCGGCTGCACGTACCACGCGAGCATCGGCGCGAGCACCAGCAGAAAGGTGCCGACACCCAGTATGACCAGGGACGATGGTGAGGCAGTACGGCGCATCCGGCACTCCAGTGATGTGGGTCGGCGCGACGGGCGTACGCGTACGTCGGGGTCGCGCGCCGTGGGGGGAAAGTGCGTGTGCGGTAGGGGGCGCCGCGTCGCTCCGCGCGGCACTCGCCATGGGGCGGGAACCGTAGGCGCACTCTTGACGGGGTGTCAATGCTTGTTGAGACTGGGCCACCGGGTCAGGGGCCTCGGTACGTGCCGGGGTGTCCGGGTGGGGGACGACCTTTCGACCGAGAGGCTGACCCTGCGATGTCCAGACTGCTCGCCGCCCTCACCACCGTCACGGTCGCGGCCCTGCTCGCCGTGGGCGCCGCGCTCGGTGCCGTCGCCCTGCTCGAGGCGCCCCCGGACCAGCCGAACACCCCGCTGATCACGTACGGACACGCCGGCACGGAGCGCTGAGACGTGACCCGACGCCCGGGAACCGTCACCACCCGCTCGGCCTGGTACGACGTACCGCGCTTCCAGGTACGCCAGTTCGCCGCGCTCGCCATGGCGGAGGCGCCGGTGCTCGCCGAGGAGATCCTGCGGGAGATCCGCCGTGAGTACCCGCACCTGCCGGTCGTCCTCGACGACTCCGGCGAGCCGATGGCGCTGGTCGGCATCCGCCGCGCCATCGAGGTCTTCGTGCAGCACCTGGAGACCGCCGAGGGCCGTCCCCGCGTCCCGCCCGGAGTCTTCCAGGAGTTCGGGCGCGGCGAGGGCCTGCACGGCCGCAGCCTCGACTCGCTCCAGGCGATCTACCGCCTGGGCGTACGGCTCGCCTGGCGCCGTTTCGCGGAGATCGGCCAGCGCGTCGAGATCCCGCCCCCGGCGATGTACGAACTCGTCGACGCCGGCTACGAGTACCTCGACGGACTGGTGGACCAGTCGGTGCGCGGCTACGCGGAGGCGGCGGCACGCCAGGCGGGCGAACGGCTGCGCCTCCAACGCCGCCTGATGGAGCTGCTGTTGTCGGAACACCACCGGGGCGACCCCGGTGAGGCGCTCACCGAGCGGGCGGCCCGGATCGGCTGGCCGCTGCCCGAGAAGGTCTCCGTGGGAGTCCTGCTGCGCCCGGCCCGTGAAGCCGTCGCCCCCGCCGTCAGCCAGGGCGTGCTGCTCGACATGGAGTACGAGCAGCCCCGCATGGTCGTGCCCGACCCCGACGCGGCGGGCCGCCCCGAACTCCTCCACCGCGCCCTGACCGGCTGGTCCGGCGCGATCGGGCCGCCCGTGCCGCTGCCCGACGCCGCGAAGTCGCTGCGCTGGGCCGAGGCCGCGGTGCGGCTGATGGAACGGCGGCTGCTGCCCGGCGGGGAGGTGCTGCACTGCACGGAGCACACCGAGGCGCTGGTGCTGCTGCAGCCGGAGGAGCTGATCGACGACCTCGCGTTACGGTGCCTAGCGCCGCTCGCGCACTGCGGGCCCACCCACGGCCGGCGTCTGGCGGAGACCATGCTGGCATGGCTGGAGACCCGCGGCGGCGCCCCCGAGGTGGCCGCGCGCCTGGGCGTCCACCCGCAGACGGTGCGGTACCGCCTCCGGCAGATACGGGAGTTGTGGGGCGACGGGATCGATGATCCGGACCGCCGCTTCGAGCTGGAGCTGGTGTTACGGGCTCAACGGCTCCGCGGCGAACTGGGCGACCCGCGGGGCCGCCGCTGAGTGCCGCTCCGTCGAGCGCTCCTCATTCACCGCCGGCCCGCGTCCTTGCGCTGGAGCGCACTCCAACTCGTAATGTTGCGGCCTCCCGCACGACGACTCCAAGGAGAGACGCATGCGACACCGCGTTCTGGGCGGAACCGGCATCGAGGTCAGCCCCTACTGCCTCGGCACCATGATGTTCGGTCACGTCGGCAACGCCGACCACGACGAGTGCGTCAGAATCATCCACGCCGCGCTCGACGAGGGGATCAACTTCGTCGACACCGCCGACATGTACTCGGGCGGCGAGTCGGAGACCATCGTGGGCAAGGCGCTGAAGGACCGCCGGGACGACGTGGTGCTGGCGACCAAGGTCCACTTCCCCATGGGCGACGGCCCCAACCGGGGCGGCAACTCCCGGCGTTGGATCGTCCGTGAGGTGGAGGACAGCCTGCGGCGGCTGGGAACGGACTGGATCGACCTGTACCAGGTGCACCGGCCGGACCACACGACCGACATCGAGGAGACACTCTCGGCCCTGACCGATCTCGTACGACAGGGCAAGATCAGGGCGTTCGGCTGCTCCACGTTCCCCGCGCACGAGATCGTCGACGCGTACCACGTGGCCGACCGCCGCGGCCTCCAGCGGTTCCGCACCGAGCAGCCGCCCTACTCGCTGCTGGCCCGAGGCGTCGAGAAGGATGTGCTGCCGGTGGCGCGGCGCCTGGGCATGGGGGTGCTGACCTGGTCCCCGCTGGCCTCGGGGTTCCTGACCGGCCGCTACCGCAAGGGCCGGGCCCTCGATCTGAGCACCGGACGTCCCACCCTGACCCCGGGCCGCTTCGATCCGTCGGCGCCGCTCACCGCCGCCAAACTGGACGTGGTCGAGCAACTCGTCGCCGTGGCCGAGGAAGTGGGCTGTTCGCTGCCGGAGCTGGCCGTCGCCTTCCCGCTCGCCCACCCGGCCGTCACGTCGGTGATCATCGGCCCGCGCACGATGGAGCACCTGCGGAGCACGCTCAAGGGCGCGTCCGTGACGCTGGACGACGCCGTCCTCGACCGGATCGACGAGATCGTGCCGCCCGGAACCGACGTCTACCCGCCGGACGGCGCCTGGACCCCGCCCTCACTCACGCAGCCCGAACTCCGGCGCCGCACGGCCGAATCCAGGCCCGCCGCCTGACACGCCCCGACCGCATGGCGCGGTGATGTCCGCGGTCCGTGCACCTCGTGCTCACCGCGCCTCCTGGGCGGCCAGTTCGCCGGAGCAGGTGGCCCGGCCGAACTTCCCGGCGGCGGTGGCACTTTGGACGTGCTGGCCCCGGATGGCGAGCGCGCAGCGGAGCTGGCCGCCCTTCTCGCCGAGGGTGATGCCGACGAGGGGTTCCGTGCCCAGGGGGACCTCGACGGTCTTGCGCCAGGGCAGGTCCGCGGCGTCCACCGTGACGGTCTTTCCGGTCGCGCCGCGGGCCTGGTAGGTGATGTCGGCGGTGCCGGTACCGGTGACCTCGTAGGTCACCTCGGCGGTGGGCACGCGGTGCTCCTGCGCGCCTCCCTCGTCCTCGCCGTTGAGTACGCCGTACAACACCAGCCCGCCACATGCGGCCAGTACCGCGCCCGCGATGATCAGCCCGGTGCGGTCGGGGCGGGGGGAAGCGGATTTCTGTGGTGGCTCGGATTCTCCGGATTCCAGCAGAGCTGTGGTGGATTCCCCGGCTGTAGTGCCCATGAGCTGCCCCCTCGAAATCAGAAATTCTCCGAATGCCTGATGCACGTCCGAGCGGGTTATACACGCCGCTGTGACGGATGGCCAGCGGCCGGAGATTTCGGACATCATTCCTCCTCTTTGTGTCCGCTTTGCCGCCCCTTTGGTGTCAATCGCCGCGCATTGTCGGACCGCTTGACGTGGTGTCTTCCGGGTGATTACAAACCTCGGCGCCGCTGCCGAAACTCCCGTCCGTGCAGGTGGGGATGGACGTCAGCGGCCGCGTTTCGGCACTGATGTCCGAGGGAAAGGCTTGGCGTGAGACCCAGATTGGGCAGGCTCATTGCGTGCCTTGTGGTATCCGCGGTGGCGAGTACCGCACTACCACAGGTCGCTTATGCCGCACCCGCCTCCGACGGTGACGACGAGGGAATCGTCGACACCATCAAGGGCTGGTTCACGGATGACGACGGAAAGGAACTCGACAAACCTCCGTCCCATGATGAACTGGAGGTGGCCGACAGGCAAAAAATTCCGGCGCAGAAGAAGGCGCCGAAAGCGAAGAGGGTCAGGGAGCTCACGAAGCGCCGGACCCCCACCGCTCGCTTCTGGCAGCTGTCCGACGGCCGTGTCCAGGCGGAGCTGTCGGCGGCGCCGACGTCGTACCGTTCCGGATCCGGCAAGGGCAGGAAGGCCGCCTGGAAGTCGATCGACACGGCGGTGCGCGCGTCGGAGGCGAAGGGCTTCCGGCTCGCCAACACCACCAACACCGGCCGCAGCTGGTTCGGCGAGGACACGGACCGGCTGGTGCGGTTCGCGTCGGAGGACGGCCGCTCGGTCACCCTCGGTGTGCAGGGCGCGGGTGACCGTCTGAAGCCGTCGGTCAAGGGCTCGACGGTCACGTACGAGGACGCGGTGCACGGCGCCGATCTGCAGTACGCGGTCGGCCGTGGCCGGGTGAAGGAGAACATCACCCTGGCCGAACGCCCTGACGGGCCACTGAAGTTCACCTTCACCCTCGCGACCGACGGGCTGGTGCCGAAGGCCCGCAAGGACGGCTCGATCGCGCTGTACGGCGAGCTGCCCCACACGCCGGTGATGGTGATCCCCGCGCCCTACATGACCGACGCGAAGAAGGCGGACAAGTCCGTCTTCGGGAAGACCTACAGCACCAAGGTCACCCAGAAGCTGACCCGGGACGGCAAGAACTGGAAGCTGACGGTCACACCGGACGCGAAGTGGCTGGCGGCGAAGGAGCGGCAGTACCCGGTGGTGATCGACCCGACGATCACGATCGCGCCCTCTCCCTCGGACTCCCAGGACACCATGGTCCTGTCGGATCAGCCGACGACCAACTTCAACACCACGTGGAAGCTGTCGGCCGGCCGGACGTCGAGCACGGCGAACGCCCGCTCCCTGGTCAAGTTCCCGCTGGACGAGATCCCCTCGGGCACGAAGGTCGACTCGGCCCGCTTGGAGATGTACTTCGACCAGGCGCACACCACGGCCACCACGGACACCCAGATCAGCGTGTACCGGGCCACCGGCGCCTGGGACGAGTCCACGGCGACCTGGAACAACACCAGTTCACTGGTGGGTGAGCAGTCCTCCACCACCGTGCAGGTCGACGACACGGACGCGGGCGCGGCGGCGGTCGGCGTCTGGACGACCTCGGGCACCACGAGCAACGCGGTCGGGGGCACCTTCCGCTCCAACCTCGACTCGATCACGGGCGACAGCTTCACCTGGCCGGTCAGGGTGCCGGAGACGGCCACCTACCGGGTGGACGCGCACTACGTGCAGGGTGCCAACCGGGCCACCAACGCCCCCTACACGGTGACGTCCGCGGGCGGTGCGACCAACACCTACACCGTCAACCAGACCTCCGGCTCGGGCGGGGTGTGGACGTCCCTGGGCGGAAGCGGCAACGAGCTGAGCTTCAACAAGGGTGGCGCCTACAAGGTGGACCTCAAGGACACCGGAGTGTCGAGCAGCCAGGCGGTGATCGCGGACGCGGTGCGGCTGGTCGACCCGGCGAAGATCACCAAGTCGTCCGGGCAGTACAACCGGTGGCACAGCTTCCCCGTCGGCGACACGGTGCAGCAGTGGGTGGACGGCACGGCCACCAACAACGGCTTCGTGCTGAAGGCCACCGACGAGGCGAACAACCCGCTGGGCGGCCCGCGCTACGAGTCCGGTGACGGCGACTACGGCGGCGAGACGGCGACCATCCCGCGGCTGACGGTGACGTACGGCAAGGTCGGTACGGCACTCGACTCGCCGACGGTGGTGCACTCCACGGGCCCGGAGCTGAGCTGGAAGGCGTACAGCAACACCACGGGCGACCCGAACCTCAACATCGCCGAGTACCAGCTGCACCGCTCCACGCAGCAGGCGTTCACGCCGTCCGCGGCGACGCTGGTGGCGCCGATCGACAAGTCGGCGACGGCGTACACGGACACCACGGCGACCCCGACGCCCGACTCGTCGGCGGCGGAGATCGGGCGGTCGTACTACTACCAGATCGTGGTGAAGACGGAGGACGGCCAACTGCTGGGCTCCCCGACCCGCATCGTCGGAGTACCCAAGGCCGGCCGCACGATGAAGCTGATCCAGGGCACCGCGGGAGGCGTCACCGACTCCACACTGTCCTCGACCCAGCCCACGACCAACCAGGACGCCGTCCAGTCCGCCGGAGCGGGTCAGGCCTGGATGACGGTGGGCAACAACTCGCCGACCTACGGCAAGACCCGCGCCGTGATGAAGTTCCCCACGAGCGCCCTGCCCACCACCGCCACGGTGCTGGAGTCCAGGCTGTTCCTGTGGGGCGCGGAGACCACCACCGACACCGACGGCGCGATCTACGAACTCCACGGCCTGACCAAGGACTTCGGCGAGACGACGACCACCTGGAACAACGCGACCTCCTCGACGGCGTGGACGGCGGCCGGCGGTGACTTCTCGTCGACCGTGTCCGACACAGTCGCCTCGGTCTCGGAGGTGGGACGCCACTGGTGGGACGCCACGTCACTGACCCAGGGCTGGGTGAAGACCCCGACGTCCAACAAGGGCGCGCTGATCAAGCTGAAGGACGAGAGCGCCACGGGCCCGCAGGAACGGACCGTGTTCCTTGCCTCGGAGACCTCCGACCAGCAGGTCGGCCCGCTGCTGCGCGTGATCTACGTCGACTCCACGACCGAGGACACGTACTACGCGCCGCAGACCCCGGCCCGAATGACCCCCAACTCCACCTACACGGTGAACTTCACGGTCACCAACACCACGAGCTCGGCCTGGGCGAGCGGCGAGCGGCAGCTGTCGTACACCTGGAAGCTCCCGGACGGCACGGACGTGACGACCGGCGGAAACCAGCTCTCCACGGCGATCCCGGCCCTGTCACCCGGCCAGTCGGCGACGATCCAGGCGCAGGTGAAGACGCCGATCAACTCCGACTCCGGCAACAAGCGCACGGACTACGTCCTGGGCTGGGACGTGAAGAAGGTCTCCGACGGCAGCTGGTTGTCCGCCGGAACCGGCGGCATCCCGTCCCTGAAGCAGAACGTGGCGGTGGAGGACCCCACCTCCAACAGCCTCGGCCTGGAGAAGTTCTACTCCTACACGGGCAAGAACACGGGCGCCGGCTCGACGGTGATGAACAACCTCGCCTCGGGCAACAGCGTGTGGTCGTACAACGCGTTCAGCAACCCCGGCCGCGGCCTGACGTCGTTCGCGCGGTTCTCGTACAACTCGCTGGACACGAGCGACACCGTCTCGGGTGCGGGCTGGTCGGCGCAGCTCGCGGGCCCGATCCGGCTGGGCGCCCCGCTGGACTTCCACCCGAACCCGAACGCCAACGCGACGGAGATCCGCCTTCCGGACGGTGACGGCACGACGCACGTCTTCACCAAGCAGGCCGACGGCACGTGGAAGGCCCCGGCTGGCGTCCACTACAGGATCACGATGAAGACGGGTCTGGACTGCACCCCGGACAAGGACCCGGTCCCGGACGCCTGGACACTCCTGCGCCCCGACGGCACGCGCTTCTTCTTCGGCTGCGACGGCTACCTGACGTCGGTCGTCGACAAGAACGGCAACACGCAGACGTACACGTACGAGGAGCGCAAGTCCAACAACAAGCCGACCAAGTTCCTCAAGTACGTCACCGACCCGGCCGGCCGGCGATCGCTGACGGTCGACTACTACGACAAGTCCGAGGCGCCCTTCCCGAAGGTCGAGGACCACGTCCAGTCGATCACGGACATCTCGGGCCGCGAGCTCACCTTCGAATACTCCGACAAGGCGCTGCTGACGAAACTGACGGATGGTGCGGGCTCCGCGCAGCCGAAGGTCTTCAACTTCACCTACGACGCCACCCAGGGCAACAAGAACGTCAAGCTGGTCACGGTCACCGACCCGCGTGGCCATGACACCAAGCTGGCGTACAACGAGCCGCAGTCCGGCGACGACCCGAAGTACCACTGGTGGACGAAGACGATCACCGACCGTCTGAACGGCGACACGGGCTTCGCGTACGCGGCCAACGCCACGAACACCACGTTCACCGACACCACGGTCACCGACGCCGAGACGCACGCGACGAAGTACGTCATGGACGACTTCGGCCGTCCCGTGCAGAACACGAACGCCAAGTCCGAGACGACGAAGATGTCGTGGGACGCGGACAACAACGTCACGTACCTGGAGGAGGCCAACGGGGCCAAGACCGCGTACTGCTACGACCAGAAGACGGGCTACCCGCTCTGGCAGCGCGACGCGGAGAACAACAAGACCGGGGTCCCGGACCAGACGACCACCTGCGTGGCGGACACCACCAAGTGGCCGGTGAACGCGTCGAAGTACGAGTACCAGACACGCGCGGACGGATACTCGGCCGACCTGTTCCGCAAGACCTCCCCGGAGGGCCGCGCCTGGCAGTTCGGCTACGACGGCTTCGGCAACCTGACGACGGTCACCGACCCCAAGGGTGTCGCGACCACCACGGTCGCCGGTGACTACACCACGTCGTACACCTACGACTCCTACGGTGAGCTGACCAAGGCCACCGACGCGAACGGCAACGCGACCAACTACAGCGGCTTCGGCCCGACCGGCTCCCCGGCCACGATCACCGACGCTCTGAGCAAGTCCACGTCGTTCGTGTACGACGAGCGCGGCCAGGTCAAGCAGGTCACCGACGCCAACCAGAAGGTGACCACGCAGACGTACGACACGTACGGGCGTCCGCTGGTCAAGACGGTGCCCAAGGACCAGGCGGCGGGCGTGCTGATCACGACCCCGGAGCCGGAGTACGACGCGAACGACAACGTCACGAAGTCGACGGCGCCGAACGGAGCGGTGTCAACGGCGGTGTACGACGCGGCGGACCAGATCACCTCGGCCACGGCGCCCAAGGACACCTCCACGTCGGACGACCGGGTGACGACCTACACGTACGACAAGGTCGGCAGCCTCAAGACGACGACGGAGCCCAAGGGCACGCTGACGACGTCGGATGCGACGGACTACGTCACGACGAACACCTACAACCCGATCTACCAGATCACGTCGGTGGTGAACGCCGCCGGTGACAAGATCAGCTACGAGTACGACAACGTCGGCAACGTCGTCACGGTCATCGACCCGAAGAAGAACGCGACGACCGACACCACCGACTACACCGCCAAGTCGGCCTACGACCTGGACCACCGGGTCACGACCGTCACGGACGCGGCCGGCAAGACGACGAAGAAGGCCTACGACAAGGACGGCCTGGTCGTCTCCGCGACGGATCCGGAGAACAACACCACGCTCATCACGTACGACGAGCGCGGCAAGGCCACTCAGGTGCAGGTCCCGCACTCGGGCACCGCGCCGATCACCTACAACACGACGAAGTACGAGTACGACCAGGTCGGCAACACCACCAAGGTGAACACGCCGCGTGGCACGGCGACGGCCACGGCGGACGACTTCACCGGGCGCACCGAGTACGACGCGCTGAACCGGCCGGTCAAGCAGTACCAGCCGTACGACCCGAGTTCGGGCGACGCCCGCTACAACAACCCGAACGTCTACACCCAGACGTTCTACGACGCGGTGGGCAGGGTCTCCAAGACCTCGCTGCCACCGTCGGAGGGTCAGACGGTCCGCAACGACACCACCTACGGCTACTTCGACAACGGCTGGGTGAAGTCCGCGACGGATCCGTGGGACATCAGCACCACCTACGACTACAACGAGCTGGGTGAGCAGACGGCCCGGACGCTCACGTCGGCGGGCGGTTCCTCGAACCGCACCATGTCGTGGTCGTACCACCCGGACGGCAAACTCAAGTCGCGTTCGGACGACGGTGTGCCGGTCGGTAGCGGGGTGGTGCTGGTCGACAACTCCGACACCCAGAACACATCCTCCACCGGCACCTGGACCAAGGCGGACATCACCGGGCAGCAGGGCTACGACCACGCCACGCACGCGGCGGGCACGGGCACGGATGCCTTCACCTGGACGCTGAACATCCCCAAGGACGGCACCTACGCCGCGTACGTGAAGTTCCCGCAGGTGACCGGCGCCGCCACCGCGGCGAAGTACACCGTCACGCACAAGAACGCGCAAGGTCAGGACACCACGACCGACAAAACCCTCGACCAGAGCACGGGCACCGGCACCTGGGTCTCGCTCGGCTCGTACAGCTTCAAGCAGGGCAACGACGCCAAGCTCCAGCTGTTCCAGAACAGCGCCGGCAAAGTCGTCGCCGACGCGGTGAAGCTGGTGCGTGACACCACCGGTGAGGTCGACAACGAGAAGAAGACCTTCGCCTACACCTACGACGCCAACGCCAACCTCACCAGGATCGACGACACGTCGTCCGGTGCGAAGACCGACGCCTACACGGTCGCCTACACGGGCCTGAACCAGGTCCAGAAGGTCACCGAGTCGCTGGCCGGCCAGGAGAAGAAGTCGACGTCGTACACCTACGACGCCGACGGCCAGCCGGACACGATCACCCACCCCGACCAGTTCTCCAAGTACACCTACGACCTGCGTGAGCTGGTCAAGACGGTCTCGGTCGGCAAGTCCGCGACGGACGCGAGCCCGAAGGTGACGTCGTACACGTACACCGACCGCAGCCAGAAGCTGAAGGAGACCAAGGCCAACGGCAACACCGTCGACTACACCTATTACCTGGACGCGGCCCTCAAGTCCACGACGGAGAAGAAGGCGGGCGGCACTCTCGTCGCCTCGCACACCTACGCCTACGACCCCAACGGGAACAAGGCGCAGGACGTGGCGCAGAAGATGAACGCCGACAACCACGCGGCGTACCTGTCGTCCACCACGGACTACACCTACGACCCGGTCGGCCGCCTGACGAAGGCGGTGAAGACGGGCAACGGAGCGGGCACCGAGACGTACGTCCACGACAACAACGCCAACGTCATCAGCCAGACGGTGGGCGGCACCACAACCAACTACACCTACGACCGCAACCGCCTGCTGAGCGCCGGCATCGTTGGCGGCCTGACGGCGAACCACAACTACGACCCGTTCGGCCGCCAGGAATCGGTCACCTCCGACGGAAAGATCATCTCGCGGAGCGTGTACGACGGCTTCGACCACGTCATCGAGTCCCAGCAGGCGGACTCCGCGGGCGCGCTGAAGTCGACCACGTACACCTACGACCCGCTCGACCGCACCGCCTCCAAGACGGCGGACGGCAAGACGACGGACTTCGAGTACCTGGGCCTCTCGTCCGAGGTGCTGGACGAGAAGGTCGCCGGCACGCTGACCAAGTCCTACCAGTACAGCCCGTGGGGCCAGCGCCTGTCGCAGATCAAGTACAACAGCGACGGCACGACCGAGGACGGCTACTACGGCTACAACGGCCACACCGACGTCGAAACCCTCACGGACGACAACGGCGACACCAAGGCGACGTACGGATACACCGCCTATGGCAAGGACGACACCTCAGAGTTCACCGGCATCGACAAGCCGAGCCCCACGGACCCGACCAAGGAGGCCTACAACCCCTACCGGTTCAACGCCAAGCGGTGGGACGCCCAGTCCGGTACCTACGACATGGGCTTCCGGAACTACGACCCGGGGCTCAACCGGTTCACCACCCGGGACATGTACAACGGCGCCCTCGCCGACATGAACCTCGGCGCGGACCCCTTCACCGGGAACCGCTACGCCTTCACGGGCGGAAATCCGATTTCGGGCATTGAACTCGATGGTCATACCTCGGTTGATGCCTTGTGCGACGGCGTCGAGGGCTGCAACGCCACCACGGTCGGCCGGAACCAAGGAGCCGAAGCCGAGGACCCGTGGTACAAGGACCTCAGCGGGAACCACGACACGGCAGTCGGGATGGCGACCACCTGGCTCAAGTCCCACTACCCGGGCGACGACTTCGACAACGAAGTGCGGATCGACGAAGGGTCGGCCAAGGGCAACGGCGAGTACGGCTGGGCCGACATCGTCCGCTGGGGCACGGACCGGGTCGAGGTCTGGGAGGTGAAGCAGGCGGGCGGCCCAGCAGAGAAGGCAGGTCCCGCTCAGCTGGCGAGGTACATCGAGCAGCTTCAGGAGATGCTGGAGGCTTCCGGGGACAACAGAATCGTTGTGGCGGGCGCTGACATCGTTCCTGAACTCGGTCCCACTCCGAGCCTCAGCAATCCCAACAAGATGATCACAGCCAGATCCACGACGGGAGGCATCATCACCTACGACGTCAGCGAGGACGACGATGATCCGGTACCCACGCCACGGGTGACCACGACTCCCTCGCCGTCGGCCCTGCCCTCGCCCACCCCGATCCCGATCAGCGGCAAACGTCCGGAGTGGGTCAGGACTCGTCCGCTGTACCAGCCGAAGCCGGACCTTGTTCCGGCAGCCACTGTGGCCGACGGCGGATCGTCCCTGTCAGGGATGCTGAATTCCCTTGGCGATTGGTGGCACAGGAACGTCGAACTCCATGACTGGTCGAACAGCCCATTCACTCCGACCAGTCCTGTGGGACCCCTCCCGATGCCACTTCCGATAGTGCCGTAGGTTATCCCTGGATTTTGCCCCCTCGTCGTCAAGTTGTACCGACGGCGAGGGGGCAAATCTGTAGGATGATTTTATGGTCTGCTACACTTTCGTCCGCTGACTCGCAGGCTGAAAACTTGTAACCAACAGTGAGGTGTTGCGTGGCCGAGGGTGGATTCGTGGTGCGCGGCGAGATCGATGTCGAGTTTCGTTCCGAGGCCGAGTACTCGGACAGCATGAGGAAGTGGTTCGAGGGTGCGCTGCGTGACCTCTTCCCCGCTGAATTGGGGGCCATTCTCAGCGGGCCTCCCCTCGACCCGAAGGGGATGCGTGGAGGTCCGCTCGGCCCTCCGGAGTCCTGGTGGGGCTTCTGCGGGGTGACCGAGCGGGTCGGGCGCAATCTTCGCGATTCGGCCAGGGTTATTTCTGAGAAGAACCTCGATTGGTTCTACCGCAAGGTCTCCAGTGGCCCCTTCTCCGCTGAAGTCGGTATCTCCAGGCTGGGCGACGATGGTAGCCCCCGGCTCCGGTTGGCCCGACTCACGGTCGAGCGCGTGGAAAAGGCAGAATCGTGGGTGCGTCTCGGCTGTAACATTCCCGAGGATTCCCTGCGCGACCCCGTATTCCAGGGAGCCTTCCTGCGCTTTATGAAGAACCAGGCGAACACGCTGGACCCGTCATTCGGTCACATCACTCACCTTTACACTCTGGGAAAGACGCCACTGGAGACAGTGCTGGGCCCGCCCTGGCTTCTTCCGAAAAAGACGGTACCCGAGAGCCGACAGTTCCTTCGCGGCTACAGCTGGGTCACGGTATGCCCGAAGGAGCTTTCCGCAACTGTGGGCGGGAAACAGGCGTTGCTTGATTCCAGAGCCTTCCACGAAGTTGAGGAACTGGCCGGCGGATCGATCTGGCTACAGGCCGGCCCGGACTTCGCGGCATACGACGACGGCCAGGCCCGAGCGGTCTGGGCGGCGGTATCGCCGGCGCTCCGCCCCGGCACACCCCAGCGCTTCGAACCCCTCCCGACCGATCCGCCCCTCCATGTGGTGTACGAAGACGCGCGCGACGCGAAGTCCTGACCAGATGGGGTGTCACCGAGGTCTTTCAGCGCGGCCACTGACCGGGTGACGGCGTAGGCGCCCGCAACGGACAAGGCTCCCGTGCCGTTGAGGGAGGTGTTCGACGTCTCAACTCGCCAGAAGGCCGTGCGCGAGGGTGTGACCGAGTCGAACGAGGGGGCATTCGAGGGCACCATCACGCTTCCGGCTGGTGTGACGGGGTCGTGAAGGCGCGGGTCCACAGGCGGGACGCCAGGTTCTACTTACCGGCCGGCGCTTCGGGCAGTGGCGAGTGGCCGATCGGGGCGCGCATGCGGTTCGGGCTCCATTCGTAGGTCATGGGGGCGGTCTCGACCACCTCGCTCGGCCAGGTCTGCCGAAGGCGGCTCAGCCTGGCTCGGTGGTCCTCGATCCAGTTTGCCGGTGGCCGGAGCCAGAGCAATGTGGAGAGCCGGTCGGGGTCGTCGATGGTCACGGCCACGGACTGATCCTCGTTGAGGTGGATGCCGAGATACAGACCCCGGTCTCCGCCGATCACCGCATCGCCGCCCGGCACCAGTCCTTCGAGCGCGTGCTCCCAGGTGGAGAGATTCCGCTGGGAGAGGTGGAGCTCGAGGCGTGCGTCGAGGAAGCTCGTGGACGCCACGACGTCAGCGCGCAGAATGTCATGCCCGGTCAGAACGCCGGGCTGAGAACGCCCGGTTACGCGAACGACGCAACGGTCGCCGTCTGCGTCCGTCGCGTCCACCAGGTGAATCAGGTCGACTGGTTCCGGTTTACCCGCAGCGTGCCTCCAGTGTGCCTTCACTCGGCCAAGACGCTCCTTTGCGCCCGCGCTCACTCGCTCACCCTGTCCTTCTGCGCCGGCAGGTACGCCGGCTCACCGCGCGAGTCTCCTGCATGTCCTTCACGGCAACTCCCTGAGGCGTCGCGTTCTGCGACGTTGAGACCTTCGTGTGAGAAAGGTGTGACGTTTGCGTTCGACGGTGCGCTAGGTCGATGGGAGGGCGGACAACCGTTTTCCACAAGCGACTTGGGGGGCGGGGGACATGCCCAGAGAGATGCCCGGAGACATGCCTGGAGAGATGGCCGGAGCAGAGACGCAGCAGCCGACCGCACGCGTGATGCGGCAGCACGCCGGCCGGTTCGTCACACGGGTGACCGCGAGGAACCGGCTGCCGCTGGACTACTCGGTCGCCAGCCTGCGGGTCGTCGACTTCCTGGTCGACGGATTGCGCAAGGGCAAGGTGGACCGGGAACGCGTGGCCGGGACGCTGTTCGGGCTCGGGGCGTACGTCGGTGAGGTGCTGGTGCGCCGGGCCGGCGCGGTCTGGGTGGACTTCGACGCCCAGCAGCGGGCGTACTTCGGGCAGCCGGCCGGGGTGCGAATGCCGGACGGGCGGGTGTGGAATCCGCTCGGCAAGGTGGTGAACCGTTTCGAGGCGGGCCAGGAGGAGTCGTTGCAGACCTTCTATCTGCTGCTGCACGGGAGGGCCCGGCAGGAAGCCTCGTGAGTCCCCGGCCGGGCTCGGCTCCGGACCCCGCCTCATCCGATCGCGATCCTCGGGTGCGCCGACGGCCTGATCCATCCCATGATCCGGTCCGCGGTCGCCCGGGGGACCGAGACGCAGCCCGCCGTGGCGCCGCTCCCGTTTGAGGGGCCGGGAAGCGCCGGCCGCGATCCGCGCGGCGGCACGACGACATGGCCGCTCGGCGAAGACACCCGGCAGCCGCGAAACGTCGTGCGGAGGAACCGAAGCGGGTTTTAGTCAGGACGCGGAAGCTGCGTCAAGCAGCCCGGCAAAGGGGACGAAAGGGGAGGTCGGGGTGTCGCTCGCCCGCAACCCCGGCGTTACCGGGCCATTGCCCGGCCGAGCCCATGTGATTAGCCTGTGTTCGTCATGCCGATCGACTGTTGAAATCTCGAACGCAGTCACCAAGGACGTAAGGGAGGGGGCCGGTCGTGGGACGCCTCGTACCAGCCGTGACCAGGGCTCTCGACATACTGGAGCTTTTCCTGGACGGGGACGGCACGCTGTCCGCCCCGGACATCGTGCGCAAGCTGCAGCTCCCGCGCACCACCGTGCACGAGCTGGTCACCACGCTCGCCGCCCGGTCGTACATCGTCCCGGTACCGGGACAACCGGGACGTTACCGGCTCGGCGTACGTCCTTACCAGCTCGGGAGCCGTTACGCCGAGCAGCTCGACCTCGCCGCCGAGGGCCAGCAGGTCGCCCGGTCCGTCGCCGAGACGTGCGACGAGACCGTGCACGTGGCGATCCTGGAGGGCACGGACGTCATCTACATCGCGAAGGTCGACTCCACGCACGCCGTCCGCATGGTGTCCGCCGCCGGACGCAGGCTGCCCGCGCACTGCACCTCGGTCGGCAAGATGCTCCTCGCCTCCCTCCCCGAGCACGAGCTCACCGCCCGCATCCCCGACGACGCGGACCTGGTCCGGATGACGCCGAACAGCATCAGCGACCCGGCCGACCTGCGCGAGGCCCTGACCGAGATCCGCCGGCGCGGCATCGCGGTGGAGAGCCGCGAGTCCAACCCGGACGTCTCCTGCGTGGCCGCCCCCGTCCACGACCGCACCGGCCGCGTCGTGGCCGCCCTCTCCATCTCCGTCCCCATGATCCGCTGGAGCGACGAGCGCCGCGTCGAGCTGGAGCAGCTCGCGGCCAAGGGTGCGGCGGAGCTGTCGGAGCACCTCGGATACCGGAGCGTGGCATGACGACGTACGAGTACGAGATAGCGGTACGGGAGCACGCGGCCCTCGGCGAGGGCCCCACCTGGGACACCGCAGCCCAGCGGCTGATCTGGATCGACATCCTCGGCTCCCGGGTCCACACCTACGACCCCGCCTCCGGCCGCCGCACGGTCATGGCCACCGAACAGCACGTGGGCGCCGCGAAGCCGCGCTCGGGCGGTGGGCTGGTGCTCAACCTCCGGGACGGCGTGGGCCTGCGCGACGCCGACGGGACCTTCCGCTGGCTGCACCACGAGCCGGTCCCCGGCCGCCGCGCCAACGACGCCGCCGTGGCGCCCGACGGCTCCCTCTGGGCGGGCACCATGCGCTACGACGAGGCCCCCGGCGGCGGCACCCTGTCCCACCTCACGCCCGACGGCACGGTCAGCACCGTCCTCGACGACGTCGCCGTCAGCAACGGCATCGGCTGGAGCCCGGACGGCCGCCTGATGTACTACATCGACTCCCCGACCCGCCGCGTCGACGTCTTCGACGTGGGCGAGGGGCAGCGGATCTCCGGCCGGCGCCCGCTGGCGACCATCGAGGACGGAGCCGGCTTCCCCGACGGCCTCACGGTCGACGCCGACGGCTGCGTCTGGGTGGCCCTCTGGGACGGCGGAGCGGTCCGCCGCTACACCCCCGACGGCACCCTCGACCGCGTCATCCCGCTCCCCGCTCCCCGCCCCACCGCCTGCGCCTTCGGCGGCCCCGACCTGACGGACCTCTACATCACCACGGCCACCACAGGCCTGACCTCCCCACCCCCACTGTCGGGTTCACTCCTGGTGATCCCGGGCGCGGGCAAGGGCTTGGAGCAGCGAGCGTTCGCAGGCTGAGGGGACGCCCCGTAAGGGGCGCGGGGAACTGCGCGGTTTTTAAGGGGCGCGGGGAACTGCGCGACCAGCCACAGCGGACCCGCACCCGGACACAACTCCCAACCCCCACGGCGCTCACCCGCATCGTGGGGGCCCGGGGTCACAGGCCCACAACCTTGAGCTCCTCCGCGGTCAACGGCGGCCCCGCCAACGGCGCCCGCAAGGGACCGACCGCCGCGGCCAACACCACACTCGGCGCAAGAAGAACCTCCGCCCCCCGCTCCAGCGAGGTCACATCCGTAAGACGCCGGGCGACCCGCCCGTTCCCCGTGGCCGTACGCAGCAACCGGTCGACGTACGACGCGAGCAACCGCTCTCGCAGGGTCGGCCCGTCCTTCGTGGCTCCCGGATAGAACACGTCCTGCCCGATGGCCAGGTCCCAGGCCGCGCCCACCGGCCGGGCCACCGCCTTCTGGAGGTGGCGGGACAGCCCCGGCGTGCCCCACCCCTGACGGTGGATCACCGAGCGGAGCGCCCCCGCGCTCTGGGCGGCGACCGACATGCCGTGCCCGTAGACCGGGTTGAACGCGGCGAGCGCGTCGCCGAGGACGGTGAAGTTGTCGGGCCAGGCCGGCATCCGCTCGTAGAACCAACGCCGGTTGACGGTCGCGCGGGTGAACGCCACGTCGGTCAACGGCTCGGCGTTCGCGAGGAGTTCACCGACCAGCGGGTGGCGGACCTCCTCCAGCGCGAACCGTACGAAGTCGGCGCCCGTCGACGGGGGTTCGCCGCCCCGGGTGCCGGAGAGGGTGACGAGCCACTGGCCGTCCTCGATGGGCAGCAGCATGGCGCCCCGTCCGGGGCCCCCGGTGCGTGGGTCGGCCTGCACGTTGACGACGGGGTAGGCGCCCCTGGCGTGCTCGGGGGCGCGGTAGACGCGGCTGGCGTACGCGAGACCGGAGTCGACCACCCGCTCCGCGGGTGCGGGCAGCCCGAGTTCGGCCAGCCACCGCTGCGCCCGGGAGGCGCGGCCGGTGGCGTCGACGACCAGGTCGGCGGTGAGGGTGCGCTCCGTGCCGTCGTCCCCGCGGACACGAACCCCGGTGACCGCGGCGGACGTGCCCTCCAGCCCCAGCACCTCGGTGCGCTCGATCCGGTGGACACGGTCGTCGTCGAGGGCCTGTGCGCGGATCGTGGCGTCCAGCAGGTCCCGGCCGCACAGCAGCAGATGGTGTGACTCGGGCCAGCGCCGGAACCAGCCCTGCGGGGACAGCGCGACCATGTCCGTGGTGACCGCCAGCCGGTGTGCCCCGGCCGCCAGCAACTGCTCGGTGGTGCCGGGCAGAAGCTCCTCGACGGCCCGGGCGCCGCCGGACCAGAAGATGTGGGCGTGACGCGCCTGCGGCAGACCGCGGCGGGGCTGGGGGCCGTCGGGCAGGGCGTCCCGCTCGACGACCGTCACCGAGTGCGCGTACCCGGCGAGGGCGCGGGCCGCGAGCATCCCGGCGAACGACCCGCCGAGGACGACGGCGGACCGGGAGGGACGGGGACGATCAGTCATCTGCGGGGCACGCTCTCTGCTGTCGCGGCCGCCCGGGTGCGGACGGCGTCGATCTCTTCGGTGTGGCGGAGGACCCGGGACACGGCCTCGATCTCCCGCAGGAGGTCGGAGGTGTCCGGGGAGGCCGGGGTGTCGCCGTCGACCGGGCACTGCCGTGCGGCGAAGGCGTCCTGGATCGTCACGGCGGCGGCGAGCGCCCGCGCCCGGGCGGGCGTGTGGCCGAGGGCGAGGGCGGCGGCGTACGACCTGTGCCGCAGGTCCTCGTCGAAGTGGCGGGCCAGCTGCAGCAGGACATCGCGGATGAAGGTCTCGCGGCGCGTCAGGCGCAACTCCGGGCTGGCCCGCACGGTGAAGGGCACCCCGGAGCCGGTGAAGGTCCGCAACAGCAGGTACAGGGGCCGCAGCCGCCAGTGGCCGAGCCGCACCCGCCAGCGGCCGTGCAGGTACTGGCCGGCGTGCGGAAGGATGAAGCCGACCGCGACCAGGATGGCGGAGAGGGCGGCAACGGGCGGGGCCAGGTCCGTGGACAGCCAGTCCAGGTCGTGGCCGGTCCAGCGGGCGACGACGGCGGTGATCTTGGCGGCGTCGTAGACCAGGTTCAGCGCGTACCCGACGCCGAGGGCCTTCAGACCCCAGCGCAGCCAGGCGTCGAGTCCGTCCGTGCGGACCCAGTTGCGCACCAGCCGGTAGGTGATCAGGACGGCCACGGTGTGCGCGAGGAGGTAGAGGACGATCTCCTCACGCATGAAGGGCGTGGTGGCGTAGTACGTGTCGAGGTCGCGCAGCCGCTCCACGGGGGTGTCCGCCAGCGCGAACAGGATCCACAGGGTGCCGATCACCGCGCTGTAGACGCCGACCACCCACCGCATGGCGCGGCGGGTCGCCGCGGAGCGGTCGGACAGCCCGCCCCGCCACGCGACGATCAGCAGCAGACAGGACGCGCAGAACGCGGTGATCAGGGAGTAGACCCAGGGCGCCGAGAAGTTCGGCACGCCGGTGAGCCGGTTCATCCGGGCGATGTTCCCCGGCACCGCGAAGGCGAAGACCGCGCAGGCGAGCAGCAGGAGCCCACCGACGGCGCGCAGCAGCGGGTCCCTCCACAGCTTGATGATGCTGGGCAGCTTGATGACGAGGGCGGCGGTGAGTACCGCCGTCGGTATCCAGAAGGAGATGTAGAGCTCGCCGAGGAAGCCGGAGGGGTCCAACGCCAGGTGCTGTGTCACCGAACCCGTGGGGAGACCCGCCGCCGGGGCCGTCGTGGCGGTCATCTCCGTGGCCCGCTCTGCGGCCCGCCCTGCGGCCTGCTCCGTGGCCCGCCGTAACCGAGGTATGTCTGGAGGGCTTTCCGGACGGGGTCGGCCGGCCCCTGGCCACCTGGCCCCTGGCCGCCGGATCCCTGGTCGCCGGGCCCCGAACCGGCCATCCACGTACGGAGGTCGGCCGCGAGCCGGTGACCGAAGTCCTCGGCCTCGCGTTCGTCGGCCTCGTGCGAGCCGTTGCGGGCGGCGACCGCGAGCGCGTGCTCCCGCCAGCCGGGCTCACCGGCCAGCGCGCGGACGGCCGCGGCACCGGCCACGTGGTGGTGGCAGTGCCCGGCGTGCATGTGCCACAACTCGTGGCCGAGGATGACCAGTTGCTGCACGGCCTCGGCGCGCTCCTCGACGATGACCAGGTCGAAGTCCTGGAACTCCAGCCAGAGCCCGGTGACCTCGATCTCGTCCGGGAACCGCTCGAACCGCAACTCGACCCGCCGCCCGCCCCTGCGCTCACTCATCGCCTCGCACAGGGCCAGGCACAACTCCCGTGAACCGACCGGCCCCTGGACCCGCGACTGGAGCCCGGCGGTGAGGTCCGCCGCGAGGTCCCGCATCCCGGCCCCGGTCCGTGAGGCGGCCAGGGCGGCCGCGATCCGGGCGCCGGCCCGGGTGCCCGCGAGTGCGCCGACGGTCCGGGCGACGGCGCCACGAGTACGCCCACGGGTACGCGAACCACCGCCGCTCACCGGGCCTCCACCCCTTCGTCCTCGCCGTCCCCGCTCAACAGGCCCTCCAGCATCACCGCGAGTGCCTCCTGCTTGCGCGGGGTCAGACGGTGGCCCGCGCGCAGGGCGAGGGTGACGACGCCGTGACGTGTGGCGAGCTTCAGGAGAGGGCCCTGGTCGTCCCGGGCACCCTCCAACTCCCCGAGGACACGTCCCAGTTCCCTGTTCAGCGCGGTGGCGGCGGAGTCGGTGAAGAACATGGTGCCGTGCGCGACGCCGAAGAACCGGGCGAGCTCGGTCAGATCGCGCACGTTGGGCATCTTCTTGCCGAGGAGGAGCTGCCGCGCCCACTCGGGGCTGATCCCGAGCCGGTCCGCGACCTCCCTGCGCACGTCCGTCGTGCGCTTCCCGGTCCGGGCGAGATACGCCTCGTGCAGCGCGCGCACCCGCCCCCGCACCCGGTCGTCGACGGGCTCGTCCACCGGAGTGGCCCCGCTCAGCAGCGCCTCGACCTCGCTCTCGCGCAGGGCGGTTCTCCTGGAGAGGTCGGTCACGTCGAGGAGTTCACCCCGGGCGAGTCCGTTCTCGCTGATCCGCGCCTCGATGCGCGCGAGTGTCTCGGAAAGAGCAAGCACGGCCCGACAGTACGCGCCGGAGACCGTCCGCACCATGAATATCCAACGATCGTTGTCTGGCGCGGAACGATCGTTGATCCACCCGAAAAACCCGCCCGCCCCATTGACGCGCAAGCGCTTCGATTTTACGGTCCCGTCCGAAGTTACGGCCGATATTCGATATGTCGAACGGCAAGGGCTGAAACCGTAGACACCTCACACAGCAAGGGCAGGGAATGGGACGACCTGACCTGAGTCACCCGACTCGCAGACAGTTACTCACCACGGCAGGAGGCCTGGCGGTCGCCGGCAGCTTCGGCTTCGCCGCGCTCGGCAAGGGCGCCGACGCACTCGCCTCCAGCGCCCACACCCGCGTCCGCTACTGGAACCTCTTCAGCGGCGGCGACGGCTCCAACATGATCGCGATGCTGGACGCCTTCCGTAAGGAGCACCCCGACATCGCGGTGAAGGACTCCACCTTCCAGTGGGGCAACCCCTTCTACACCAAGCTCGCCATGGCGGCCGCGGGCAACCGCGCACCCGACCTCGGCGTCATGCACCTCGGCCGGGTCACCGGTTTCTCGCCCAGCCGCCTCCTGGACCCCTGGGACGTCGACCTGCTCGCCAAGTACGGCGTACGGGAGGCGGACTTCAACCCCGCGCTGTGGAAGCGCGCCGTCATCGACGGCAAGCTCTACGCCCTCCCGCTCGACATCCACGTCCAGCTCTGCTTCTACCGCAAGGACGTGCTGAAGAAGGCGGGGCTGCTCGGCGACGACGGCAGGATCGTGCCCGTGACGTCGGCCGACGAGTGGTTCGACGTACTCAAGGAGGCCAAGAAGGCCACCAAGAAGGGGCTGCAGACCATCGGCCTGTGGATCAACGACCAGAACTTCCAGTGGTGGTTCTTCGTCGCCTTCTACACCCAGCTCGGCGGCACCTGGTTCGACGCCGCCAACACCGAGGTCACCTTCGACACCGACAAGGCCACACGGGTCCTGGAGTTCCTGCGCCGGCACATCACCGACGGGTACGCCGACCCGGGCATGGGCTCCGTCGGCTCCGAACAGTTCATCAACGGCGCGCCCTTCGCGTGGGAGGGCAACTGGTCGGTGCCGGTCTTCAGCGGAGCGAAGCTCGACTACGGCGCGACCCCGCTGCCGCCCGTCTTCGGCAGGCAGGCCACCCACGCCGAGTCGCACGCCTTCGTCCTGCCGCACCAGTCCGAGCGCGGCGGCTCCGCCAACGAGGCCGCCCACCAACTCGCCGCCTACGTCGTCCAGCACGCCCAGCAGTGGGCGGCCGGCGGCCACATCCCCGCGTACACGCCCACCCTCTCCACGGCCGCGTACAAGAGGCTCGACCCGCAGAGCGAGTACGTGTCGGCCATGGATCACCAGGCCACCGAGCCGAAGGTGTGGTTCGCGGGCTCCACCGGCATCCTCGCCCAGCGCGTCGGCCCGATCGTCGTCTCCTCGACGATGGGCTCCGCCAAGCCGGACGGTGCCGCCCGACGGATGAAGGCCGCGCTCGTCCGGCTGCTCGGGATGAAGAACCCCATGGACGGCAGGACCGCCGCGCAGGGAGGTGCGGTCGCGTGACGACCAGCGTTCAGACAGGCATGGCGCCGGCGCGCGCGAAGACCGCCGCCGAGAGCGCCACCGTCCGCCGCAGACAGGGCTTCCAGCACGGCGGTTGGTTCGTCGCCCCGTTCCTGGTCCTGTTCACGCTCTTCGTGATCTGGCCGCTGCTGCGCGGTGTCTACCTCAGCTTCACGGACGCCAACATCTCCGGCGACGGCGCGAACTTCGTCGGCCTCGACAACTACCGTGAGGCCCTCCAGGATCCCCTGATGTGGGACGCGCTCGGACACAGCGCCTACTTCACGCTCCTGGTGGTGCCCTGCATCACGGTCCTCGCCTTCCTCCTCGCGATGCTCGCCCACCACATCGAGCGCGGCAAGTGGCTGTGGTGGCTGTGCTTCTTCGCGCCCTTCCTCCTCCCCTCCACCGTCGCGGGCAACCTGTGGCAGTGGCTGTTCAACCCCGGCACGGGCATGATCAACCACGTCTTCGGCATCGAGACGCCCTGGCTCACGGACAAGTCGTACGCCATGCTCGCCATCGTCATCACGACCCTGTGGTGGACCGTCGGCTTCAGCTTCCTGCTCTACCTCGCCGCGCTCCAGGGCATCCCCGGCCACCTCTACGAGGCCGCCAGGCTGGACGGCGCGAACGCCTGGCACCGCATGGTGCACATCACCCTGCCGATGCTGCGCAACATCACCGGCCTCGTCATCGCCCTGCAGATCCTCGCCTCCCTCCAGGTCTTCGACCAGGCCGTGGTGATGCTGGACTTCGGCCCCGGCCCAGAGGACTCGACGCGGACCTTCGTGCAGTACACCCTCGAACAGGGCTTCACCAGCTATCGCGTGGGCTACGCCTCCGCCATCTCCATCATCTTCTTCGTGATCATCGCGGCCGTCGCCCTCGCCCGGATGTGGCTGCTGCGCAACCGTGAGGAGGGCGCCCGATGACCACCGCCGCAGAGGTACGCGTCAAGCCCCGCAGGTCGTCCTGGACACCGAGCCAGATCATCCTCACCCTCCTCGGCGCGGCCGTCTCCGTGGTCTTCCTCGCGCCCTTCGCCTGGGGCCTGTTCACCTCGCTCAAGTCGGAGACCGAGGCCGTGGAGGTGCCGCCGCACTGGCTGCCGAAGGACTGGACGGGCCAGGCCTGGAAGGCCCTCTTCGAGACCGGCAACATCACCAACTGGTTCGTCAACTCCCTGGTCGTCTCCGTCTGCGTGACGTCCGTGGTGCTGAGCGTGAGCACGCTCGCCGGATACGGCTTCGCCCGCACCGAGTTCCGCGGCAAGGGCGTCCTGATGGGCGTGGTCATGGCGGGCCTGATGATTTCCCCACCGGTCCTCGGCGTGCCCTTGTTCACCACGGTCCAGCAGATGGGGATGGTCGACACCTACTGGGGCATGATCCTGCCGCAGTGCGCGCCCGCCGCGATGGTCTACATCCTCTACAAGTTCTTCCAGGGGATACCGAGAGAGCTGGAGGAAGCCGCGTTCATCGACGGTGCCGGACGCTGGCGGGTCTTCTTCACCATCGTGCTCCCGCTGTCGCGTCCGTCCCTCTCCGCCGTCGGGATCTTCACGTTCATCGCGTCCTGGAACAACTTCCTGTGGCCGTACATGGTGACCAACAACCCCGACCTGATGACCATGCCGAACGGCATCGCGACCGTCATGAACTCCTACGGCATCCAATGGGCCCAGCTCATGGCCGGCGGTCTGATGGCCGGCCTCCCCCTCGTGATCGTCTTCGTCTTCTTCCAGCGCCAGATAGTGTCCGGCATAGCCCACACGGGCCTGGCGGGCCAGTGACCCCATGAGACCTTCCTCGCCCCCGCCGCCCCTACCCGTCCCTCCCCGGGGCTCCGCCCCGGACCCCGCTCCTCAAACTCCCCCGGCTACCGCTGGGAGGTGCCCCCAAGGGGCTGAATTCCCTCCGGTCGGGGCTGGTTCTCGGGGCCGCGGGGATCTGCACGGTTTTCAGGGGCGCGGGGAACTGCGCGACCAGCCCCCACCCACCCGCAGCCAACCCACCCACCCCAGACACCCCCCACCCGGGGGCCTGGGGGCGGG
>NZ_JBEYXP010000058.1:6660-81086 GCF_040704615.1 Streptomyces sp. NPDC046862 | reverse complement strand
GCTGCTCCCGGCGCGGCCCGCGCCCGCCCCCCCGCCGCCGCTGGGGGGGCCGGGGGCGGGGCGCGGGCCCCCCCCCCCGGGGGGGGGGGGGGCGCCGCCCCCCCCCCCCCCGGGACGGGTAGGGGCGGCGGGGGCGCCCCCCCAGCGGCCCACCCAGCGCACGCACCCCACCCACGAGCCCCCGCAGCGCACCCCCCGACCGCCCCCAAAGCCCCGCCCGACACCCTGGGCGGGGCTTTTGACGGGAGCGATAATTGTCATGAACATGCTGAGTGATATTGAAGGCGCCCCCCTCCTCCGGGACAGTCGAAGCATCGATCAGGAGGGGAACATGACGATGCGAGCGGCAGTCGCCGGAGCCAGTGGATACGCGGGAGGCGAGCTTCTGCGCCTCCTGCTCGGGCACCCCGAGGTGGAGATCGGCACCCTCACCGGCAACACGAACGCGGGGCAGCGGCTCGGCTCGCTGCAGCCGCACCTGGGCCCGCTCGCCGAGCGCGAGCTGGCGCCCACCACCACCGAGGCGCTCGCCGGACACGACGTCGTGTTCCTCGCCCTGCCGCACGGCCAGTCGGCCGCCGTGGCCGAGGAGCTGGGCCCCGACGTGCTCGTCGTGGACTGCGGGGCGGACTTCCGCCTGGAGGACGCCGCCGCATGGGAGACGTTCTACGGTTCACCGCACGCCGGCACCTGGCCCTACGGCCTCCCCGAACTGCCGGGCCGCCGCCCCGAGTTGCGCAAGGCAACCCGCATCGCGGTGCCCGGCTGCTACCCCACCGCCGCCTCGCTCGCCCTCTTCCCGGCGTACGCGGAGCGGCTCGCCGAGCCGGAGGCCGTCGTCGTCGCGGCCTCCGGCACCTCCGGAGCGGGCAAGGCACCCAAGCCGCACCTGCTGGGCAGCGAGGTCATGGGCTCCATGTCCCCGTACGGGGTCGGCGGGAGCCACCGGCACACCCCCGAGATGGCGCAGAACCTCGGCGCCGCCGCGGGCGAGCCGGTCTCCGTCTCCTTCACCCCGACGCTGGCGCCCATGCCCCGCGGCATCCTCGCCACCTGCTCCGCCAAGGCCCGCCCCGGAGTCACCGCCGGAGACGTCAGGGCCGCGTACGAGAAGGCTTTCGCGGACGAGCCGTTCGCGCGGCTGCTGCCCGAGGGGCAGTGGCCGAACACCGCCGCCGTGTACGGCTCGAACGCCGCGCACGTCCAGGTCGCCCTCGACGACTCCGCCCGCCGGATCGTCGCGATCAGCGCCATCGACAACCTCACCAAGGGCACCGCGGGCGGTGCGGTGCAGAGCATGAACATCGCCCTCGGCCTCCCCGAGGAACTGGGTCTTTCCACGATCGGAGTCGCACCATGAGCGTCACCGCAGCAAGGGGATTCACGGCGGCGGGCCTCGCCGCCGGCATCAAACAGAACGGCAACCCCGACCTCGCCCTCGTCGTCAACGAGGGCCCGACGGCCGCCGCCGCGGGCGTCTTCACCGCCAACCGCGTCAAGGCCGCCCCCGTCCAGTGGTCCCGGCAGGTCCTCGCCGGCGGCACGGTCCGCTCCGTCGTCCTCAACTCCGGCGGCGCCAACGCCTGCACCGGACCCCAGGGCTTCGAGTCCACCTACGCCACCGCCCAGAAGGCCGCCGCACTGCTCGGCCACTCGGTCAGCGAGGTAGCCGTCTGCTCCACCGGACTCATCGGCGTCCAGCTCCCGATGGACAAGCTGCTGCCGGGCGTCGAGCGGGCCGTCGCCGCACGCTCCGCCACGGGCGGCGAGCGGGCCGCCGTGGCCATCAAGACCACCGACACCGTGCACAAGCAGTCCGTGTACGACGGCGAGGGCTGGACCCTGGGCGGCATGGCCAAGGGCGCCGGCATGCTCGCGCCGGGACTGGCCACCATGCTGGTCGTCCTCACCACCGACGCCGACGTGGACAGCGACACTCTCGACCGCGCCCTGCGCGCCGCCACCCGGACCACCTTCGACCGCGTCGACTCCGACGGCTGTATGTCCACCAACGACACCGTGCTCCTGCTCGCCTCGGGCGCCGCCGAAGTCACCCCGCCCTACGAGGAGTTCGCCGAGGCCGTACGCGCCGTCTGCGACGACCTCGCCCGCCAGCTGATCGGCGACGCCGAGGGGGCCAGCAAGGACATCCGCATCGAGGTCGTGGGCGCGGCCACCGAGGACGACGCCGTCGAGGTCGGCCGCACCATCGCCCGCAACAACCTCCTCAAGTGCGCCCTCCACGGAGAGGACCCCAACTGGGGCCGCGTCCTCTCAGCCATCGGCACCACGAACGCCGCCTTCGAGCCCGAGCAGTTGAACGTCGCCATCAACGGAGTCTGGGTCTGCAAGGGCGGCTCCGTGGGCGAGGACCGCGACCTGGTGGACATGCGGGGCCGCGAGGTCCGCATCACCGCCGACCTGAACGCGGGCGGCGACTCCGCCGTCATCTGGGCCAACGACCTCACCGCCGAGTACGTCCACGAGAACAGCGAGTACGCCTCATGAGCCTCCTCACCGATCTCACCCCGACCCTCCTGGCCGCCGAGCGCAAGCACACGGCCCTGCCCAAGGCGGACGTCCTCGTCGAGGCGCTGCCCTGGTTGGTGCGCCACCAGGGCAAGACCGTCGTCATCAAGTTCGGCGGCAACGCCATGGTGGACCAGGCCCTCAAGGCCGCCTTCGCGCAGGACATCCTCTTCCTGAAGCACGCCGGGCTGAAGCCGGTCGTCGTGCACGGCGGCGGCCCGCAGATCAGCAGACAGCTCGAACGCGTGGGCCTGGAGTCGGAGTTCACCGCCGGGCTGCGCGTCACCACCGACGAGACGATGGACGTCGTACGAATGGTGCTTGCCGGGCAGGTGCAGCGCGAGCTGGTCGGGCTGCTCAACGAGCACGGGCCGCACGCCGTCGGCATCACCGGCGAGGACGCCCGCCTGATGACCGCCGCCAAGGCCTACGCCCAGGTCGACGGACGGCCCGTGGACATCGGACGGGTCGGCGAGGTCGCCGGCGTGGACACCGGAGTCGTCCGGGACCTCCTCGACAACGGCCGGATCCCCGTCATCTCCTCCATCGCCCGCAGCGACGACGCCAAGGACGCGGCCGAGGGCGGCGTGTTCAACGTCAACGCCGACACCGCCGCCGGGGCCCTCGCCGCCGCGCTCGGCGCCGAGATGCTGCTGATCCTCACCGACGTCGAGGGCCTGTACGCGGACTGGCCGCACAGCGAGGACGTGATTCCCAAGCTCACCGCGGGCGAACTGGAGCGCCTGATCCCGACCCTGTCCAGCGGCATGATCCCCAAGATGCGCGGCTGCCTGAACGCCGTGAACGGCGGGGTCGGCACCGCCCGCGTGATCGACGGCCGGGTGCGCCACTCGGTGCTCCTGGAGATCTTCAGCGACGACGGCATCGGGACGATGGTCGTGCCCGACGAGCAGTCCTTCGAAGGAGCGGCGGCATGAACGGCGGGTCGGCCAAGGCGGGAGACCATACGGACCGTACGGACGCCATGACCTCCGAGGAGTGCACGGGCAACGAGACGCTCACCCGGCGCTGGCAGGGCGCCATGATGGACAACTTCGGAACCCCGCGGCTGCCCCTCGTGGCCGGCCAGGGCACGAGGGTGTGGGACGCCGACGGCAACGAGTACCTCGACTTCCTCGGCGGCATCGCGGTCAACTCCCTCGGCCACGCGCACCCCGCGATCCTGGAAGCGGTCTCCGGGCAGCTCGCCCGCCTCGGCCACGTCTCCAACTTCTTCGTCGCCGAACCGACCGTGACCCTCGCCGAGCGCCTCCTCGAACTCTCCGGCCGCAGTGGCCGCGTGTACTTCTCCAACTCGGGCGCCGAGGCCAACGAGGCCGCGTTCAAGATAGGCAGGCTCACCGGCCGCACCCGTGTCGTCTCCACGGCGGGCGGCTTCCACGGCCGCACCATGGGTGCCCTCGCGATGACCGGCCAGCCCGCCAAGCGCCGGCCCTTCCAACCGCTGCCCGGCTACGTCGACTTCGTCCCGTACGGCGACACGGAGGCCCTGCGCCGGGCGGTCGGCCACGAGACGGCCCTGGTGATCCTGGAACCCGTGCAGGGCGAGAACGGCGTGGTCGTGCCGCCGCCCGGCTATCTGCGCGCGGCCCGTGAGATCACCGCCGCGACCGGCACCCTGCTGGTCCTGGACGAGGTGCAGACGGGCATCGGGCGCACCGGCCACTGGTTCGCCGCGCAGGCCGAGGGCGTGGAGGCCGACGTGGTCACCCTCGCCAAGGGGCTCGGCGGCGGACTGCCGATCGGCGCCACACTCGCCTTCGGGGAGACCGCGCGGTTGCTCACCCCCGGCTCCCACGGCTCCACCTTCAGCGGCAACCCGGTCGTCTGCGCCGGCGCCCTCGCCGTCCTCGACACCATCGAGCGTGAGGGCCTCCTCGACCACGTCAAACGCGCGGGGGAGCGGCTGCGCCAGGGCATCGAGTCCCTCGGCCACCCCCTCGTCGACCGGGTGCGCGGCGCCGGGCTGCTCCTGGGCATGGTGCTCACCGAGCCCGCCGCCGCCCGGGTCCAGCAGTCGGCCCAGGAGGCGGGCCTGCTGGTCAACGCGGCCCAGCCCGACGTCGTACGCCTCACTCCGCCGCTCAACGTCTCCGACGACGAGCTGGACGTCTTCCTGGAGCGGCTGCCGGGCGTGCTCGGCTGACCGCCCCCGCACCACCGCACAAGGTACGCCGTTCCCTTCTTGCGGACACTGTTCGCAGCGGCGTACTGTGTTCTTCAGAGCGCACGGCGTGTTCAACTGCCCGGCTCCGCGTTCGAGAAATCAGTAGAAAAAACCGCGCAGTTGGTTTGTACTAGAGGTCCGCTGCCCCACCACCCACCGCTCGAAAGGTTTGAAATGGATCGTCACCCACGCCGCTGGCTCATCCTGATCGTGTTGTGCCTCAGCACCCTGGTGCTGGTCATCGACAACATGGTCCTCACCGTGGCGATCCCGACGATCGCCGAGGACCTGAAGGCAAGTGCCCAGGACCTCCAGTGGATCCTCGACTCCTACATGCTGGTCTTCGCCGGGCTGCTGCTGACCTCGGGAAGCCTCTCCGACAAGTTCGGCCGCCGGAAGGTCATGATCATCGGGCTCGCGCTGTTCGGCGCGGCCTCGGTGGTGGCGATGGAGGCCACCACGCCCGAGGCCCTGATCGCGGGCCGCGTCCTGATGGGCGTCGGCGGCGCGCTCGTCATGCCGAGCACCCTGTCCATCCTCATCACCGTCTTCGACGACGACGAGCGGCCCAAGGCGATCGCCGCCTGGAGCGCGGTCGCGATGGTCGGCCTCGTCGGCGGTCCCGTCCTCGGCGGCGCGCTGCTCGCCCACTTCTGGTGGGGCGTCGTCTTCCTGATCAACATCCCGATCGCGGCCCTGGCCATCGTCGCGGCGCTCATCCTGATGCCGGAGTCCAAGGGCCCCTGGCGCAAGGCCGACCCGGTCGGCATGGTGCTCTCCATGGTCGGTATGACCGCCCTGATCTGGACGATCATCGAACTGCCCAAGGGCGGCCTGGAGCACACGGGCACGCAGGTCTCGCTCGCCGTGACCCTGGTCAGCCTGATCGGTTTCGCCGTCTGGGAGACGCGCTCCAAGTCCCCCATGGTCCCGCTGTCCCTGTTCCGCAACCGCGTCTTCACCGGCGCCAGCTTCTCGCTCGTCCTGCTGACCCTCGCCAACGGCGGTCTGATGCTGGTGCTGACCCAGTACCTGCAGTTCGTCCTCGGCTACAGCGCCACCGAGGCCGGTCTGGCCTTCACCCCGCTGGCCGTCGCCACCCTCGCGTTCAACAGCATCGGTGCCGCCCTGCTCGCGAAGACCGGCAACCGGGCCATGGCGGTCGTGGGTCTGCTGGTCATCGCCTCCGGGTTCGGACTGCTGTCGCAGATGACCACCGAGAGCGGCTGGGGCGTCCTGGCCGGGGCGATGTGCCTGATGGGAGCGGGCAGCGGTCTGGCGATGCCGGCGGCGATGTCGGCCATGATGGGCGCCATCCCGGACGAGCACGCCGGTGTGGGCTCCGCGCTCAACGACACCATCCAGCAGGCCGGTGCCGCGCTCGGCGTCGCCATCCTCGGCGCCGTCCTGTCCAGCACCTTCACCGGCAACATGCCCTCCGACGCCTCGCAGACGGCCCGCACCTCCATCGGCGACGCGCTCGCGGTGGCCGGCTCCACCGGTGACAAGTCGCTGGTGGCCTCCGCCCACTCGGCCTTCACCGACGCGATGTCGGCGAGCTTCCTGGCCGGCGCGGCGGGTGTCGTCGCCGCCGCGGTCCTCGCGCTCTTCCTGATGCGGGACGGCAAGGGTGCGGAGCCGGTCACGACCGAGAAGGAGGTGGACGCGGTCCCGGCCCAGAAGCTCGCCGAGGTCGGCCACTGAGACCACGCCCCACGGGCCGGCCGGGCTCCCCGTACCCGGCCGGCCCGTAGGGCCCGCTCCCCGACGCCCGAGCCGCCCCCGAGGCTCGGGCGTCGGGCGTTTCCCTCCGGGGTGCGGCCGGGTGCGGGTACGTCGTGGCTGGTCGCGCAGTTCCCCGCGCCCCTTAAAAGCACGGGCGCGCCCGGCACCACAATGTGCCCCCCCCGCGCACGCCCGCCCCCACCGGCGCGCCCCCGACCCACGACAAACCGCAGGCGCCCAAGCCACAACGGAGCCGCAGCCACTCAACGACCCGCAGGGGGCGCCCCATCAGGGGCGCGGGGAACTGCGCGACCAGCCACAACGAACCCGCACCCGCCCACCGACAACAACCCGGCAGACGAGACCGCCCGACCCCGACCCGCCTCACCTCGTACGTACCCGAAGCGCGCCCGAGCCGCCACAGCCGGACAGCCCGTCAGCCGGCTGGGACCCTCCGGAAGCGGCCCGCGACGTGGAGGTCCGCCTCAATCAGAGCGACCGTGTCGCGCAGCTCCGGCAGAACATCCCGTACGCACTCCTCCGCCGTACGACGGCTGCTGTGCATGGCGACGTTCACGGCTGCCACCACCCGCCCCCCACCCTCTCGCACAGGAACGGCCACCGAGCGCAGCCCTTCCTCCAACTCGCCGTCCACCAGGGCGTATCCGTCGCGCCGTACGAGGTCCAGGGCTCCCGCCAGGTCATCGGCGGCCCGCTCCGGAAGGCCGGCCAGCATCACGCGGCCCAGCGACGTCGCGGAGGCCGGAAGCCGCGCTCCCACCGTGACGTTGGCGCTCAGGATGCGCGCCGTGGCCGCGCGGGCGACGTACTGGATCTCGTCGCCGACGAGGACCGCGAGGGACGCCGATTCGTACAGCCGCGCGGAGAGGGCGGTCAGGTGCGGCGCCGCGATCTCGGAGAGCGGCAGCATCGACAGCGGCGGGAAGCCCAGCCCCAGCACCCTCGGCGTGAGCCGGAAGACGCGGCCGTACGACTCCACGTACCCGAGGTGCTCCAGCGTGATCAGCGCACGCCGGGCCGTGGCCCGGGCGAGCCCCGTGGCCTGGGCGACATCCGTCAGCGTCAGCTCCGCCCTGCCCTCGCCGAACGACGTGATGACGGTCAGCCCCCGGGCCAGCGACTCGACGAACTCCCGGCCCAGTTCCTGCTTCGAGGCCCCGGTCCACGCCGCCAGCCCGGACGGGGCGACCGGCTTGCCGGCCGGGGACGGGGCATCGCGCAGCACGCGTTCCATCACGTCCACGGTCGCCCGCAGTCGCGGCAGCAGCACCTCACGCAGCGACCCGGCCGTGTGCCGGCTGGTGTGACTCACCACGCTGGCCACACAGGCGACACGTCCCGCGCCCGCGCCCACACCCAGGTCCCGGACCGGTACCGACACCGCCACCAGCCCCGGCTCGATCAACTGGTCGTCCAGCGCCCACCCGCGGGCCGCCGCCGACGCCACCCGCTCCTCGAACGCGTCGTACGCCCCGGAGCGCGGCGGCACCGCGGGAAAGCCGCGCCCCTCGGGGTCGGCCTCGCGCCGGGTACGCCACCGCGCCCACTCCGGTTCGTCCCACTCGGTGGCGAACAGGGAGCCCGGCGCGGTGCGTTCGGCGGGGAGGAGGTCGCCGATGCGGAAGCTGAGGGACATCGCGCGGCGCCGGGTGGCCTGGTGGATGAAACGGATGCCGTCCCGGTCCCCGACCGCCAGCGACACCGACTCGTCCAACTCGTCGGCCAGCGCGTCCGCGTGCGCGTCCAGCAGCCCCGGCAGCCGCAGGGCGGCCAGGTAGGCGTTGCCCAGCTCCATCAGGCGGGGAGCGAGCACCGCGTCCCGGCCGTCCAGCCGTACGTACCCCCGGCGTGCCAGCGTCGACGTGATCCGGTCGACCGTGGAACGCGCCAGCCCCGTGGCCTTCTCCAGCCCGCTGAGCGACGACACCCCGCCGGCCTCGGTGAGCCGCAGCAGCACGGTGATGCCCCGCATGAGGGGAGTGACCGCTTCGGGGGGCGCGTCGGAGCCGGCGTTCGGGAGCATGGGGTCACCGTAATGCGGGGTACGCGGGCGGTGCCCCTACTGCCGTGTCACGCGCACCCGGTGGTTCCCCTCCGGGTCGGTCGCCACGACCTTGATCGTGACCCCGGAGCGTGGGTCGCGGAAGGACTCACCGGGCACGAAGGCCGCGTCGGAGAGCTCCGACTGCACGTTGGGGCTGCGGGTGCAGCCGCCGCTGTCGCGCCGGGAGTCGTACACCCGCACCGGCCCGTTCCCCGTGTCGACGGTCGCGTCGACCTTGTAGACGAGGATGCCGGGACGGCACACGGAGGCGTCGTTGCCCCCGCGGACCCTCAGCTCCATCGCGTACCCGCTCCGGGCGTCGAGGGGCACGAACACCAGCTTGGCGCCGCCGCGCCGGGGCAGGGGGGTGAGCGTGTACTCGGTGGTGCCGGGCGCGGTCGCGCAGCTGACCTGCGCGTCGTCAAGCCAGCCCAGCTTCCACTTGTGCCAGCCGAGCAGGTCGTTGTCGACGCCCCAGTCCTCGCTCATGATGTCCCAGTGCCCGACCGCGCCCCCGCCGTCCTGGGTGTAGAGGTCGGGCAGCCCGAAGACATGGCCGTTCTCGTGAGGGAGTACGCGGTAACCCGTCTCGGAGTAACTGCCGGAGCCGTCGTCCTGGCGGCTGTAGACGAACGACGCGTTGGCGACCGGGACGCCGTCGGCGACGGGCGCCTCGCGGTTGCCCGCGAAGGTCACCGACAGGACGGTGTCCAGGGCGGAGGGCCCGGCGTTGGGGGTGACCAGCACGTTGAGCAGGTCGTACCGGCTGAAGTCCACGCGAGGGTCGGCCACGGCCACGAGGTCCTCGACCAGTTTGCGGTAGCCGGGGTCGAAGGGGGCGCCGCGCTCTATGCCGTACTCCTCGAACGACTTCGGCATGCGCAGCCAGTCCCCGATCGGGGCCTCGGGACGGTAGTCGAGCCTGCCGTACGAACTGGTGGCGAACCACGCGCGGGTCTGCGGGGCGAACTCCGCGAGGCGCTCCAGCGCGCTGCCCTCGCCGGGGGCGTCCGCGAAGTCGACCATCAGGTTCAGGGCACGGATGGTGCCGGTGGAGCGGGAGTAGCCGGGCCCGGTCGGGATGCCCTCCGACATCTGTACGGCGGACGGGCCGCTGATCCTGCAGGGGTTGAGCGTCGTGCGGCGGTCCAGTGAGGCGGAGCCGGCGGCTCTCGTGGGGTCCGGCACCAGATGCCCGGTGCCCGCGGAGGTGCTGACGGCGAGTGTGAGGGCGGTGACGGAGGCGAGCGCGGCGAGACGGCGGGGGCGTATGCGGTCGGGAGGTATCCCATTGGGGGGTATTCGGCCCGGGCGTGCGCGACCCGGGCGTATGCGCTCGGAGGGCGTGCGCTCGGGGGGTGTGCGACCGGAGCGGAGCCGGCCCAAGCGGAGCCGGCCCAAGCGGAGCCGGCCCAAGCGGAGGCGGCCGACGCGGAGGCGGCCGATCCGGATGCGGCCCGCGCGGAGACGGCCGATACGGAGGCGGCCGATGCGGAAACGACCGGCGCGTAGGTGACCGGCGGGCGTGCGGCGGCCCGGGCGCCGGAGGGCGGAGCGTGTCCAGCGGCTGGTCGGCTGCATGCAGGGACCTTTCGCTCCACGGCAGCCGCCGTCTCGGGCTGCACCCTTCCGATCACCCTGTGTCGCGAGTCGTGCGCTCGCGCGTTGGAAGAGGCCGTTCGTGTGCTTTTCGCGAGGAGAGGGTGTGACGGGCGTCACACGAAATTCCTGGAGGAGGCGAAATATCCGGGGAGCGTTTCCCCGTTTAGCCATGTGTCCGAGCGAAACGGGGAAACGCTCCCCGGATCGACGAGACGTAGCGCGAGACCCAGTGAAAGAACCTCACCAAGGAGTACGCCGTGCAGACCGCCACCCCCGCAGAGCGCAAGGTGTCCCGCCCGCGGGCCGACGCCCTGCGCAACCGGGAGCGGATCGTCACCGCCGCCCGGGAGATGTTCGTCGAGGACGGCCCCGAGGTGCCGCTGGACGAGATCGCCCGCCGGGCAGGCGTCGGCAACGCCACGGTGTACCGCAACTTCCCCGACCGGGAGGCACTCGTACGCGAGGTCGTCTGCTCGGTCATCGACCGTACGGCACAGGCGGGGGAGCTCGCGCTCGCCGAGACGGGCGACGCCTTCGAGGCGCTGTCCCGCTTCGTGCACGTCTCCGCCGAGGAGCGGATCAGCGCGCTGTGCCCCATGCTCTCCGCGGGCTTCGACAAGCAGCACCCGGATCTCGAGGCCGCGCGCGAGCGGTTCGAGCGGCTGGTCGAGGCGCTCATGGAGCGGGCCCGGGCGGCCGGGCAGCTCCGCGAGGACGTCGGCGTGGGTGACCTGATGGTCGCGGTCGCCCAGCTCAGCAGGCCCCCGGCCGGCGCCGCCTGCCTCAGCCTCGACCGCTTCGTCCACCGCCATCTGCAGCTGTTCCTGGACGGACTGCGGGCTCCGGCGCGGTCCGAACTGCCGGGGGTCCCGGCGACCATGGAGGATCTGCGGCAGCCCTGACGAGACGAGCCCCGATCGCCCGGACCGGTCCTGACCGATTAGTTCGGCGCACCAGCAGAGTCACCACTCACCGAGCCGCCGATCGCGGCTCACCGAGCCACAACGCGCAACAGGCGCAACAAGCGCAACAGGCGCAACAAGCTTGCGGCCGTCGCTGACAACGGGGTCAGCGCGACCCGCCGTTCCATCGCACACCTCGCACACCTCTCACATCGCAACCTCGCACACTTTTTTCCGTTACGAAGTCCCGAAGTGGGTACCCCCATGTCTGAAACAGCCCGGACCGCGGCCGCGAAGTCGGCACCGGCCCCCGACGCGGGCCGCTGGAAAGCCCTCGTCTTCATCGCGCTCGCCCAGCTGATGGTCGTCCTCGACGCGACCATCGTGAACATCGCCCTCCCGTCCGCCCAGCAGGACCTCGGCATCTCGGACGGCAACCGGCAGTGGGTCGTCACGGCCTACGCCCTCGCCTTCGGCGGCCTGCTCCTCTTCGGTGGCCGCATAGCCGACCTCTGGGGCCGCAAGCGGGCCTTCGTCGTCGGCCTGGGCGGCTTCGCCGCGGCCTCCGCGCTCGGTGGCGCCGCCACCAACGAGGCGATGATGTTCGGCGCCCGCGCACTCCAGGGCGCGTTCGGCGCACTGCTCGCGCCCGCCGCGCTCTCCCTCCTGGCCGTGATGTTCACCGACGCCAAGGAGCGCGCCAAGGCGTTCGGCATCTACGGTGCGATCGCCGGTGGTGGTGGCGCCGTCGGTCTGATCCTCGGCGGTTTCCTCACCGAGTACCTGGACTGGCGCTGGACGTTCTTCGTGAACATCCCGTTCGCGGTCGTGGCCGCGGCCGGCGCGTACTTCGTCATCCGTGAGCCCGAGGGCGGCCGCAACCGCTCGGCGCTCGACATCCCGGGCGTGATCCTGTCCACCCTCGGCCTGGTGAGCCTCGTCTACGGCTTCACCCGAGCCGAGTCCGAGGGCTGGGGCGACTCGCTGACGATCGGCATGTTCGTCACGTCCGCGGTCCTGCTGCTGACCTTCGTCGTCGTCGAGTCCAGGGTCAAGGCCCCGCTGCTGCCGCTCCGCGTGGTCACCGAGCGCAACCGCGGCGGCGTCTACCTCTCGCTCGGCCTCGCGATCATCGCGATGTTCGGCCTGTTCCTCTTCCTCACCTACTACCTGCAGATCGTGAAGGGGTACTCGCCGGTCAAGACGGGCTTCGCCTTCCTGCCGATGATCGCGGGCATGATCGTGGGCTCCACGCAGATCGGCACCCGGCTGATGATGCGGGTCCCGCCGCGCGCGCTGATGGCCCCCGGCTTCCTGGTGGCCGCGACCGGCATGCTGATCCTCACCCAGATGGAGATCGACTCGTCGTACGTCACGCTCCTGCTCCCGGCCCAGGTGCTGCTCGGCCTCGGTATGGGTACGGCGTTCATGCCGGCCATGTCCCTGGCCACGCTGGGCGTCGAGCCCCGTGACGCGGGTGTCGCCTCCGCCATGGTCAACACCTCGCAGCAGGTGGGCGGCGCGATCGGCACGGCCCTGCTGAACACCATCGCCGCGTCGGCCACCACCGCGTACGTCACGGACCACATCGGGGGAGCCGCCTCCAAGACCCAGCAGCAGCTGATCCAGCTGCAGGGCATGGTGCACGGCTACACCAACGCGATCTGGTTCGCGGTCGGCATCCTCGCCCTCGCGGCGGCGATCGCCTTCACCCTCGTCACCGCGGGCCGCCCGGGCACCTCACCCACCGGCTCGGACGAGACATCGGACGACGAGCTGATGGTCCCGGTGGTCGCCCACTGACCACGAGCACTTCGGGCACTTCCAGGGCCCGCCCCACACCCGGGGCGGGCCCGCGCCTGTTCGGGGGCGCCTCGAGGGGCGCCGGGAACCGCGCGGTTCAGGGGCGCGGGGGACTGTGCTGTTTCAGGGGCGCGGGGAACTGCCGACCAGCCACACACCACCCGCAGCTTCACACGGCGCTCGCCCACGCTTTCAGGGGCGGGCTGTACCGATGTGCGGTTGCGCCGCGTGGGCGCGAACAACCCACGCGGCCCGCAGCCAAAGAGCGCTCCCCGTAACCACGTGTCACCGCAACCACGTGTCACCGCAACCACGTGCCACCGCAACCACGTGTCACCGCAACCAAGGCAGGTCCGCCCCCACCTCCTTCGGCTGCAACCCCTCGGCCACGATCTGCATGATCTCGCCAAGGGCCTCCCGCTGCTCCGAGGACAGCCGGTCGAAGAGCGCCTGGCGCACGGCCTGCACATGCCCGGGCGCGTTCCGCGCCAGTACCTCGTGCCCGTGTTCCGTCAGCACCGCGAACTGCCCCCGCTTGTCGTCAGGACAGTCCTCGCGCCGCACCCAGCCGTTCTTCTCCAGGCGGGCCACCGCGTGGGACAGCCGCGAGCGCGTGATCTTGGCGCGCATCGCCAGCTCGGTCATCCGCAGCCGCCGACGCGACGCCTCGCTCAGCACCACGAGCAGGTGGTAGTAGACGTGCGGCATGCCCGCGTCACGCTGCAACTGCCGGTCGAGATGGTCCTCCAGCAGGGTCGAAGCGTGGACATACGCGCGCCATGTGCGCTGTTCCTCGTCGGTGAGCCAGCGGGGCTCTTCAGCGGGTGCCGTATTCATGTATCTACTGTACGAGGGTCCTCCTTGAAATTTGAACAAATGAGGCGTAACCTGACGGCATAGAACTTGATGATTCAACAACATCTTCAAGTCTGAAGGCCGGGCCCGCGCAACGCCGGTCCCGACCAGGTATGAGCCGTACGTCGTGGAGGGAGTCCCCGCATGTCCGCCGTCACCGAAGAGAACCCCACCGTGAGGCGGATGCCGGCCCTCTATCTGAGCCACGGCGCGCCGCCGCTCGCCGACGACCCGGTCTGGCCGGGTGAGCTGGCCGCCTGGTCGGCCGGTCTGCCGCGCCCCAAGGCGATCCTGATGGTCTCCGCGCACTGGGAGGAGGCCCCGCTGGCCCTCGGCGCCGTCGAGACCGTCCCTCTCGTCTACGACTTCTGGGGCTTCCCCGAGCACTACTACCGGGTGAAGTACGAGGCCCCCGGCGCACCCGAGCTCGCCGAGTCCGTACGCAAGCTGCTGCGCGCCCCCGGCATACCCGTGCAGGACATCCCGGACCGCGGCCTGGACCACGGCGCCTACGTGCCCCTGGTCGAGATGTTCCCCGAGGCCGACATCCCGGTGCTCCAGATCTCGATGCCGACCCTCGACCCCGTGAGGCTGATGGAGGTCGGCCGCAAGCTGGCGCCCCTGCGCGACGAGGGGGTCCTGATCGTCGGCTCCGGCTTCTTCACCCACAACCTGGCGGCCCTGCGACAGGGCGGCATCCCCTCCTGGTCCGTGGAGTTCGACGACTGGGGGCACCGCGCCCTGGAGGCCCGAGACTGGGACGCGCTCCTCGACTTCGGCCGCAAGTCCCCCTCCGGGCTGCTGGCCCACCCCCGCACCGAGCACTTCGCCCCACTCTTCGTCACGATGGGCGCGGCCGAGGCCTCCGGCGAACTGGACGCCCAGAAGTCGGTGATCGACGGCTTCTGGATGGGGCTGGCGAAGCGGTCGGTGCAGTTCGGGTAACGAGCCGTTCGTCGGATGGCGAGCCGGGTAAGAGGCTCGGGCCCGGGTAAGAGGCTCGGGCCCGGGTAAGGGGCTCGGGCAGGGATGGTCGCGTGCCCGCATGGCGGAGGGCGCCGCCGGCCCCGTACCCAGGAATCCTCTGTGAATCCGAGTCCCTGGCAACCTTCGGAAGGCGCGGTTCGTCTTCAGGTAGGGGAGAGCAAACGGGAAGCGGCGCTCTCCCGGCGTGAAGACGGCGGAATCGAAGGTGATCGGCGTCTCACGCGCGAAGTGGTTCCGGGGGCCTGTGAGGGCCTCGGTACCGGCCTCGCTCCCCGGCCTGACCTGCGGCGCCGTACTTTCTGGTGGCGTGCCTTCACCCAGTGTGGCCGGACAGGGTACTGCATGATCAGAAAAATTGAGGTGTGGGTTGGGAATTCTGTCCTGATTCCAGTCGTTGTTTCCTTCGGATGCCGGGCACCCGGGAGGGTGTCTCCAGCGTCACAGGACCATCCGCTAGCCCACCATCGCAAGGGAGCACGCATGGCAACCCGTGCCGTCGCCGCCCGTCGTACGTCCGCCACCGGCGGAGACGACGCGGCACTCAGCGTTCGCGCCTCGGGCGGCGAGATCGCCGACCGCGACCTGGTCGGCATGTACCTCGACGAGATCGCGCGTACGCCGCTGCTGGACGCTGCCAAGGAAGTAGAGCTGTCCCAGATCATCGAGGCGGGCGTGTTCGCGCGGCAGATCCTCGATGGTGAGGAGGAAGCCAGGGCGGATGCCAGCCGCGAGGAGCTCGAGTCCCTGTTCGACGAGGGCGAGCGCGCGAAGGACGTCTTCATCCGCTCGAACCTCCGGCTGGTCGTGGCCGTCGCCCGGCGTTACCCGCGCAGCGGCCTGCCCCTGCTGGACCTGATCCAGGAGGGCAACGCCGGCCTGGTGCGCGCGGTCGAGAAGTTCGACTACCGCAAGGGCTTCAAGTTCTCGACGTACGCCACCTGGTGGATCCGGCAGGCCATCACCCGGTCCATAGCGGACCAGTCGCGGACCATCCGGCTGCCCGTCCACCTGGTCGAGGAGCTGGGCCGCGTGCGCCGCGTGCAGCGCGAGTTCAACCGTGAGCACGGCCGCGACCCGGAGCCCGCCGAGATCGCCAAGGAGCTCGGCTCCACCCCCGAGCGTGTCTCGGACGTACTGGACTGGGCGCGCGACCCGGTCTCGCTCAACATGTCGGTGGACGACGAGGGCGAGACCCAGTTCGGCGACCTGCTGGAGGACACCTCCGCGGTCTCGCCCGAGCAGTCGGTGCTCACCCTGCTGCGCAGCGAGGGCCTCGACGAACTGATCGGGCGCCTCGACCAGCGCACAGCCTCCATCATCAAGATGCGGTACGGCATCGAGGACGGCCGCGAGCGCACGCTCACCGAGGTCGGCAAGGAGCACGGCCTCACCCGCGAGCGCATCCGCCAGATCGAGAAGCACGCGCTGCTCGAGCTGAAGAAGCTGGCGCGGGACACGGGATTCGACGCGGCAGCGTGACGCCACGGCGCGCGACTCCGCGGCGCGTCGCGTGGCGGGACGTCGCGCGGCCGGGCGTGACAGGACGGACTCCGCGATGGTGTGCGTGCCGGACCTCCGCGATGGTGCGCGCGCGGGGGCCGGTACGAGAGCTCGACGTGTCGCCCGCCGCCCCCGGGCGACACGCAGCGGTCATGTGAGTGTGCGGGCCACGGAGTTGGCCGTGTTCCGCCGCTTCAACACCGTCTTCCGCGGGCACAAGACCTCCGGGCCAGGAAACCACCAGGCCCGGAGCCGCAGGGCCCGGGACCCCGGAGGCCCGGCACACCAGCACGCACGCACAGCACGCGCCCCATACTCCGCACCCGGTATTCCGCACTAGGCACAGCGACCAGTACCAGTCACCAGTACGACCCACCGCTTACCAGTACGACCACCGCCCACGCGGCTCACGCCCGAGCGGTACCCAGAAGCCACGTCCCGACGCACTCCCCCCCCCCAGCGCCGGGACTCGCCCCGAGCCGGGCTTCGGCGCCTCCCCCCTGGCGCCGGAGCCCGGCTCCACTTCTCGCCACGGAGGGCGGGCCCGCCTCAGTGAGGGTGGGCCGGTCTCAGGGTGTCGTCCCGTCGCCCGCCGCCCGCGTCAGGCGGGCCCCCAGCTCCCGTACGATCGCGACCAGTTCCGGCGGTTCGTGCACCGTGAACTCGCAGCGGAGCATCGCCAGCCGCACGGCCAGCCACTCCAGGGAGCCGTCCGCGCCGGCCCGCAGCCGGCAGCTGTGCTCGTCCACCGGCTCGGGCGGCCCCATCCACTTCGGCAGCCGCGCCGCGACGGCCTCGGCGGGCGCCGCGAAGGTCACGTCGAGCGCGTGTGTCTCCTTCCCTCCGTACATCGACCGCCGCAGATACTCCGCCGCACTGCCCGTCGGCAGCTCGCGCGGCGCGAACCGCGCGCCCGTGGCGAAGGGATCGGTGACCCGGTCCACACGGAAGGTGCGCCAGTCGGCACGGTCCAGGTCGTACGCGACGAGGTACCAGCGGCGGCCGGTGGACACCAGCCGGTACGGCTCCGTCAGGCGCCGCGTCTCGGCGCCGTCCCCGGAGCGGTACGCGAACCGCAGCCGCTCCTGCCCGGCCACCGCCGAGGCCATCACCGTCAGCGTCTCGGGCGCCACGGTCGCCCCGTCGCCACTGGTCAGCGGGGTGGTCGCGGCCTGCAGGGTGGAGACACGACGGCGCAGGCGCGACGGCAGCACCTGCTCCAGCTTCGCGAGCGCCCGTACCGAGGCCTCGTCCACGCCCTCGACGGCGTGCCCCGCCCCGGCACGCAGCCCGACCGCGATCGCGACCGCCTCCTCGTCGTCGAGGACCAGCGGGGGCATGGCCTTCCCGGCCACCAGCCGGTAACCACCGTCGGAACCCTTGGTCGCCTGCACCGGATAGCCGAGCTCACGCAGCCGGTCGATGTCCCGCCGCACGGTACGGCGCGAGACGCCGAGCCGGCCGGCGAGCTCGCCGCCGGGCCATTCCCGAGGGGTCTGGAGGAGGGAGAGGAGCTGGAGCAGCCGGGCCGGAGTGTCGGTCGTCATGAGTGCGAGGATGCCGCAGATCTAGGACATGATCTGGCCTATACGGGATCTACCTTCGGGACATGACCTCAAGCGACCCGTTGCTCAACAGCTCCACCGACGTCCTGAAGGGGCGCGGGGAACTGCGTGCTCAGCCACCCACAACCCGCAGCCACGACACCCCGGTTACCCGGACGGCGCCAGAAACCGCTCAGCCGGCGGAGCGCAACCGCTGGGTCGCCCTCGCCATCGTCATGACCGCGGCCTTCATGGACCTGGTCGACGTCACGATCGTCAACATCGCGATCCCGTCGATCCAGCGGGACGCGGGCGCGACGTTCAGCCAGATCCAGTGGATCACCGCGGGGTACGCGCTCTCGTTCGCCGCCGGGCTCATCACCGGCGGACGGCTGGGCGACATCCACGGCCGCAAGCGGCTGTTCCTGATCGGTATCGCCGGCTTCACCCTCGCCTCGGCGCTGTGCGGCTTCGCCGCCAACCCGGAGATGCTGGTCGCCGCGCGCGTCCTGCAGGGCGCAACGGCCGCGCTGATGGTGCCGCAGGTGCTGTCGATCGTGCACGCCACCTTCCCGGCGCACGAGCGCGGCAAGGTCTTCGGGCTGTTCGGCGCGATCGTCGGCCTCGGCGCGGTCTCCGGTCCGCTGCTCGGCGCCCTGCTCACCGAGTGGAACCTCTTCGGCCTGGAGTGGCGCCCGATCTTCCTCATCAACCTCCCGGTCGGCATCGCGGCCCTGATCCTCGGCCGCCGGTTCATCACCGAGTCCAAGGCACCGCGGGCCCTGCGCCTGGACCTCGTGGGCGTCGCCCTGGTGACCCTCGGCCTGCTGATGCTGCTCTACCCGCTCACCCGCGGACGTGAGCTGCACTGGCCGCTGTGGGGGTACGGGTCGATGGCGGGCTCGGTGGTCGTGTTCGCGGTGCTGGTGGCGTACGAGAAGCGGAAGGCCCGGATCGACGGCTCGCCGCTCATCGAGCTGTCCCTGTTCCGGGTGAAGAGCTTCGCGGCGGGCATCGCCGTCCAAACGGTCTTCGGTGTCGGCCTCGGCATCTTCTTCCTGGTCTGGACGCTGTACATGCAGATCGGCCTGGGCTGGAGCGCGCTGAAGGCGGGGCTGACCGGTGTGCCGTTCTCGATCGCCGTTTCGGTGGCCGCCGGCGTCTCGGTCCAGCAGCTCGTCCCTCGCTTCGGCCGCAAGGTCCTGCAGGCCGGCGCGCTGGTGATGGCGGCCGGTGTGCTCCTCTACCTCTGGGAGTCCGAGCGGTACGGCCTGTCGATCGCTCCCTGGCAGATGGCGCTCCCGCTGGTCGTGATGGGCGTCGGCATGGGCCTGATCGTGGCCCCGCTGACCGACGCGATCCTCGCGGAGGTCCCGCGGGAGCACGCGGGCTCCGCGTCCGGCCTGATCAACACGGTCCAGCAGATGGGGAACGCGCTGGGTCTGGGCCTTGTGTCCGTGGTCTTCTTCGGGACCATGGACGACCGGCTCGCGTCGGCGCAGGCCGGGCCCGAGCAGGTCGGACCCGCCTTCGGACACGCCTTCCAGAACTCCCTCGGCTGGGTCGCGGCCGTCATGACGGCGATCTTCCTGCTGATGTTCGCCCTGCCGAAGCGGCCGACGCGACAGCCGGAGACGGAGCCGGCAGCGGAGCTGGAGACGGAAAGGGAAGCGGCAGCGAATTCGGCGCCGGCGCCGGCGCCGGAGCCGGCGCCGCAGCCGGAGCCGGTCGCTGGGGGCGGGGCGGCGTCGGGCGGGCGCGCACCGGAGCTCGTGCCCTGACCCCGGTGATACCGGCCTGACTCAACTGCCCGGCGGAAGGCGCCCGTTGCGCGCCCCGCCGGGCAGTGGCGTCGCGGTCCCGCCGGCGTTCGACAGCCACCCCATGTCAAGGGGGGAGACCGCAGCCCCGATTCGGGGGGCAGGCGCACTGATCTCACAGCGGGCCGCTGGCAGGGTCGTCCGTGAGGGATCGGCCCGCCCACGCGAGCCGGACCACGACCAGGGGGAGAAGAGTCATGATGCGCAAGCGCCTCGCCGCCGCGGTACTGCTCGCCGCCACGCTCACCGGGGCGTCCGCCTCAGTGGCGTCGGCTTCCGTGACGTCGGCCTCCGTGACGTCGGCCTCCGTGGCGTCGGCCCGCCAACCCGACCCCGTCCAGCGGCAGTTGGATCTGCTCGTCACCCGGGACGGGGTACCGGGCGCCCTCGCGTACGGCGGTGGGACGACGCGTACGGCCGGTGTCGCGGACCTGACGTCGGGCAGGCCGATGGTCGATGAGCGGGCCCGGTTCCGGATGGCCAGCAACACCAAGGCGTTCACCGCGGCGGCCGTGATGCGCCTGGTGGCGGACGGGCGCATACGACTCGACGCCCGCGCGGGCACCTACGTGCCCCAGCTCGCCGAACGTACCGTCACCGTACGGCAGTTGCTCAAGCAGACCAGCGGGCTGCCGGAGTACGCCACGCTGGTCGACTGGGGCCGGCCCGGCACGGACGAGGACTATCTGGCCCTCGCCCTGAAGAAGGAGCCCGCCTTCGAGCCCGGCACCGACTGGGGCTACTCCAACACCAACTACCTGGTGCTCGGCATGGTGATCGACAAGGTGTCGGGCACCGACTTCCGTACGTACATCGAGCGCACGATCCTGCGCCCACTGCGCCTGGACGACACCTACTGGCCCGCGCCCGGCGAGCTGGGCCTGCGCGGACCGCACGCCCGCAACTACGGCATCCACCCGGCACATCCACAGGACGGCCGGGTGGAGGTGACCGAGCTGCCGGGGTACGAGTTCGGCGCGTCCGGCGGGCTCGTCTCCACGCCCGGGGACCTCAACGCCTTCTGGGACGGCCTGTTCGGCGGCCGGCTCCTGCCCGGCTGGGCGGTGCGCCTGATGACGCGGGACACCACCGACGTCAGCGGCCGCGACGTCTACCCGGCGGGCAGCCGCTACGGCTACGGCGTCGCGTCGATCCCCCTCAGCTGCGGTGGCGTCTACTGGGGGCACGGCGGCGACCTTCCCGGCGACTCGGTGGGCGGCGGCCGGGCCACGGGCGGCCGCGGCACCGTGACCGTCTACACCACGACCTGGGCGGCCGAACACCCAAGCCTGGGCCACCTCCAGGGAGCGGTGGACGCGGCCCTGTGCGCCCACGGGCGCTAGTGCCGCGACAGGCAACGTTCGCCCCGTCGCGACGCCCGGCACGCTCCCCCACTGCCTGAAGGGCGTGGGAGGTGCCCCCACTCGCCGCACCGGGCACAAGCCCAAGTACATCCAGTACGAGGGCCTGCGCCCGGCACTCCCTCAGCCTCCGGCCGGGGGTCCCCCCGGAGCACGCACCGGACGCTGCTCCTTGACGGGCAAACGTCGCCTGCCGCGGCACTAGCCGCCGAGCACAGGGGTTCCGCTCGCCCTCCGATGCCCGTTTGTGTCTGACGTATGCCCGAACCTGTTTACTTTCCGGAAATCCAGGCGTAGCCTCCCTGCGAATCCACAAGTTCGGGCATCACCGGGCAGGAAGTCGGAGGGGAACGGACATGTACGCACCGGAGCGGCAGCAGGAGATTCTCCGGCTCGCCCGTGACGGCGGCCGGGTGGACGTGGTCTCGCTGGCGGAGGAGTTCCAGGTTACGGCGGAGACGATCCGGCGCGACCTGAAGGCCCTGGACCGGGCGGGCCTCGTACGCCGTGTGCACGGCGGCGCGATCCCCGCGGGCCGGCTGGACTTCGAGCCCGACATCGCCGAGCGCGAGGGCACCGCCGCCGACGAGAAGGACCGTATCGCCCACGCGGCCCTCGCCGAGCTGCCGAGCGACGGCACGGTGATCCTCGACGCCGGTACGACGATCGCCCGGTTCGCCGCCGCCATCCCGCTGGAGACGACGCTCACCGCCGTCACCCACAGCCTCCCCATCGCGGCCCGCCTCGCGGACCACCCCGGCATCCAGCTCCACCTGGTCGGCGGCCGCGTACGGCACCGCACGCGCGCGGCCGTGGACGCCTGGGCCCTGCGGGCGTACGGCGAGATCCGCGCGGACGTGCTGTTCCTCGCCGCGAACGGCTTCTCCGCCGGGCACGGACTGACCACCCCCGACCTCGCCGAGGCCGCCGTGAAGCGCGCGGCCGTGGCAGCCGCCCGCCGCGTGGTGCTGCTCTCCGACTCCTCCAAGCACGGCCAGGAGCACTTCGCCCGCTTCGGCGCCCTCGGTGACGTCGACCTGCTGATCACCGACAGCGGGCTGAGCCCCGAAGACGCCACCGCCATCGAACGCGGCGGCACGGAAGTGCTGCGTATCCCGGGGGCCAACCCCCGGACCCCCAGCCGGAAAGACCGCGCATGATCCTCACCGTCACCCCGAACCCCTCCCTCGACCGCACCTACGAGGTCCCCTCCCTCGACCGCGGCGAGGTCATCCGGGCCACCGGCGAACGCATGGACCCGGGCGGCAAGGGCGTCAACGTCTCGCGGGCGGTCGCCGCCGCCGGACAGCGCACCGTGGCTGTACTGCCGCTGGGCGGCGCCCCGGGCGCACTGGTCGCGAACCTGCTCGACGCGCAGGGGATCGAGGTCGCGCGGGTACCGGTCGCCGGTGCCACCCGGTCCAACATCGCGCTCGCGGAGGCCGACGGCGTCCTGACGAAGATCAACGCGCCCGGTCCCGAACTCTCGGCGGCCGAGCAGGAGTTGCTCCTGGAGACCGTGCGCGCCCAGTCCGTCGACGCCTCCTGGATCGCCTGCTGCGGCAGCCTCCCGCGCGGGCTCGCCCCGTCCTGGTACGCCGCCCTGGTCGCCCGCGTCCACGCGGCGGGCACCCGGATCGCCCTCGACACCTCCGGCCCGGCACTGCTGGCCGCCCTGCGCGAACGCCCGGACGTCGTGAAGCCCAACGCCGAGGAACTCGCCGAGGCCGTCGGCCGCCCCCTCGCCACGGTCGGCGACGCGGTCAAGGCCGCCGAGGAGCTGAGGGAGATGGGCGCGGGCGCCGTGCTCGCCAGCCTCGGCGCGGACGGCCAGGTGCTGGTGAGCGCCTCGGGCGCCTGGTTCGGCAGCGCCCGCGTGGACGTCGTCCGCAGCAACGTCGGCGCCGGCGACTCCTCCCTGGCCGGCTTCCTGATCGCGGGCGGCGACGGCCCGGAGGCCCTCGCCTCGGCGGTGGCCCACGGCGCGGCCGCCGTCCAGCTCCCCGGCAGCGTGATGCCGACGCCCGGGGACCTGGACCCGGCCGCGGTGACGGTGACGGCGGAGGTTCCCGTGGACCGAGCGCTGAGGGAGCCGGTGTCATGAGGGTCTCCCTTACGCTTCCGGCGGCCCCGACTGGTGGCGGCTTCCCCTTACCCACCGCCACCGCCACCGCCACCGCCACCGCCGCCACCGCCGCCACCACAGGCACCACAGGCACCACAGGCACCACAGGCACTGCCATCCCCACCTTCACCCCCACCCCCCACTGCATCCCCGTCCCCAGCCCCGCCCACGACTCCCCACGGGCGATACGCGAGCGAAGGAGCCCGCGATGAGCGAGATGATCACCGCGGATCTGGTCGACCTCGACCTGTCCGCCGACACCAAGGAAGCGGCGGCGCGTGCCCTCGCCGAGCGCATGGTGGCCAAGGGCCGGGTGACCGACCTCGACGGCTTCCTCGCCGACGTGGCCGCCCGCGAAGCACAGATGCCCACCGGCCTCGACGGCGGCATCGGCATCCCGCACTGCCGCAGCGAGCACGTCACCGAGCCGACCCTCGCCTTCGGGCGCAGCGCGGCCGGCATCGACTTCGGCGCGGCCGACGGGCCCGCCGACCTGATCTTCCTGATCGCCGCCCCGGCCGGCGCGGACGACGCCCACCTCACCATCCTGTCGTCCCTCGCCCGTCAGCTGATGAACGCCGAGTTCACCGCCGCGCTGCGGTCCGTGGACGACGCGGAACGGGCCGCGGCACTCGTCCGGGGCGACGCCCCCCAGGAAACCGAAGACTCCGCAGACTCCGCGGCGGCGTCGGCCGGAACGGCCTCCGCCGACGCCGCCGCGGGCAGCACCGACGACGAGACGGCTGCTGCGAACACGGCCCCCGAGGCAGCGGCTCCGAGCACGGTCGCCGAGGAGGCCCGCCCGTTCCGTATCGTCGCCGTCACCTCCTGCCCCACCGGCATCGCGCACACGTACATGGCCGCCGAGTCGCTGGAGAACACCGGCCGTGACACCGACGGTGTCGAGGTCGTCGTCGAGACGCAGGGCTCGGCCGGTTTCACCCGGCTCGACCCGGCCGTCATCGCCGCCGCCGACGGCGTGATCTTCGCGCACGACGTCCCCGTGCGGGAGAAGGAGCGGTTCGCGGGCAAGCCCACCGTGGACACCGGTGTGAAGGCGGCCATCAACCGGCCCGCCGAGCTGATCGCCGAAGTCCGCGGCAAGGCCGAGCGCGGCGAGATCTCCTCGGCCGCCCGGCCCGGCTCCACCCCGGTCGAGCGCGCGGGCGAGCCCGGCGACGGCTACGGCACCAAGCTCCGCAAGTGGCTGATGACCGGCGTGAGCTACATGGTTCCGTTCGTCGCGGCGGGCGGTCTGCTCATCGCCCTCGGCTTCGCGATCGGCGGCTACCAGATCAACGCCGCCAAGCCGGTCACCGACCACTTCCTCTGGGGGCAGCTGGACAGCTGGGCCGCGCTGCTGTTCCAGATCGGTGGCGTCGCCTTCGGCTTCCTGATCCCCGTCCTCGCCGGTTACATCGCCTACGGCATGGCGGACCGCCCCGGTCTCGTGCCCGGCTTCGTCGGCGGCATGATCGCCTCCAACATCGCCGCCGGTTTCCTCGGCGGCCTGGTCGCCGGTCTGCTGGCCGGTGCGGTCGTGCTCGCCATCCAGCGGATCAAGATCCCGCCGGTGCTGCGCGGCATCATGCCGGTGGTCGTGATACCGCTGATCTCCTCGATCGTCGTCGGCTTCCTGATGTTCGTCGTGGTGGGCAAGCCCATCGCCGAGGCACAGAAGGCCATGACCGACTGGCTGAGCGGTCTGTCCGGCACCAACGCCATCCTGCTCGGCGTCCTCCTCGGCCTGATGATGTGCTTCGACCTGGGCGGCCCTGTGAACAAGGTCGCCTACGCCTTCGCCACGGGCGGCATCGCCGTCCAGGACCCGAGCGACTCCGCGATGAAGATCATGGCCGCCGTGATGGCCGCCGGTATGGTCCCGCCGCTGGGCATGGCCCTCGCCACCACGGTCCGCAAGAAGCTGTTCACCACCGCCGAGCGCGAGAACGGCAAGGCCGCCTGGGTCCTCGGCGCCTCCTTCATCTCCGAGGGCGCGATCCCGTTCGCCGCCGCCGACCCGCTGCGGGTCATCCCTGCCTCCATGGCGGGCGGCGCGGTCACCGGGGCGCTGGCCATGGCCTTCGGCTCGACCCTGCGCGCCCCGCACGGTGGCATCTGGGTCACGTTCCTGATCGGCAAGCCGTTCCTGTACCTGCTGGCCATCGCGGTCGGTACGGCGATCACGGCCGGCCTGGTCATCGTCCTGAAGGGCATGCGGAAGACCCAGCCGGACGCGGTCGCCGAGGAGGCCCCGGCCGCCACGGCGGAGGCGAAGCAGCCGGTCGCGGCGTGAGCCGTTGACCACGGTGGCGATGGAGCGTGCGACACGATGCCCCATCGCCATACGGCGGCCGCAGCCCGTTGGACAGGGGGCTGCGGCCGCCGTGCGTGGTCCGCAGGCCCTGCGAGCCCTGCGAGCTCCGCTTGCTCACCGAGGTGCGCATTTGCCAGGTTTACATCCGTGGTGCGTTGTTCGCGGCACCTGCGAGATGCGTCACGGTCCGGGCAAAAGGCCCGGACCGTGGTGTCTACTGGGACGCATGCCTGAGCACGTGTCGATCCTCCATCTGTTGGGCGTGGCCGCCCTCGCGGCGGCGGCGGTCATCTGGGTCGCCATGCTCGCCCGCGTCATGCGCCGTGACCTTCCCGTGCACCGGCGGCAGTTCGCGTCCCTGAGCCGCCGCGGACGGATCCTGCGGGGCCTGCCTCACCAGCGCCACTCCGCCCCGCACATCGAGCAGGTCGAACTGACTCCGGCCGAACGCGACGCCTTCGCCGTCCTCGTGCGACGGCTCAGCGGCGGCCGCTCCTGACCGCCCGGCGGTCACCCGTGACCGCGCGTCCTCTTCCGCTCTCTTCCGCGCTCATCCACGGCTCGCCGCCCGTCGCTCCATGGCGTCCCGGGCCGCGTCCTCCGACGCGTAGACCTCGCACATGTGACGCCCGTCCGGCGTCGCCGTGTGCTCGACCTCCCACAGGGAGATCTCCTGGCCGTCGGTGAGTAAGAACGCGTGCTCGTACAGCGAGAAGCTCGGCCCCCCACGGCCGGTGCGGCTCGGACGGCCGAACGCCTGGGTGATCTCGTGCGCGAACGCCGTCCGCCGCAGCAGCGTGGCGAGCTCGTCCCCCGGCGGGTCCGGGTTCTCCGCGCGCCGCAGCAGCCGCCGGGCGTGGTCGGCCGAGTCGTCCAGCACGTACTCGTGGCGGGTCTCGGGAACCGGCGCCAGCTCCACCATGACGGGCAGCTCGAACTCCGGTGTGTCCGACGGCAGCGGCAGCCGCGCCGTGGCGGCCCGCAGCTCCTCCTCGTCCACGTACACCTCGGCCTGCGGATCGCTGCCCGGCGCCGTGTTGTGCACCAGCTCCCAGAGGGTGAGGGCGGAGCCGTCGTCCAGCAGCCAGGTGTGCCGGTACGTCGAGCGGTGCAGCCCCGCGCTGTAGTGCGCGGAGTGCAGCGAACTGTCGTGCGCGAGCGCGCAGTCGAGTCGCCGTATGGTCTCGTCGGGCAACTCGAAGGAGTTCAGGGCACGACCGAGGAGTCGCGCGAGGTGCTCCTCCGGAGACTCGGGCGACTCGGGTGGCTCGTACGCTGCCGTCTCGTACGGAACGCTCAAGGCTTCTCCCGGCGTTGCTGCATGTCACCTTGTGGGTGCATACCGTAGCCCCTCGGTCGGACATCGTGTCCGGGAACCGAGAAAACGTACGTCAGAAAAACGCGCGAGCCGCGCGAATGGTTCCCGCGCGGCCCGCTGATGTGCCGAAGATCTTCGCGTTCTGTCGCCAAAGAGCGCTCGTCAGGACCCGGTTGACGTGACGTCACCCGCCCTGGCGCGACTCAGAGGGCGCTGCCCGCCGTCCAGGCGCTCCACGACATGTTCCAGCCGTTGAGGCCGTTGTCCGGGGCGACCGTCTTGTCGGGGGAGTTCTTGACCGTCACGACGTCACCGACGAGCGAGTTGTCGTAGAACCACTTGGCGGGGGTGGCGCCCTGCGCGCCCTGCACGTCCTGGAGCCCGATGCAGCCGTGACTGGTGCCCTGGCTGCCGAAGGGCGGGTTGCCCTTGTTGTACCAGTAGTTGCCGTGGATGAAGGTGCCCGACGTCGTCAGCCGCATCGCGTGCGGCACGTCCGGGATGTCGTACTCGCCGCCGAAGCCGACCGTCGTTCCGTTCATCCGCGTCTGGACGAACTTCTCGGAGATCACCATCTGCCCGTTGTACGTGGTGTTCTGCGGGCTGCCCGCGGAGATCGGGATCGTCTTGAGCGTCCTGCCGTCACGCACGACCGTCATGGTCTGCGTGTTGACGTCGACCGTGGAGACCTGGGACCGCCCGACGGTGAAGCTGACCGTCTTGTCCTGCACGCCGTAGACGCCCTCGGCGCCCTGCACGCCGTCCAGGTCGATCTTCATCGTGACCTTGGAGCCGGCCTTCCAGTACTCCTCGGGCCGGAAGTCGAGCCGCTGCTGCCCGAACCAGTGCCCGACCACCTTCTGCCCGGTGCTCGACGTCACCGTGATGTGCGACTGCACGGCCTTCTTCTCGCTGATCGCCTTGTCGAACGTGAACGACACCGGCATCCCCACACCGACCGTGGACCCGTTGTCCGGCGTGTACGTCCCTATGAAGCTGTTGGCCGTCGTGACAGTGGTGAAGATCGAGTTGGCGGCGGACGTGCGTCCCTTGCCGTTCTTCGCGACAGCCGAGATCTGGTACTTGGTACCCCGCTCCAACTGCTCCTTCGGCTTCCACGCCATCCCGTCCGCGGACAACTCCCCGGACACGGCCTGCTTCGTCCCCGCCACCGTCATCTTCACCTCGGTCAGCTTGCCGCCGCTGACCTTCACGCCGGTCGCGTTGATGGACGCACCCGTCGAACCGTCCTTCGCCGAGATCGTGATCTTCGCCGCGGAGTCCTTGGCGGAGGTCTTGTCGTTGTCGGCCTTCGCGCTGCCACCGCAGGCGGTGAGCGTCAGGGACCCGGCCACCAGGACCGCCACGGCCCCCAGCGTGCGTCGCACCATCTTGTCCGGCGATGTCACGGGCTGCTCCATCTTCTCGCTTCGTACGTGATCCGCTCCAGTACGAGGAGAAAGAGCGCCCGGGCCCCGGAGAGGTTCCGGCCGTCCCGCCGCTGAGGCACGCACGTGACAGAACCGGGACAATCGGCCTACGGGGCCCGGGTCTTCACCGGGACGGTCACCGGGAAGGTCGTCAGCCCCCGTACAGCTCTCCGTACGCCGGCCACACCCCGCCCGGCCCCTCCACCGACTCCGCCGCCCGCACCGCCCGGACGATCGCCCGTGTCACCACGTCCGCGCCCGCCGCGAGCACCTCGTTCAGCGCGAGCGGGCCGCCCGAGGGCAGGGGGCGGGCGGCGGTGGCCAGGGTGAAGACCGTGTCGCCGTCGTTGAGGAGATGCACCGGGCGTACGGCGCGGGCTATGCCGTCGTGCGCCGTGCCCGCCAGCTTCTGCGCCTGGGCGCGGGTGAGATCGGCGTCGGTGGCGACGACGGCGAGGGTCGTGTTCAGCGGGGGCGCGGTGTTCTTGCCGGTGGCCTCCGCCAGCCGCCGCCGCGCCGCCTCGTGGACCTCGGCCGCCGGGAACGCCGTCCGGCCGCCTCCCCGCAGCAACTCCCCGTACAGCACCCCCGTCTCCGGATCCATCACCGATCCCGACGCGTTGGCCACCACCAGCGCGGCCACCGTGACGCCCGAGGCGAGCACGACGCTCGCGGTCCCGACACCCCCCTTCAGCTGCCCGACCGTCGCCCCCGTACCGGCACCCACACAGCCCTCCTCGACCGATGCGCCCGACTCGCTCGCGGCGGCCGCCTCCACCGCGGCCCGTCCGGTGGCCGCGTCCGGCCTGGCACGGAAGTCGCCACCCCGGCCCAGGTCGAAGACACAGGCCGCGGGCACGACCGGCACGACCTGCGACGGATCGGGACCCACCCGCACCCCGCGTCCCCGCTCCTCCAGCCAGGACATCACCCCCGACGCCGAGTCCAGCCCGTACGCGCTGCCCCCGGTCAGGACGACCGCCTCGACCTTCTGCACCAGGTTCCGCGGATCGAGCGCGTCCGTCTCCTTGGTCCCCGGCCCACCGCCGCGGACGTCGACCGCGCCCACCGCCCCGCCCTCCGGGGCCAGGACGACCGTCGTCCCGGTGAGCCAGCCGTCGCCGGTCCGGGTGGCGTGCCCGACCCGCAGCCCCACGACATCTGTCAAAGCGTCAACTGTCATGGACCCAGTGTGATCCGGCACGGCCCACTCCGCCTCACCGGGGCACCGCCACCCGCCCCGCCCCACCGGGGCACTGCCACCCGCCCCGCCCCACCGGGGCACTGCCGGCCGCTCCGCCTCACCGAGGCACTGCCCCCGCTCTCTCCTCTCCCGCCACCATCCGCGCCGTGAGCGTCACCCCGGTGGCCACGGCCAGCGCCGCCACGATGCCCGCCGCGAGCACCGCCCAGTCCCCCAGGAACGTGCACGCGATCACCGCCAGCGCGGTGGTGGGCAGCACGGCCTGCTGGGCGATCCCCACCTTGAAGTAGCGCGCGTGCAACGCCCACACGGCCAGCAGGTACAGCGCCGTCGGCAACGTCACCGCGGCCGACGCGGCGAGCGTCGAGATGTGCGCCTTGCCGACCGCCTGCTCCACCGCGACCTCCAGTCCGGCACCGATCGCGGCCGCCGACGCGAAGATCACATAGTGGCCGTACCCCCACAGGAAACCCTGCCTGGTGGAGCTCAGCCGCCCGTGGATCGGCACGACGAAGTAGATCCACCACGCCGAGAACACGGTCAGCAGCCCGCCCGCCGCGATCGGCAGCAGCTCACCCAGCGCGTCGTTCTCCTCCACGCCCGACTTCACCGCGACCGTCGCCGCCGCGATCGTCTCGCCGAGCACGATGATCGTGAAGAGGCCGTAGCGCTCGGCGATGTGGTGCGGATGCCAGGTCGTGGCGTGCGCCCGCTCCGCGTACACCGGCACGTACATCTCCGCCGGCACCATCACCAGGAACACCCAGGGACGGGCGGGCTCCGGGAGGACGAGGAGGCCCAGCCAGCCGATCTGGCAGAGCAGCACGCCGACCGCGTATCTCAACGCCATGGTTCTCTCGGCGCCCCCGGCCGCCCGCGCCGCGCGCAGCCACTGGGCGGCCATGGCCACCCGCATGATCACGTAGCCGATCCAGACGACCAGGAAATCGTGGTCCTCGAACGCCTGGGACACACCGGCCGCGAGCACCAGCACACCGGCGATCTGGACCAGCGTCACCACCCGGTACAGCACGTCGTCGTTGTCGTACGCCGAGGCGAACCAGGTGAAGTTCATCCAGGCCCACCAGATCGCGAAGAAGACCATCGCGTAGTTGAGGATGCCCTCGCCCGCGTGGTCCGCCGCCACCGCGTGGACCAGCTGCACGCCTGCCTGGGCGATCGCCACGACGAAGCACAGGTCGAAGAAGAGCTCGAGCGGCGACGCGACCCGGTGCTCCTCCTCGCGCACCCGCGCGGTCAGCCTCCGCAGAGGGCCGCGGTCGGCGGACGAACCGGCGGAAGAGGCGGAGTGCGGGGCCGAACCGGCCGAACTGGATGTCATGCGGCCAAGCAGACCAGAAAACCCGGGGAGCCTCTTGCCCAGGAGTGCACCGGTGGGCGGGTCCTCGCGGACGCCGAGCCCTCCGGCGGTGCCAGGGGCCGGCCCGCACTCCGTGCCCTCCGGTCGCGCCAGGGCCCCGCCCGCCCACGGGCCCGTACCCTGGAGCCATGAGTACCGCTTCCGCCCCCGAACCGCGCGAGCCGGCGAAGCCCCGGCGGGTCGCCGCGCTGGTCTTCGACGACCCGCTCGACCAGCCGTCGTCGGACGACACGGACCGGGGGTGGGGCGAGCGGCCCTCGGAGGGCGACAGCGTCGCCGACCTGAAGCGCTTCCTCGACGAGAAGCCGCCCCACCACCTCTGAGAGCGGTGCGTGAACCATTGCCGAGCGCGGTCGGTGAGCCACTTCCGAGCGCGCTCCGTGAACCGCTCTACTCGCGGTCGTGCCCCGCGCCCCGCTGGGCGACCAGGGCGTCGCGGATCTCCTTCAGGACCTCCAGTTCGCTCACCTCGATGACCTCGTGCGTGCCCTCCTTGGCCTTGCGGCGGGCCTCCTGCCGCGCGAGGTACCTGGCCATCGGCAGCACCATCAGGAAGTAGACGACGCTCGCCGTGATGGCGAAGGTGAGCGTCGCTCCCAGCACGGAGCCCCACAGGATGCGGACGCCCGTCGCGCTGTCGCCGGTGCCCGTGCAGGGGTCCTTCAGGCAGTAGCTGTAATGGTCGAGGTTCTTGGTGCCGATCGCTCCCACCACGGGGTTGATGATGCCCTTCACCACCGCGGTCACGATGTTGGTGAAGGCCGCGCCGATGACCACGGCCACCGCCAGGTCGACGACGTTCCCCCGCATAAGGAAGGCCTTGAAGCCCTCCCAAAGGTTCGGCTCCTTCTTCTCGCTCACCTTGACGCCCCTCCGCGCAAGTTGTGGAACAAACGACTCCGCAACTTACGGCACGGCGTTCCGGCCCTGTCCAGCCGCACCCTCTGAACAACTGATGTGAGCGACGCCCGGTGCCCTTGCTCAGGGTCGGCACAGCGTCACCGCCAGCCGTGAGGTCGCGCCCGCGCCGGCCAGCCGTGCCGCCGCGGCCCTGGGCACGGACAGCACCACCAGCGCCCCGCTCTCGGTGACGCCCGCCGCCGGCACCCTCGTCACCCGGGCCCCGCGCGCGACCACTCGGGCGTCGCCGCCGGCCGTGGCCGACCCCTCCGCCGCGATCACGTCGACCCGGTCGCCGGGCCGCAGCAGCCGCACCGCCGCGCCGTCGGCGATGCGCACCGGCGCCGCCACCATCTCGACGGCGCGCTGCCGCTCAGGAACCGACTCGGCCACCGGATGCCCGCGAGGCCGCTGGGCGTCCCTGGCCGGCTCCGCCTCCCGCGGGCCCGCCGCCACCAGCGTCGCCGCGGTGACGGCCAGCCCGGCGGCCACGGCCCGCCTCCGGCACCGCACGAGTCGCCGCAACCGGTAGCGGGCACCACCCACCCGCAGCGGGGCGAAGTGCGGGACCTCGCAGGTCGGGGGAGCGCCGGAGCCGGGCGGGCCGTCCAGGGGCATGGACGGGGACGCGGAAGCGGAAGCGGACGCGGATGTGAATGTGGTCGAGGTCGAGGTCGAGGTCGAGGTCGGAGAAGGGAACGGAGGGGAAGGGAACGGAGGGGAAGGGAACGGAAGGGACATGAGGCCACCACCTGCTGCGTGAGATCGGCTTGCGGTCCCACGATGAGGCTTCGCCGCAAAGTCCGCCGACGCCCGTGGACAACTCACGAACTGTGGAAAACTCCCTCACCCGAACGGGAGGTTCCGCCGCCCCGACCCCCTTGCGGAACCTGGGCGTGAACCCCGTGCGCGCCCACCCGTCACGGCATCGCGAACCCCGGATCCATCCCGCCCAGAGCCGACGTGCACAGGCAGTCCCGCTTCTCGTTCGGCGGCAGCGCGGAGACCGCGTCGAACAGGACACCCCGCAGCCGGTCGACGTTCGCGGCGAACACCTGGAGCACCTCCTCGTGCGAGACGCCCTCGCCGGTCTCGGCGCCCGCGTCGAGGTCGGTGACGAGGTTCAGCGACGTGTAGCAGAGCTCCAGCTCGCGGGCGAGCGCGGCCTCGGGATGGCCGGTCATGCCGACCACGGACCAGCCCTGCGCCTGGTGCCAGACCGACTCGGCGCGCGTCGAGAACCGCGGCCCCTCCACGACCACCAGCGTGCCGCCGTCCACCGGTTCCCAGTCCCGCCCGCGGGCGGCCTCCAGCGCGACCTTGCGGCCGGTGGGGCAGTACGGGTCGGCCAGCGACACGTGCACCACGTTCGGGACGTCGCCCCCGGGCAGCGGCAGCCCGTCGAAGTACGTCTGCGCCCGCGCCTTCGTACGGTCCACCAGCTGGTCCGGCACGAGCAGCGTGCCCGGCCCGTACTCCGGCCGCAGTCCCCCCACGGCGCAGGGCGCCAGTACCTGGCGTGCCCCGACCGACCGCAGAGCCCACAGGTTGGCGCGGTAGTTGATGCGGTGCGGCGGCAGGTGGTGGCCGCGCCCGTGACGGGGGAGGAAGGCGACCCGCCGTCCCGCGAGCTCGCCCAGGAAGAGGGAGTCGCTGGGCGGCCCGTACGGGGTGTCGACCTGTATCTCGGTCACGTCGTCGAGGAAGGAGTAGAAGCCCGAACCGCCGATGACACCGATCTCAGCGTTTTCCGTGTTCGCCATGCCCGCACCCTAACCGGGGGTACGAACGCCGAAGACCCTGCCGCCGTACGACGACAGGGTCCCGGAGCGGGTGTTAGGCCGCGGAGCTGCTGCTGGAGGAGGAAGATCCCGAGGACGACGAGCCCGAGGACGACGAGCCCGAGGACGACGACGAGCCGGACGACTTCGAGTCGGACGACTTCGAGTCGGACGAGGACTTCGAGTCCGACGACGTCGAGGACTTGGAGGACGACGCCGTGCTGCTGCTCGACGACGAGCCACGGCTGTCGTTCCGGTAGAAGCCGGATCCCTTGAAGACGATGCCGACCGCGGAGAACACCTTCTTCAGGCGGCCACCGCAGTTGGGGCACTCGGTCAGGGCGTCGTCGGTGAACTTCTGCACCGCTTCGAGGCCCTCACCGCATTCGGTGCACTGGTACTGGTACGTCGGCACTGGTCTTCCTCCTGGCACTCTCACTCGATGAGTGCTAACGACGGTCCATAGTGACGTATTCCTGCGGCTCAGTCCACTGCCACCTGTGAGCGGTGACCGATGCCACGTGCGACGGTGCGGGTCCGGGGCCGTGCCACGAGCCGTGACCGCAGTGCCACCAGCGTCGCCAGCGCCAGTGCCGTACCGGCCAGCGGCACCAGGAATCCGGCACCGTTCCACACGTGGTCCTCCAACTGCCCGGCGGCTGTGACGGCGGCGGCCTGACCGAGGGCGACCGCGCCGGTCAGCCACGTGAAGGCCTCCGTGCGGGCGGACGCCGGCACCAGGGCGTCGACCAGCGTGTAGCCGGTGATCAGGGCGGGCGCGACACACATGCCGACCAGCAGTCCGAGCCCGGCGAGGACCACCACGGAGTGGGCGGTCCACAGGCCCGAGGCGGTCACGGCGAGGGCCGCGTACGCGACGACCAGCCGCCGCTGCGGTGCGGCCTTCCAGGCGATCGCGCCGCAGACGAGCCCGGAGAGCATGTTGCCCGCCGCGAAGACGCCGTACAGGACGCCGTTCAGACCGGGCTCGCCGATCGACTCCGAGAACGCGGCGAGCGAGACCTGCATGCCGCCGAAGACGGAGCCGATCCCCAGGAAGGTCACGATAAGCACCCGCACCCCGGGGACCCGTAGTGCCGAAACGTGCTCCACGCGCGCGTGCCCGTCGAGCCCGTCGTGCCCACCGTGAACGGGTGTGGGCTGGGTGCCCTTCTGAGCCGCGAACAGCAGACCGCCGACCAGGGTGAGCGCGGCCTCCGTCACCAGTCCGGCCGCCGGGTCCACGGCCGTGCACAGCGCGGTCGCCACCAGCGGGCCGAGCACGAAGGTCAGCTCGTCCGTGACGGACTCGAAGGCCGCCGCGGTCGTCATCAGGGGCGTTCCCTGGAGCCGCGCACCCCAGCGGGCGCGAACCATGGGACCTATCTGCGGCACCGAGGCACCTGTGGGCACGGCGGCGACGAAGAGCGCCCACAAGGGGGCGTCGGCAAGCGCCAGCGCCGTCAGGGAGGCGCCCGCCAGGGCGTGCAGGACGACGCCGGGCACCAGCACGGCCCGCTGTCCGTGGCGGTCGGCCAGGCGCCCGCTGTAGGGGGCGAACAGCGCCATGGAGACACCGGTCGCGGCGGCCACGGCACCGGCCGCCCCGTACGAGCCGGTGGTGTGCCGCACCAGCAGCACGATGGAGATGGTGAGCATCGCGAACGGCTGGCGTGCCGCGAAGCCGGGGAGCAGGAACGTCCAGGCGCCACGGGTGCGCAGCAGTTGCCCGTAGCCCGGGCGGGACGGGCGGGACGACGTCGAGGTGACCGTGGAAGCCACGGCCCATGCCTTTCTGCCGCCTGGTAGCGCGCGCCCGTGCGGGAGGCGCGCCGAGAGCTGTCCTCTTGCGCGTACTGCGGTAGATACCGGAGTCCACTGCGAGGGGGCGTCCCGGCCGCCATACGGTCGCGCCAGCTCTGCGTCAGGCAGAGGTGGTTCGATCAGGGTGCGGCTTCATAGTACAGAGGCGAGGTCACCGTTCACCTGTGAAAGCGGGCACCATCCGACGGTCGACCTGGGATCCCGCGAGCTATGCTCGCGCCCCGCCGTTGCCCGTCCCCAGCCAGCCCGCCAGTTTTCCGCCCATGCCGACCGCGCGCAGACGCCGTTCCGCCGCGTCCCGGACGGGGTCCGTGGCCACCACGAGCAGTTCGTCGCCGCGTCGCAGCACCGTGGTGGGCAGGGGGACGAAGGACGTGCCGTCGCGCACGACGAGCGTGACGGCCGCGCCGGGGGGCAGTCGCAGCTCGTTGACCTCGACGCCGTGCATCTTGGAGCCCTCGGGGATCGCCACGGACAGCAGGTGTCCGCGCAGCCGCTCCAGGGGTGCCGACTCGATGCCGAGGTCGGCGGCCTCCTGGCCCTCGCGCAGGCGCAGCTTCCGGGCCAGCCAGGGCAGCGTGGGCCCCTGGACGAGGGTGTAGACGACCACGAGCACGAAGACGATGTTGAAGATCCGTCGGCTCGCCTCGACCTCGTTCACCATGGGGATGGTGGCCAGGATGATGGGAACCGCTCCGCGCAGCCCGGCCCAGGACAGCAGCGTCTGCTCGGCCCACGGCACCCGGAACGGCAGCAGGGCGACGATGACGCTCACCGGCCGGGCCACCATGGTCAGCACCAGGCCGATGACGATCGCGGGCACGATGTCGTCGCCCATCTCGTGCGGGGTCACGAGCAGGCCGAGCAGCACGAACATGCCGATCTGGGCGATCCAGCCGACGCCCTCGGCGAAGCCGCGCGTGGCGGGCCAGTGCGGCAGCTTGGAGTTGCCGAGCACCATGGAGGCCAGGTAGACGGCGAGGAAGCCGCTGCCGTGGGCGAGTGCCCCGGCCGCGTAGGCCGTGACGGCGATGGCCATGACGGCGATGGGGTAGAGGCCGGAGGCGGGCAGGGCCACGTGCCGCAGCCCGTACGCGCCGAGCCAGCCCACCGCGAGGCCGATGGCCGCTCCGATGGCCAGCTCCAGGGCTATCTCCAGGAGCAGCACGTACCAGTGCTCCACCGGGCCGGCCGTGGAGAAGGAGACGACGAGGATGACGACCGGGGCGTCGTTGAAGCCGGACTCGGCCTCCAGGACACCGTTCACGCGCGAAGGGAGGGGGATTTTCCGCAGGACGGAGAAGACCGCCGCCGCGTCCGTGGACGAGACCACCGCGCCGATGATGAGCGCCTGCCGCCATTCCAGTCCGATCAGGTAGTGCGCGCCCGTGGCCGTCACGCCGACGCTCACCGCGACCCCGACCAGCGCCAGTGAGCTGGCGGCCGGGAGGGCCGGTTTGATCTCCTTCCACTTCGTGCCGAGGCCGCCCTCGGCGAGGATCACGACGAGGGCTGCGTAGCCGATGACCTGGGTCATCTCGGCGTTGTTGAAGTGGATGTCGCCGATGCCGTCCTGGCCCATGGCGACGCCGATGCCCAGGTAGACGAGCAGGCTGGGGAGCCCGCTGCGCGAAGAGATCCGTACCGCTGCCACCGCGACGAGCAGGACGATCGAGCACACGAGCAGGAGCTGGTTGAGGTGGTGGACGTTCAGCGGCTGGTCCCTTCTCGCGGGTCCGGGCAGGTGGATTCGAGCACGCGAAGGCGGTCATCGGCACGCACTTCTGTGCAGGTACTTCGTTACCTTACCTAACTCTTGACGTTTTCTTGACACTCCAGAGTGCAAGATCGAACGTCCGTACGTGCCGGTTGCCGACTCCGCGTCAAGTTGTGTCGGGCCCTGCGCCTATGGTTGCTCCTGCGCTCAGTTAAAAGCACAGCCCGGTCTGCCGCTCGCATTAGGACAGCAAGGACAGCGATGCCCCCCAACACCACCGCCTCTTCCGGTCAGAAGCCCGGCAAGTCCGGCAGGAAGAAGGGGCGCAGAGCCCGCCTGCTCCTGATCGTCCTGGTCCTGGCCCTCATCGGAGGCTTCGGATACGGGGGATACTGGTCGGTCAGCACCGTACGTGCCTCGTTCCCCCAGACCAAGGGTTCGATCACGCTGCAGGGCCTGTCCGGACCGGTCGACGTCCAGCGTGACGACTACGGGATCCCGCAGATCTACGCCTCCACCGACGAGGACCTGTTCATGGCGCAGGGCTTCGTCCAGGCGCAGGACAGGTTCTACGAGATGGACGTGCGCCGCCACATGACCGCGGGCCGCCTGTCCGAGATGTTCGGCAAGAGCCAGGTCGACAACGACGAGTTCCTGCGCACCCTGGGCTGGGACAGGGTGGCGAAGCAGGAGTACGACACCAAGCTGTCGGCCGAGACGAAGAGCTACCTCCAGGCCTACGCCAAGGGCGTCAACGCCTACCTGAAGGGCAAGGACGGCAAGGACATCTCCCTGGAGTATGCCGCCCTCGGCTTCAGCAACGACTACAAGCCCGAGGAGTGGACCCCGGTCGACTCGATCTCGTGGCTGAAGGCGATGGCCTGGGACCTGCGCGGCAACATGCAGGACGAGATCGACCGCGCCCTGATGACCAGCCGCCTGGGCCCGAAGCAGATCGCCGACCTGTACCCGGAGTACCCGTACAACCGGAACAAGCCGATAGTCCAGGAGGGCCAGTACGACGAGGTCACCAGGACGTGGACCGACGGCTCCGGGACCTCGACGCAGAACGGCGCGGGCACGGGCGGTACCGCCAATGGCACGGGCACTGGCACCGGCACCGGCACCGGGACGTCCGGCGCCTCCTCCGGAATCCAGTCGCAGCTCTCGGGCCTCTACAAGGTGCTGGAGGACGTGCCCGAGGCCGTCGGCGTGAACGGCAACGGCATCGGCTCCAACTCCTGGGTCGTCTCCGGCGAGCACACCATCAGCGGCAAGCCGCTGCTCGCCAACGACCCGCACCTGTCGGCCTCGCTGCCGTCCGTCTGGTACCAGATGGGCCTGCACTGCAAGGCGATCTCCGACAAGTGCCAGTACGACGTCTCCGGCTACACGTTCGCCGGGATGCCCGGCGTCATAATCGGCCACAACCAGGACATCGCCTGGGGCATGACCAACTCCGGCGTCGACGTCACCGACCTGTACCTGGAGAAGCTCACCGGGAACGGCTACGAGTACGACGGCAAGGTGCGCTCCTTCGACACCCGCGAGGAGACCATCGAGGTCGCCGGCGGCAAGTCCAAGAAGATCGTCGTCCGCACCACCAACAACGGCCCCCTGCTGTCGGACCGGGACGACGAGCTCGTGAACGTCGGCAAGAAGGCCTCCGTCGACAGCGCCGCCCCCGACCGCGGCGACGGCTACGCCATCGCGCTGCGCTGGACCGCGCTGGAGCCGGGCACCTCCATGGACGCCGTGTTCGCCATGGACAAGGCCAAGGACTGGGACGGCTTCCGCAAGGCCGCCGCCCTGCTCGACGCGCCCTCGCAGAACCTGATCTACGCCGACACCAAGGACAACATCGGCTACCAGCTGCCCGGCAGGATCCCGATCCGCGGCGAGGGCGACGGCTCCCTCCCGGTGCCGGGCTGGGACCCCAAGTACCGCTGGACCGGCTACATCGACCAGGACGAGCTGCCCTACGAGTACAACCCGAAGCGCGGCTACATCGTCACCGCCAACCAGGCCGTCGTCGACAAGGACAAGTACCCCTACACGCTCACCACGGACTCGGGCTACGGCACGCGCAGCCAGCGGCTCGCCGACCTGATCGAGTCGAAGATCAAGGGCGGCGGGAAGGTCTCGACCGAGGACATGCGCCAGATGCAGCTGGACAACAGCAGCGAGATCGCCCGGCTGCTGGTGCCCCGGCTGCTGAAGATCGGCATCCAGGACAAGAGCGTCCGCGAGGCGCAGAAGCTGCTGGAGGGCTGGGACTACACCCAGGACGCCGACTCGGCGGCCGCCGCGTACTTCAACGCGGTCTGGCGCAACATCCTCAAGCTCGCCTTCGGCAACAAGATGCCCAAGGAGCTGCGGGTCAAGGGCCAGTGCCTGTGGGTCAAGCCGACCGACAACAACGGCCCGGCCGACGAGGTGACGGAGGTCCGTGAGTGCGGTCAGCGCGACGCGGACCAGGCGCAGCCGGACGGCGGCGACCGCTGGTTCGAGGTGGTCCGCAGGATCATCGACGACAAGAACAACGACTGGTGGAAGGCGCCCGGCACGCGCACCGAGAAGCCCGCCAACAACCGTGACGAGCTGTTCGCGCGGGCTCTGGACGACGCCCGCTGGGAGCTGACCGCCAAGCTCGGCAAGGACATCGACACCTGGAGCTGGGGCCGGCTGCACCGCTTGTTCCTGAAGAACCAGACCCTGGGCACCGAGGGCCCCGGCTTCCTGCAGTACATGCTCAACCGCGGCCCCTGGAAGCTGAGCGGCGGCGAGGCCACGGTCAACGCGACGGGCTGGAACGCCGCGGGCGGCTACAACGTCGTCTGGGTGCCGTCCATGCGGATGGTCGTCAACCTCGGGAACTTCGACAAGTCCAAGTGGATCAACCTCAGCGGTGCCTCCGGGCACGCCTACAACGCCCACTACACGGACCAGACGAACAAATGGGCCAAGGGTGAGCTGCTGACCTGGTCCTTCTCGAAGAAGGCGGTCGACGCCGGCACGGGCGACACGCTGTTGCTCAAGCCGTGACGCCGCCCAGCCGTCCATCTGACGCGTCCTGCTGAAAGGGCCCTCCACGCGCGCGTGGAGGGCCCTTTCACTCATGGGGCTCACTCATGGGGGCACCTCTGAGGCATGGGGGCACCTCTAAGGGCGGGCCCGGAAGCGCCGTACTCCCGAGGGGGTCACCACCGCGTGCACCGGACGGTCATGGGGCTCCTCGGGCACGCGGTCGACGACCTCCGTGTCGTACAGGAGCACCACCAGCGCCGGATCGGCCCCCGCGCGCTCCAGGCGGGCGAGGACGCGGTCGTACGAGCCGCCGCCGCGCCCCAGACGCATCCCGCGCGCGTCCACGGCGAGACCGGGCAGCAGGACGGCGTCCGCCCGCTCGACGGCCTCCGGGCCGAGGCGCTCGCCCGACGGCTCCAACAGGGCCATCTTTCCGCCATGTTGGACACGGACCAGGGAACCCTCGCCGTCGTAAGCACCCCAGTCGAGGTCGTTGTCCGCCAACAGGACCGGCAGCAGAACACTCACCCCGCGCGCGTGGAGCGCGTCGAGGAGCGCGAGAGTGCCCGGCTCGTTCCCGACGGAGACGTACGCCGCGACCGTGCGCGCGCGCACCAGTTCGGGCAGGCTGAGGGCGCGGACGGCAAGGGCGTCCGTCGTTTTCCGGACGTCATCCGCCGTCAACCCGTTCCTCACCGCGAGGAGCTCTCCCCGCAACATTCGCTTGGCAGGGTCCATACCGTGCCTCATCCGGCTCACAGGTTGCTCCCGTATTGTTCATAGTCGGCTCATATGAGAGCGAATTAACCGGAGCCACAGAAAGCGCACAAAGGCACCGGATATGGTTGCGCCCATGACTGAGTCGAACCCCAGGATCACCAAGGCTGTCATCCCCGCAGCCGGCCTCGGCACCCGGTTCCTGCCGGCCACCAAGGCCACTCCCAAAGAGATGCTGCCGGTCGTGGACAAGCCGGCCATCCAGTACGTGGTCGAGGAGGCGGTGTCCGCGGGGCTCGACGACATCCTCATGGTCACCGGTCGCAACAAGCGCCCCCTGGAGGACCACTTCGACCGCAACTACGAGCTGGAGTCCGCCCTCCAGAAGAAGGGCGACGCCCACCGGCTCGCCAAGGTCCAGGAGTCCAGCGACCTCGCCACCATGCACTACGTCCGCCAGGGCGACCCCAAGGGCCTCGGCCACGCCGTCCTGTGCGCCGCCCCGCACGTGGGTGACGAGCCCTTCGCCGTCCTCCTCGGCGACGACCTCATCGACCCCCGCGACCCCCTGCTCCAGCGCATGGTCGAGGTCCAGGAGCAGCACGGCGGCAGCGTCATCGCGCTCATGGAGGTCGCCCCCGAGCAGATCCACCTCTACGGCTGCGCGGACATCGAGAACACCGAGGACAGCGACGTCGTCAAGGTCACGGGCATGGTCGAGAAGCCGGAGCCGGCCGACGCCCCCTCGAACTACGCGATCATCGGCCGCTACGTCCTCGACCCGCACGTCTTCGAGATCCTCCGCCAGACCGAGCCGGGCCGCGGCGGCGAGATCCAGCTCACCGACGCCCTCCAGCAGCTCGCGGTCGACGAGAAGGTGGGCGGTCCCGTCCACGGCGTCGTCTTCAAGGGCCGCCGCTATGACACCGGCGACCGCGGCGACTACCTGCGTGCCATTGTCCGACTCGCGTGCGAACGTGAAGACCTGGGCCCGGACTTCCGGACCTGGCTTCGCAGTTACGTAGCCGAGGAGATGTAGCGACTTTGAGCAGCGCCCCGACCCGCGACACCGCTCAGGACCACTTCTGGACGGTGACCGAGCACCTGGAGGACATCCTCGCCACCGTCCGCCCCCTGGAACCCATCGAGCTGCAACTCCTCGACGCCCAGGGCTGCGTCCTGGTCGAGGACGTCACGGTGCCGCTGTCACTGCCGCCGTTCGACAACAGCTCGATGGACGGGTACGCGGTGCGGGTCGCGGACGTCGCGGGCGCCAGCGAGGAGTACCCCGCCGTCCTGACGGTGATCGGCGACGTGGCCGCGGGCCAGGGCGAGCAGCCGCACGTCGGGCCCGGGGAGGCCGCCCGCATCATGACCGGCGCCCCGCTGCCGCCCGGCGCCGAGGCGGTCGTTCCCGTGGAGTGGACCGACGGAGGCCTCGGCAAGGGGCCCGTCTCCGGGATGCGCGCCCACAGCGCCAGCCCCGAGGGCGCCTCCGGGCAGGTCGCCGTCCACCGCGCGGCCGAGGCGCGTGCGCACGTGCGCGCCAAGGGCAGCGACGTGAAGGCCGGCGACCGGGCGCTCGCGGCGGGCACGGTCCTCGGCCCGCCGCAGATCGGCCTGCTCGCCTCGATCGGCCGCGCCACGGTCCGTGTGCGCCCCCGCCCGCGCGTGGTCGTCCTGTCCACCGGCAGTGAACTCGTCCCTCCGGGCGAGAAGTTGGAGCAGGGCCAGATCCACGACTCCAACAGCTTCGCGCTGACCGCCGCCGCCCGCGACGCCGGGGCGATCGCCTACCGCGTCGGCGCCGTCACCGACGACGCCGAGATCCTCCGCGCCACCATCGAGGACCAACTCGTCCGCGCCGACCTGCTCGTCACCACGGGCGGGGTGAGCGTCGGGGCGTACGACGTCGTCAAGGAGGCCCTCCAGTCCGTCGGAGACGAGGACGAGGCGGGCAGCGGCGTCGAGTTCCGTAAACTCGCCATGCAGCCCGGCAAGCCCCAGGGCTTCGGCTCCATCGGCCCCGACCACACCCCGCTGCTCGCCCTGCCGGGCAACCCGGTGTCGTCGTACGTCTCCTTCGAGATGTTCGTACGACCCGCCATCCGCGCCCTGATGGGACTGGAGGACCTCCACCGGCCCACCACCCGCGCGACCCTTCAGTCGCCCAAGGCGCTCAGCTCGCCCGCCGGGCGCCGGCAGTTCCTGCGCGGGACCTACGCCGACGGCAAGGTCACCCCGGTCGGGGGCGCCGGATCGCACCTGGTCGCGGCCCTCGCCCACGCCGACGCGCTCATCGTGGTCCCCGAGGACGTGGAGTCGGTCGAGCCCGGCAGCGAGGTCGAGGTCGTCCTCCTCGGCTGACCGCCGCCGGGGCCCGGCAGATCCCCCTCCGCGAGGGCGCTGAAGTTGGCGTACCGTGTCGTCGCACAACAGGCCGTGCGCGGCACCGCGACGGCCCTGACCGGGAGCGCCACACCACATGACTGTGTCTTCCCGGGGGGAGACCCCCGGACCGCCGGAGGACCGCCTCACACACATCGACGAGGCGGGAGCCGCCCGCATGGTCGATGTGTCGGAGAAGGACGTGACCGCGCGCACCGCCCGCGCCAGCGGCCGGGTCCTGGTCTCGCCGCGCGTGGTCGAACTGCTGCGCGGCGAGGGCGTGCCCAAGGGCGACGCCCTCGCCACCGCCCGGATCGCGGGCATCATGGGCGCCAAGCGCACGCCCGACCTCATCCCGCTCTGTCACCCGTTGTCAGTGTCGGGTGTCAAGCTTGATCTGTCGGTCGCGGACGACGCCGTCGAGATCCTGGCCACCGTGAAGACGACTGACCGCACGGGCGTGGAGATGGAGGCCCTCACCGCGGTCAGCGTGGCGGCGCTCACCGTGATCGACATGGTCAAGGCGGTCGACAAGGGGGCGGTCATCACGGACGTTCGCGTGGAGGAGAAGACCGGCGGCAAGTCGGGCGACTGGAGTCGGGCATGACCGCGTCCCCGGACCCGTCGACCGGGGGCGCCCTGGTCGCGCCGTACGCCGCCCTGGTCGTGACCGCCTCCAACCGGGCCGCGGCCGGTGTGTACGAGGACAAGGGCGGGCCCCTGATCGCGGAGGGGCTCAGGAGGTTCGGCTTCGCCGTCGACGGCCCGACGGTCGTCCCCGACGGCGACCCGGTGGCGGAGGTGCTGAAGGCGGGGGTCGATGCCGGGTACGACGTCATCGTGACCACCGGCGGAACCGGCATCTCGCCCACCGACCGGACCCCCGAGGCCACCCGGAGCGTCCTCGACCACGAGGTGCCGGGCATCGCCGAGGCCATCAGGGCGTACGGCAGACAGAAGGTGCCCACGGCCGCGCTCTCCCGTGGGCTCGCGGGCGTCGCACGCGGGACACTGATCGTGAACCTCCCGGGCTCCACCGGCGGCGTGAAGGACGGGCTGGCGGTCCTGGAGCCCCTCCTGGTCCACGCCGTCGACCAGATCCGGGGCGGCGACCACCCGAGGCCCGGCGACCACCCGAGGTCCGGCGACCACCCGAGGCCCGGCGACCACCCGAGGTCCGGCGGCGACGCGGACGCGGGCGGGGACGCTGCCGGGCACGGGTTTGGCGGAACTGCGGACGCCGCCGAGCACAGACATGGCGGCAGGACCGGCGGTGCCGGGCACGGACATGGCGGCGGGACCGGGCACAGACCCGGCGGGACCGCCGAGGACCACACCGGCCCCGGCGCGGACCGTCCCGGACCGAGTGGGGGTGCGAGCTGACCAGCGCATCCTGGCCCGTCGTGCTGGCGGACGGCGACGTCGTCCTCCGGCCGATAAAGCTGCGCGACCAGCGGGCATGGCGCGAGGTCAACCGGCGCAACCGGGACTGGCTGAGGCCCTGGGAGGCGACGATTCCACCGCCCTCGCCCGGCGGTCCGATCGCGCACCGGCCGACCTACCGCCAGATGGTCCGCCACCTGCGCGCGGAGGCGGGCGCCGGCCGGATGCTGCCGTTCGTGATCGAGTACCAGGGCCGGCTCGTCGGACAACTGACGGTCGCCGGGATCACCTGGGGCTCGATGTGCTCCGGGCACGTCGGTTACTGGGTGGACGAGGCGGTCGCCGGGCGCGGAGTGATGCCGACGGCCGTGGCCCTCGTGGTCGACCACTGCTTCCGCGCCGTCGGTCTGCACCGCATCGAAGTCTGTATTCGCCCCGAGAACGGGCCGAGCCGCCGGGTCGTGGAGAAACTCGGATTCCGCGAGGAAGGACTTCGTCCACGTTATCTTCACATCGACGGGGCCTGGCGAGACCATCTCGTCTTCGCGCTCACCGCCGAAGAGGTTCCCGACGGCCTGCTGGCCCGCTGGCAGCGGGCACGCGCGCGGAACGCGCGGAACACTTCCGGCACCTCCGGTGACACCCCGCGCAAATGAAATACGTGTTCGAAATTGATCGGCTGATGATCGGCTGAGGGCGTTAATTTCGCGCTCCCGGTGGCCTGCTGATCGCATCGGTCACAAAAAAAGCTCGAAATATCAGCCAGATCGTGCGACACACCGGCTCAATTGGCAGATGGCCTCATGCAAACCCCTCTACCGTGTGAGGCGTGAGCAGCAGCGGCCTCATCTACGCAGTCATCGTCGGGGCCTGGGCCGCCTACTTGGTGCCGATGTGGCTCCGTAGGCAGGACGAGCTGAACGAAGCCCGTCCGACGGAACGCTTCAGCACCGCCATCCGGCTGCTTTCCGGACGGGCGGGCATGGAGCGCCGGTACGCCAAGGACCTGCGGACGCGCTCCACCGACGAGGGGGAGCGCGGCGCCGACCCGGGCGTCGTCACCGACTCGGTGGACGTCCGGGCCTTCGCCATGCCCCGCTACCGGCCGCAGACCAGGACGCGGCTGCCGATGGAGCCGGGCGCGGCCAAGGGCGGAGAGCCCAAGGGCAAGACCGGCACACCGAAGGGCGGGGCCTCCGGGGGCAGCGCCAGACCGGTTCCGCAGCAGGCGCAGCCGGGCGGCAAAGCACAGCCGGGCGGTAAGGCGCAGCCGGGCGGTAAGGCACAGCAGGGTGGTAAGGCACAGCAGGGTGGCAAGGCGCAGCCAGGTGGCAAGGCGCAGCACCCGTCGTCGAAGGCCGCGTCGAAGGCGGCTCCGGGTGCACGCGCACGGCGTGGGAGCCAGGCGGAGTCGGCCGCACGCGCCCAGCGCTCGAAGGTGCTCGCGCGCCGGCGGCGTACGACAGTGATGCTCTTCCTCGCCTTCACGCTCGGTGCGATCGTCGCCGCCGTCGGCGGGCTCGCCTTCCTGTGGGCGCCCGGTGTGCCGGCGGTGATGCTGAGCGTGTACATCGCGTACCTGCGGGCCCAGGAGCGCCGGAGGTTCGCGTACACGATGGACCGGCGCCGGGCCGAGGTGGCGGCTCAGCGGCTGCGCGAACGGCAGCCCCGACGGCGGCCGACGCCCGACGTGGACGCCGACGAGCCGGAGGACGGACCAGAGACCGGAACCAACCCAGGCCTCTCCGCCCTCGCGGCCGACCGCCGCGCCCTCGTCGAGCAGACCGATCACGCCGAGTGGGTCGACCAGCAGCGCGAGCGGCAGCGGCGCCCCGGCCAGGGCGACAGCTGGGACCCTGTACCGGTGCCGCTCCCGACCTACGTGACGGCACCGGTCGCGCCGCGGGCCACGCAGAACGTGGACCTGGGGGCGCCGGACTCGTGGAGTTCGGCGCGGTCGAGTGCGGTGGGGTCGGGTGCTGGGGGTGCCGCCGGTGCGGGTGCCGGTACCGCCGCCACGCGGGACCCTGAGAGCACGGCCCCTTCGTCCGCAGCCCAGTCCTCGCCTTCGCCCTCGGCTTCGTCCGACGAGGGTCCGGACAGCACCGACTCCTCCGACGACAGCCGCTCCGACGCCCGCCGCGCCGCGTCCGCTCGCCGGGCCCGGGAGCGGGGCCGTACGCCACTGTTCGACCAGTACGAGGACGGCGACCGGCCGCGGGCTGCCAACGAGTAGGTCCGCCGCGCGCCGTGGCGGGAGTGGCGAAGGGCCGGAGAGCCGGGGCCGCGTGCGCTGACACCCCGGCAGGTCCGCCGTGGTTGACCAGCGTCGGAACGGATTTCCAAGCACCCGGATGGGGATGCTAGAGTTTCACTCGTTGCAAGGGCCTGTGGCGCAGTCCGGTAGCGCACCTCGTTCGCATCGAGGGGGCCAGGGGTTCAAATCCCCTCAGGTCCACGCAGCTCAGAGCCCCGGTTGGTGATCACCGACCGGGGCTCTGACGTGTTCTATGGACTTGCCGCCCCCGCCTCACCACACGGGACGCAACGGCGGGATCGCGTCGCCCGCCAACGTACGGATGAGTGCGGCGAGTTCCGCCCGGGGGAGTTCCAGGCCGGCCTCCTGCAGTCGTGTGGCCAGCTGTCCTTCCAGCTGGTGGAGGACGCGGCCCGCCACGGAGAGGTGTTCCTGGGCCTTGCCGGTCAGGACGACCAGTTTGCGGCGGCCTCCCGCGGGGTGCGGGCGGCGCTCGACGTAGCCGCGCTTCTCCAGGTCGTCGATGATCTGGCCCGCGGCCTGTTTGGTGACCCCGAGTCGCTCGGCCAGTTCGCTGCTCGTCGCGCCGGTGTCGCGGAGGGCCTGGAAGACCAGGCCGTGCACGGGGCGCAGTTCCGCGTAGCCGACGGCGTCCACGCGGCTGACGAACTCGGTGAGAACGAGCTGGAAGGCCATCCCGAGCAGGAAGGTCAGCTCGCTGTTCTCGAGCGGGTCGCGGGTCTTCATCGCCTCATCTTGACACACCTGTGTAAAGCGTCTTTACTCGGCGACCGAAGGGTGAGTAAAGGCACTTTACTCACGTGTTCGCTCAGAACCCTGGAGGCGTCGTGCACGTGGTCAGTGAGAGTGAGCAGCGGACGACCAGGACACCGGCCGGTGTGATGTCCGGGCTGGCGGGGCCCAGTCAGGGCAGCGCCGAGGTCAGCACCTGGCGGGTGGAGCTCGGCGCGGGCATGTCCACGCCGGTGCACATCATCGACCGGGAGCAGGTGTGGATGCCGCTGTCGGGGGCGTTCGAGGTCGAGGTGGACGGCCGGGTCGAGCAGGTGGGGGCCGGTCAGGCGGTGATCCTCGCCGCGGGGGCGGTGCGGCGGCTCACGGCGGCCGCGACCGGTCCCGCCGAGGCGCTGGTCGCCATGACGGTCGGGGGCAGGGCGATGGTGCCGGGCGGCGAGGACAAGATCCGCCTTCCGTGGGCGGAGTGATCCGGTCCGATCCAGTCCGATCCGGTCGGATCCGGTCCAATCCGGTCCGGTCCAATTCGGCCCGGTCCTCGGAGGGTTTCCTCCCCGGCCCGGTTGGGGCGGAGGTAGGCCCAGCCCTACCTCCGCCCCACCCACTGGGCCCATGGCCGCGTGCCGTTCGCCCTTCTACGGTGATCCGTGTGATCCGCATGACCAGTACGACGCGTACGCACCCCCGGAACGTGTGGCAGGCCATGGCCCGGCCGCGCTATCTCGTGTCGTCGTGGCCGTGGCGGGCCGTCGGGTATCTGGTGTCCGGTGCGGTGGCCGGGGCCGTGGTCCTGGTGGGGATCGTGGTGCTCGTGGCCACCGGTGGGGTGCTGGCCCTCGTCCTGGTCGGGCTGCCGTTGCTCGCCGCCGCGTTGCTCGTCGGGGTGCCGGTGGCCGCGCTGGAACGGTGGAGGCTCCGCCTGGTCGACCGGGATCCGGTCACCGGGGGGCACCGCGTGCCCGAGGGGCCCGGGCCGTGGGTCTGGTTCACCACCCGGCTGCGCGAGCAGCTGACGTGGCGGGAGCTCGGTCACGCCGTGCTGTTCGCCGGCCTGCTCTGGCCGGTCGAGGCGCTCGTGGTCACGGTGGTCCTCCTCTTCCCCGGATCGATGGTCGCCGCCCCTCTGCTGATGGCCACGGTGGGCGACGGCCAGGAGGTGAAGGTGCTCAAGCAGTGGACGGTCACCGCGTGGCCGGCCGCCTTCGGGGTCGCCATGCTGGGCGTCGTACTGCTGGCCGCCGGGGCGTACGTCCTCGGGGTCGCCGCCGGGGCCAGGGCAGGACTCACCCGGCTGCTGATCGCCCCGCGTGAGGTGGATCTTGGGGCGAAGCTCGTCGAACTGACCCGCTCCCGTGTGCGGTTGGTGGACGCGTTCGAGGCGGAGCGGCGCCGTATCGAGCGCGATCTGCACGACGGTGCCCAACAACGCCTGGTCGCCCTGACGATGGCGCTCGGACTGGCCCGGCTGGACACGCCTCCCGGCCCGTTGGCCGACCAGCTCGCCCGGGCCCACGACGAGGCCGGCGAGGTCCTCGCCGAACTGCGCGAACTCATCCACGGCATCCACCCCAAGGTCCTCGCCGACTTCGGTCTCGAAGCCGCGGTCGCCGACGCCGCGGACCGCAGTCCCGTGCCCGTGGACGTGGACCTCGACCTGCCCGGACGCCCGCCCCCGGCCGTGGAGGCGGCCGCGTACTTCGTGGTCTGCGAGGCCCTCGCCAACGTGGCCAGGCACAGCGGGGCGAGCCGGGCGGAGGTGAGCGGCGGCTACGGGGAAGGGCGCCTCCACCTCCGCGTGAGCGACGACGGGCGGGGCGGTGCGAGCGCGGACGGCGGCAGCGGCCTGACCGGACTCGCCGACCGGGTGTCGGTGCTCGATGGCAGACTTTCCCTGTCCAGCCCGCCGGGCGGACCGACCCTGCTGAGTGTGGAGATCCCTTGCCGGATGGCCGAGTTGACGGATCGGTCGGAGTTGACGGATCGGTCGGAGTCGACGGAGCGGTCCGAGGGGGCCGAGCGCTCCGCGTAGTCCTGGCCGAGGACAGCGTGCTGCTGCGGGACGGGCTCATCGGCCTGCTCACCCGCTTCGGCCACGAGGTGGTGGCGGCCGTCGGGGACGCCGAGGCACTGCTCGCCGCGGTCGCCGAGCAACAGCCGGACGTCGTGGTGACGGACGTACGGATGCCGCCCGGCTTCCAGGACGAGGGACTCCGGGCGGCGGTGCGGCTGCGCACCCCGGCCGCCTCGGCCGTGGCGGCGCGGCCCGCGCTGCCGGTTCTGGTCCTCAGCCAGTACGTGCAACGGGCATACGCGGCCGAGCTGCTGGACTCCGGTGACGGAACGGGCGTCGGCTACCTGCTCAAGGACCGGGTCGGTCAGGTCGAGGAGTTCGTGGACGCGCTGGGCGAGGTCGCCTCCGGCGGGACGGTCGTCGACCCGGAGGTCGTACGGCAGATGCTGCGCCGACGGCGTGATCCGCTGGCTCGGCTCACCCCGCGTGAGCGGGAGGTCCTGGCGCTGGTCGCACAGGGTAGGTCCAACGGTGCGATAGCGCGCGAACTCGTCGTCACCGAAGCCGCCGTCGGCAAGCACATCGGCAGCATCCTCAGCAAGCTGGACCTGCCCCCGGCCGACGAGACCCATCGCCGGGTGCTGGCGGTGCTGGCGTTCCTGCGTGCCTGAGGGCCGGCAATTCGAAAGGCATGAAGTGTGGGCCTTCTGTGGGGCTTTGGAAGGCTTTCCCAAGCCCCGTGAGCGTTCGGTATCCCGACTCCGTCCGATCCATTGACGCCACTCCTGACCCACCTCTACCTTCTGGCCGAAGTTACGCACGACGTCCGTCATATCGAACGAACGAATCAACGAGCCGCTGCCGGAAGGGACTTGCCGTGCTCCGCAGCCGTACCCGCACCCGTACACGCAGATGGTCGATCCGCCGCTGGTCGACCGTTGGGGCAGTCCTGCTGTCCCTGCTCGCGTCCCTGTCACTCGTCGCCACGCAGCCCACGGTCGCGGCCGACGGCAAGCCGTACACCAACCCGGTCAAGGCGCAGAAGGGCGCCGACCCCTGGCTGGAGTACTACAACGGCAACTACTACCTGGTCACGACCACGTTCACGAACAAGTTGCTCATGCGGAAGTCCCCCACTCTCGCCGGGCTCAGCACCGCCCCGAGTGTGGAGATCTGGTCGGACACCACCGCCGGCCGCAACGCCAACATCTGGGCGCCGGAGATCCACTTCCTCAACGGCAAGTGGTACCTGTACTACTCGGCCGCGCAAGCCGGTGCCGCCTGCTGTGACACCCAGCGCACGCAGGTGCTGGAGAGCGCCGGCACCGACCCGATGGGCCCGTACACCCACAAGAACACCCTCACCGGGTCCAACCTCACCCCCGGCGGCTGGCTCATCGACGCCAGCGTGCTGCAGCACGACAGCAAGCTGTACCTGGTCGGCAGCGGCTTCATCAACGGCAGCAAGCAGAGCCTGGTCATCGCTCCGCTGAGCAACCCGTACACGCTGGCGAGCTCCACATTCACGATCATCTCCAGCCCCACGCTGAGCTGGGAGACCTCCGGCAGCCCGGTCAACGAGGGCCCCGAGCCGCTCTACCACGACGGCCGGACCTTCCTCACCTTCTCCGCCAGCTCCTGCCAGACCCCCGACTACAAGCTGGGCCAACTGGAACTCACCGGCAGCGACCCGCTGAACCCCGCCTCATGGACCAAGAAGCAGACGCCGGTCTTCCAGCGCAACGACGCCGCCGGGGTCTACGGGCCCGGCCACAACGGGTTCTTCACCTCGCCCGACGGCACCGAGAACTGGATCGTCTACCACGCCAACAACTCGGCCAACGGCGGCTGCGGCAACGGCCGTACCACCCGCGCGCAGAAGTTCACGTGGAACGCCGACGGCACACCCGACTTCGGCACCCCGGTCGCGCTGGGCACCACCCTCGCCGGCCCCTCCGGCGAGACCGCGACGACCCCGACCGCGTACACGATCGTCAACCGCAACAGCGGCAAGTGCCTGGACGTCGACGGCGGCAACACCGCCGACGGAACGAACATCTTCCAGTGGTCCTGCACCGGCGGAGCCAACCAGAAGTGGCGCGTCGAGGACATGGCCGACGACACCAGCCGCCTGGTGAACGTGGCCACCGGCAAGGTCGCCGACGTCGCCGACTGCTCCACCGCGGACGGTGCCGACATCCGGCAGTGGTCCTGGCTCAACAACAACTGCCAGAAGTTCCGCCTGATCTACACCGGCGGCGACTACGTGCGGATCGTCAACGCGAGCACCGGCAAGGTCGCCGACGTCGCCAACTGCGGTACGGGCAACGGCGTCGACGTACGGCAGTGGACCTGGCTGAACAACAACTGCCAGCAGTGGCGGCTCGTACCCACGACCGCCTGAACCCGGGCGTCACAAAAGCCGTGCGCCAGGCGGCAGTCGGAGGAAGACGGACACTACAGCGGCTTCGCGAAGCACATGCTGAGCTCGTGGAAGCGGTAGTAGCCGAACTTGGCGCACGGCTCGTAGCCGCTGGAGGTGTACAGGGCGACGGCCTCGGGCTGCTTGGCGCCCGTCTCCAGCACCATACGGATCCGGCCCGCCGCACGGGCGTCGTCCTCCAGGGCGGCCAGGATGCGGCGGGCCAGTCCCTGGCCGCGCGCCTCCTCGACGACGTACATCCGCTTCAGCTCGGCGTCCCCGTCCGCGTTCCCCTCCTCGTTCTCGTCCTGGGCGCGCCAGCCACCCGTCGCCACCGGTCTGTCCAAAGCGTCGTAGGCGATGAGATACGCGCCCCGCGGCGGCTCGAAGTCCAGCGGATCGACCGGCGTGGCGTCGCCCCCGTCGCCGTACCGGACGGCGTACTCGGCCTGCACCTGGTCGTTGAGCTTGACGGCGTCGGGGTGGTCGAAGGAGACCCGGCGTATGTTCATGCGGCAAATCGTACTTCTGTGCGGACATGGGGGGCGCCGGCTCGGGTGCCGGAGCCGGGGCCGCCGGATCCCTCCCGGGACACCCCGGTATCGTGCCCGGGTGCTCACTGTGACCTCTGTGAATGTGAACGGGCTCCGGGCCGCCGCGAAGAAGGGCTTCGTGGAGTGGCTCGCGGGAACCTCCGCGGACGTGCTGTGTCTGCAGGAGGTGCGCGCCGAGCCCCAGCAGCTGCCGGCGGAGGTCCGGGAGCCGGAGGGCTGGCACGTCGTGCACGCGCCCGCCGCAGCGAAGGGCCGGGCCGGGGTGTCCCTCTATACCCGCCGTGAGCCCGACCGCGTCCGGATCGGCTTCGGCTCGGCCGAGTTCGACGCCAGCGGCCGGTACGTGGAGGCCGACCTGCCCGGCGTCACCGTCGCCAGCCTCTACCTCCCCTCCGGCGAGGTCGGCACGGAGCGGCAGGACGAGAAGGTGCGGTTCATGGGGGAGTTCCTGGCCTACCTGAAGGACCTGCGCGAGCGCTGCGCCGCCGACGGTCGCGAGGTCGTGGTCTGCGGCGACTGGAACATCGCCCACCAGCAGGCCGACCTGAAGAACTGGCGCGGCAACCAGAAGAACTCCGGCTTCCTGCCGGAGGAGCGCGAGTGGCTCGGGCGCGTTCTCGGCCCGGACGACGGCGGGTACGTCGATGTCGTGCGGGCGCTGCATCCGGACGTCGAGGGGCCGTACACGTGGTGGTCGTACCGGGGGCGGGCTTTTGAGAACGATTCAGGTTGGAGGATCGACCTCGCCGTGGCGACTCCCGGGCTCGCGCGGCGGGCGGTCAAGGGGTATGTGGAACGGGCCGCCAGTCATGCGGAGCGGTGGTCGGACCATGCGCCAGTAACGGCCGTTTTCGAGTTGTGAGGAGAACGGTGTGGGGGGGCACAGGGCCCTGTGCCCCCCCACACCGTTTCAGGTCTGCGGCTGCTCTGGCAGGGAGCTCACGATGGTGAACACCAGCCGTGAAGTGTCCGGTCCGGTCAGCCGGTCCGGTCCACCGCCGGACCGCCCCTTGGTTACTGTGACGCGTACTCCAGCTTTGAGGAGTTGCTCCCGAGTCACCTCGCCATCCGTGGCGAATGCGTCGTGGTAACGGCTGACGGTGTAGTCGTCCAGCCAGCTGGCGCGGATGGCGGCCTGAGCGGTACAGGTTGTCCCGCGTGCGGAAGCGCGGCAGACGTAGTCGCCGTACGCATACGCTTTCCTTGGGGCGAACATGCGACCGTTGCACCCGGCGCAGTACGCGACTCCGATCAACAGCGATGTTTCCCGGCGCTTCGGGTGCGCCCCTTTTGAGCGGGTGTTGAGGGTGTCCTGCAGAGATTGGAACTCCTCCGCAGTGAGCAGCGGCGGCCCGATCAGCACGGGCAACCCTTCGTTATCGCGAACGGTCTGCCCTTTGTGTACTCGGTGCCCCATCAGCGCCGGTGTCCGGAGGATTTTGGACAAGCTGCCGGCTGTCCAGCGGAATCGCTCGAAGTCACGTCCGTGGCGTCGGCCACCCGTAGGACGCCCCTGAAGTTGGGCATGGCGGTCCCGAGGTACCGGGATACCTGCCGTTTCGAGCTTGCGGGCAATGGCGACAAGGGAAAGTCCCGAATGTACGTCGTCCACAATCGCGCGGACGACGGCAATGGTCTCCGGGTCCGGGGCGAGACACCAGCCGACGCCGGAGGGGTGGGGCGCCTTCTTGTACCCGAACGGAACCAGGCCACCGCCGTATCGGCCCGTAGCGCGCAGCACTTCGTGGGCGCTGGTGAGTCGAGCGGAAATGGCACGAGTCTCCTGCTCGGCGGCGTAGGCCAGGTTCATGCAGCGGCGGATGACCTCGCCGTCCGCCTGCGGCGTGACCACGAGCGGCTGATGCTCTTCGGGCATCCCGAAGACGAGTGTGGTCGCGTGCGTCTCGCTCCACTCGATCAACTCGGACATGTGCGTGACGGATCGTACTGCGCGGTCCACATGAGACCACACGATGGCGTCGTATTCGTCGGGGCGCCGCAGCCAAGACGATAGGGAAGGCCTCTCGAAGGGGGACATCGTGCGCGCAGAAACTCCGAGATCTGCCGCTTCGGCGATCAGCGTGTAGCCCATTTGCTCGGTGCGCAGCTGGATCGTGGTGCGCTGCCTAGCGGGTGAGGTGGTCACCCCGGTGAGGTTGCTGAGGCGCACGGCGCCGAGAGCTCGCGGGTATTCGGTGAAGCTCCAAGTCGGCTGGGCGAGGTGGGGACTATTCTTGGCCATGTCGGCGCTCCATGAAGTGTCGGCCGTACCCCGGGGCTGGTAGGACAGTCGCCGGGGCCTTTTCGATCTCACTCTCGGAGTGCGAACGCGATTCCACGTGCTGTTTTCTGGAATGTGCTTCGATGGAGTGAATGTTCGTCGAACGCAAAGCACTTGCGGAGGCCCTCGCGGGCGTGGACCAGGAGCCGGACGGGCTAGGGCTGCTTCCTCAGCTTCCTGTCCAGCGCCAATGACAGTTCCGCCTCCATCACACTGCGTGCCAGCGGGCGCAGGCGAGGGAGGTCCGCCTGCGAGGCGTGGGTGAGGATCAACTCGGCGAACAGGTCCGCGAGGTCGTCCGCGTGTTCGCGTACGCGCTTGCCCGCCTCCAGGACGGCGGAGAGCGGGATGCCCTCGCGGACGAGCTGGGACGACACCTCCAGCAGGCGGCGGCTGATGTGCACGAGCTCGCCGCCGTCCGTTCCCAGATAGCCGAGCTCCAGCGCCGCGGCCAGGTTCTCGGGGGTCGCCTGGCCGCCGAAGTGGTCGGCCAGTTCCTCGGGGGAGAGGCGGACGGGCACCTCCTCGGTGGGGGCGCCCAGGCCGAGGAGTTCGGCGACGTCACGGCCGTGGTCGAAGGCCTCGGCCAGCTCGGCTATGCCGCTGAGGGTGTGGCCGCGTTCCAGGAGGGCGGCGATGGTGCGCAGACGGGCCAGGTGCGTGTCGTCGTACCAGGCGATACGGCCCTCGCGGCGGGGTGGCGGGATCAGCCTGCGCTCCCGGTAGAAGCGCAGGGTGCGTACCGTGATGCCGGCCTCCTCGGCCAGCTCCTCCATGCGGTACTCGCGTCGTCCGCCGTGTTCTCCCGATCCGTCAGCCACGACCGGAAGCCTATGTTGTACCGCCGGTAACTTCGTTGGGTCCGCCCCCTACCCATCGGTACGGTCCTGGCCCTACTCTCCGGATTGCGCCAGTGTTCACTGGCGCGGTGGCGAGGCCGGTACGAGGCAAGGAGGCGTCGGGATGGCCGAGCAGGCGCAGGCACAGGCGCAGGAGCAGGGGCCGGAACCGGAACAGAAACCGGAGCCGGGACAGAGGCAGGAACCCGGGCGTGAGCACGTGCGGGTGGCCGTCGTCGGCTCCGGGTTCGGCGGCCTGGGCGCCGCCGTGCGGCTGCGGCGCGCGGGTGTCACCGACTTCGTCGTCCTGGAACGGGCCGACTCCGTCGGCGGCACCTGGCGGGACAACAGCTACCCGGGCTGCGCCTGTGACGTGCCGTCCCACCTGTACTCGTTCTCCTTCGCGCCCAACCCCGACTGGCCGCGCGCCTTCTCCGGTCAGGAGCACATCCGCGCCTACCTGGAGCATGTGACGGACGTCTTCCGGCTGCGCCCGCACATCCGCTTCAACTCCGAGGTGCAGCGGATGACGTGGGACGGCGAGCGGCTCTGCTGGGACATCGAGACCAGCGGGGGCCGGCTGTCCGCCGACGTCGTCGTCTCCGCCACCGGGCCCCTGTCCGACCCGAGGATCCCCGACGTCCCCGGGATCGACACCTTCCCCGGCAAGGTCTTCCACTCAGCCCGCTGGGACCACGACTACGACCTGGGCGGCAAGCGGGTCGCGATGGTCGGCACGGGCGCGTCCGCCATCCAGATCGTGCCGGAGATCCAGCCGCGCGTCGGCCACCTCACCCTCTTCCAGCGCACCGCGCCCTGGGTGATGCCCCGTGTCGACCGCGCCATCAGTGGCTTCGAGCGCCGGCTGCACCGCGAACTGCCCTTCACCGCCCGGCTCAGGCGCGGATTCCTGTGGGGGGTGAGGGAGTTGCAGGTCCAGGCGTTCACCAAGCATCCGAACGAACTCGGCCTGGTCGAGCGCATGGCCCGGCGGAACATGGCCCGCGCGGTCAAGGACCCGGCCCTGCGCGCCAAGCTCACGCCCGACTACCGCATCGGCTGCAAGCGCATCCTGCTGTCGAACACCTACTATCCGGCGCTGACACGGCCCAATGTCGACGTCGTGGCCTCAGGACTCGCCGAGATCGACGGCTCCACCGTCATCGCCGCCGACGGCACCCGCGCCGAGGTCGACGCCATCGTCTTCGGCACCGGCTTCCACGTCACCGACATGCCCATCGCCGACCGGGTCGTGGGCGCGGACGGGCGCACGCTCGCCGACGTGTGGTCCGAGAGCGGCATGCAGTCCCTGCGCGGCGCCTCCGCCGCGGGCTTCCCCAACTGGCTGACCGTCATCGGGCCCAACACGGGTCTCGGTAACTCCAGCATGATCCTGATCATCGAGGCGCAGCTGAACTACATGGTCGACTTCGTACGGCAGTTGGACGCTCTCGGCGGCCGCGCCGCCCTCGACGCCCGCCCGGCCGCCGTCACCGCCTGGAACCGCAGGGTCCAGGACCGCATGAAGCGCACCGTGTGGAGCACGGGCGGCTGCACCAGCTGGTACCTCGACGCGACCGGCCGCAACACGACCATCTGGCCGGGCACGACGACGGAGTTCCGTAACGTGACGCGCCGCGTGAACCTGGGGGAGTACGAGGTGCTGCGCGCGACGCCGAACGCGTCGGCCGACGCATCGCACCCCGGCAACCCCGGCACCGAGAAGTCCCGTACGACGACGAAGGTGGAGGCCGGAGCATGACCCGACTGATGCATGTGAGGAGCGGTCCGTACGCCCCGCCCGTGCCCGTACGGGAGTTGACCGCCGTCTCCGCCGACGGCGCCCGGCTGCACGTGGAGGTGCACGGCACCGGGGACGGGCCCGCCGTGGTGCTCGCCCACGGCTGGACCTGCTCGACCGCCTTCTGGGCGGCGCAGATCCGGGACCTCGCCGCCGGCCACCGGGTGATCACCTACGACCAGCGCGGCCACGGACGCAGCCCGTCCACCCCGACGTGCGGCACGGACGTGCTCGCCGACGACCTGGAGGCGGTGCTGAAGGCCACGCTCTCACCGGGTGAACGGGCCGTGATGGTGGGCCACTCCATGGGCGGGATGACCGTGATGGCGGCCTCCGAGCGGCCGGCGTTCCGGGAGCACGTGGTGGCGGCCCTGCTGCTCAGCACGGGCAGTTCGAACCTCGTCGCCGAGTCGCTCGTCGTCCCGTTCCGCGCCGGACGGGCGCGCACCTGGCTCACCCGCAAGATCCTCGGCTCCCGGCTGCCGCTCGGACCGGTCACACCGGTCGCCAGGGCGATCCTCAAGTACGGGACGATGGGCCCCGGTTCGTCGCCGCTGATGGTCGAGGCATGCGCGCGGATCGTGCACGCCTGTCCGAGGCGGGTGCGCTACACCTGGGCCCACGTGCTCGATCTGCTCGATCTCGACCACGGAGTACGGGAGTTGAGGGTGCCCACGGCCGTTGTCGTCGGCATGGCGGACCGGCTGACCCCGCCCGTGCAGTCGCGTGCGATGGCCGCCGCCCTGCCCGAGTGCGTCGGCCTCACCGAACTGCCGGGCGTGGGGCACATGACGCCGGTGGAGGCGCCCGAGTTGGTGTGCTCGCGCATCAGGGAGCTCGTCACGACGTACGTCACCGGCGGGGTGAGCGGCGCCGGTGCGCGCGGCGCTCGTACCGACGCCGGCGAGGAGGCGAACGCGTGAGCGGCGGCCGGGTGAACCTGTCCGGGCGGGTCGCGGTCGTCACGGGTGCCGCGCGGGGCGTCGGTGAACTCCTCGCCCGCAAGCTCTCCGCGCGCGGCGTCAAGGTCGCCCTTGTCGGCCTCGAACCGGACGCGCTGAAGCAGGTCTCGGAGCGGCTGCACAGCGGTGGGGGTACCTCCCGCTCGAGCGAAGCCGAGAGTGGGGGAGCGTACTGGCACGCCGACGTCACCGACCAGGACGCCATGGCCCGGGTCGCGCGGGAGGTGGGGGAGCGCTTCGGGCGGGTGGACATCGTCGTCGCCAACGCGGGTGTCGCGACCGGCGGTCCCTTCGCCGCCTCCGACCCCGAGGCGTGGCGGCGGGTCATCGAGGTCAACCTCATCGGGTCCGCGGTGACGGCGCGCGCCTTCCTGCCCGCACTCACCGCGAGCCGAGGTTACCTGCTCCAGATCGCCTCGCTCGCGGCGATCACCCCGGCGCCCATGATGAGCGCGTACTGCGCCTCCAAGTCGGGCGTGGAGGCGTACGCGCACTGTCTGCGCGGGGAGGTCGGCCACAAGGGTGTGGGTGTCGGGGTGGCGTACCTGTCGTGGACCGACACGGACATGGTGCGGGGTGCCGATCAGGACGACGTGATGCGGGAGTTGCGGCAGCGGCTGCCGGGGCCTGCCGGCAAGACGTATCCGCTGGGGCCGGCGGTGGACCGGCTCGTGGCGGGGATCGAGCGGCGGTCGGCGCACGTGTACGGGCAGTGGTGGCTGCGGGGGATGCAGGGCGTGCGCGGGTATCTGCCGGGGATCATCGCGACGGTCGGGCGGCGGGACATGCGGAGGTTCGAGGCGCGGTTGGCGAAGGTCCGGACCGGGCTGGTGGGGGCGGGCGGGGCTGCGGACGAGCGGGAGCGCGACGGGGCGACGCGTCGTCCGTGACGGGCCGGGACACGCACTGTGCCCGGCCGGTCATGGCCGACCCCGACGGGAAGCCGGTCACGCACGACCTTCGTCGCCCCGCAGATACGCTCCCGCACGCGCCGCAGCCACTGTGGCCTCGGCGGCCTGGTCCGCGGCGGCTTCGTCGAGGCGGTCGCTGCTGGTCAGCAGGCGGTAGTAGAGGGGGGCGGAGACAGCACGGATCACCTCGTGGGCATCGGTGCCCTCGGGCACCTCGCCCCGGTCGATGGCCTGTTGGACGCAGGGTGCCCACTCCTCGACGCGGATGTCGTAGAAGCGGTGGAGGGCCTCGGCTGTCTTCGCCTCGCAGGTGGCGGCGGCGATCACTGCCTTGAACAGCGCTCCTTGCCGCGGGTCGGCCAAGGTGCGCTGCACGAGCCGGGCGTTGGCCTTGAGATCACCGAGCAGCGAGCCGGTCTCGGTACGCGACAGTGACTGCTCGGCCATGTCCAGCAGCAAATCGGCCACCAGGCTGGTCACCGTTCCCCAGCGGCGGTAGACGGTCGTCTTGCCCACCTCGGCGCGGCGCGCGATGTCGGCGAGGTCCAGGTGGGCAAAGCCATGCTCCGCCAAGGCGTCCCCGGCGGCCTGCAGCACCGACGCCCGCACCCGCGCCGTGCGCCCACCAGGACGAACGGTCCCCGGATCCGCACCCTCAAACCCCATAACGGGACTCCAGTTTCGTTAATCACTCGCACCTGCTACGTTGAGGCCCCAGGCTAACGGAACTCCAGGACCATTAGCCAGGTCAGGTGACGAGAGAGGAACAGCTATGGAATACAGGCGGCTGGGCGCATCCGGCCTCAAGGTCCCCGCGCTGAGCTTCGGCGCCGGCACCTTCGGCGGCCAAGGGCCGCTGTTCGGCGCCTGGGGCAACACCGATGCGCAAGAAGCCCGCCGTCTCGTGGACATCTGCCTCGACGCCGGGGTCACGATGTTCGACACCGCCGACGTCTATTCCAGCGGGGCCTCCGAGGAGGTGCTGGGCGAAGCGATCAAAGGCCGCAGGGACCAGGTGATCGTGTCCACCAAGACGGGCCTGCCGATGGGTGACGGCCCAGGCGACGCGGGCTCCTCTCGTTCCCGCCTGATCACCGCATGCGAGGACGCCCTGCGTCGGCTCGGCACCGACTACATCGACCTGTTCCAGCTGCACGCCTTTGACGCCGGCACGCCGATCGAGGAAGTCCTGTCCGCACTCGACGATCTCGTACGAGCAGGGAAGGTCCGCTACCTCGGCATCTCCAACTTCTCCGGCTGGCAGGCGATGAAGTCCCTCGCGAGCGCGGAGAGATACGGCCACCCGCGCTATGTCGCACATCAGGTCTACTACTCACTCGTCGGCCGCGACTACGAATGGGAGCTGATGCCCCTCGGACTCGATCAGGGCCTCGGAGCCCTCGTCTGGAGCCCACTCGGCTGGGGACGGCTCACCGGCAAAGTCCGCCGCGGCCAGTCGCTCCCGGCCAACAGCCGACTGCACCACACCGCGGACTACGGCCCGCCGGTCGAGGACGAACACCTCTACCGCGTGGTCGACGCCCTCGACGAGATCGCGGAGGAGACCGGCAGGAGCATTCCGCAGATCGCCATCAACTGGCTGCTGCAGCGACCGACCGTCTCCTCCGTCATCATCGGTGCCCGCGACGAGGACCAGCTTCGCCAGAACCTCGGTGCCGTCGGTTGGACCCTCACGCCCGACCAGATGGCGAAACTCGATGCGGCGAGCGGCAGGACAGCGCCCTACCCGTACTTCCCCTACCAGTGCCAGGAAGGCTTCGCCCGCCTCAACCCGCCAGTTGTCGCACCTCTGCCTGCTGCGTGACATCGGCGTCAGGGTTGGTGCTGTTGGCGAGCCACCTCGCGGGCACTGCCCACGGTTGCGTGCCCTGTCGCCAGGTGAAGCGACGGAGCGTGACCAGCACTGGACCCGGCGCGTGACCCAGCACACGTACGAAACTGTTTCGTTTCGCAGCCTCACGCGGTATCGTCTCAAGCGTACGAAACGGTTTCGTTCGGGACGGAGCCGGGCAGTCGTCCTACTAGGCTGTCCTTCGCCGGTCCGAACGCGGAGTGGGAAAGAGGAGAGTGGGATGACTGAGACCACGACGGTGCGCCGCAGTCGGATCACGCCCGAGCGCGAGGCCGAGCTCTACGCGGCCGTGCTCGACCTGCTCCGGGAAGTCGGCTACGACGCCCTGACCATGGACGCCGTGGCCAGCCGCACCCGCTCCAGCAAGGCCACCCTCTACCGCCAGTGGGGCGGCAAGGCCGAACTGGTGGCGAAGGCCATGCGGTTCAACAAGCCGGGCAGCATCTCCGACATCGACACCGGGTCCCTGCGGGGTGACCTCCACGCCCTCGTGCACCGCGAGGACGACTGCGCCATGGAGCAGAACGCCGCACTGATGCGGGGCCTGTTCATGGCGGTGCACGGAAACCCCGATCTCCTGCAGGCGTTCCGGGAGCTCCTCGTCGATCCGGAGCTGGCGGAGTTCCACAAGGTGGTGCAGCGTGCTGTCGACCGTGGGGAGGTCCGTGCGGACAACCCGGCGATCGAGTACGTGGTGCACATGCTGCTCGGCGCCTTCGCCACCCGGACACTGCTCGACGAGCAACCGCCGACGCAGGAGTTCATCCGTTCGTACATCGACGCCGTGATTCTCCCCGCCCTCGGCGTGCGAACCCACTGAGTTGAACCCCCGGTTACTGCCCGACCGGCAGCGGACCACCACCTGAGCACCACCTGACCACCACCTGACGCCACCGCTCACGTCGTCGGGCTGATCACCCCTGCCTTCCCCTGCCCTCCCCGGGCCTTCCCCAGGGCTGATCACCCCTGCCCTCTTGCTCGTCCACGACCTGAACGGGAGTACGCCCCCGTGGCCACGTTCCTCTACAAACTCGGCCGGCTCGCCTTTCGGCGACGGCATTTCGTCGCCCTGTTCTGGGTAGCCCTGCTGACCCTCGTCGGCGTCGGGGCGGCCAACGCGCCCGCCGCGGGCTCGACCTCCTTCTCCATCCCCGGCACCGAGGCACAGAAGGCCTTCGACCTGCTGGAACAGCGCTTCCCCGGCTCCAGCGCCGACGGAGCGACCGCGCGCGTCGTCTTCAAGGCGCCCGACGGGCAGAAGATGACGGACGCGGGCAACAAGGCGGCCGTCGAGCAGACGGTCAAGGAGCTGGGCACCGGCTCCGAAGTCACGTCCGTCACCGACCCGTATCTGGCCCACTCGATCTCGAAGGACGGGACGATCGCGTACGCGCAGGTGGCGTACAAGGTTCCCGGCATGGAACTGGAGGACTCCTCGCGGGACGCCCTGGAGGAGGCCGCGCAGGGCGCACGTGACACCGGGCTGACCGTCGAGGTCGGCGGTGACGCCCTGCAGGCTCCGGCCGAGACCGGGACCACGGAGATCATCGGCATCGCGGTCGCCGCTGTCGTCCTCGTCATCACCCTCGGTTCGCTGGTGGCGGCCGGACTGCCGCTGCTGACCGCCGTGATCGGCGTGGGCATCGGCGTCGCGTCGATCACCGCACTGGCGAGCACCCTGGACCTGGGCACCACCACCTCCACCCTGGCCGCGATGCTCGGCCTCGCCGTCGGCATCGACTACGCCCTGTTCATCGTCTCCCGCTACCGCGGCGAACTCGCCGAGGGCCGCGAACGCGAGGACGCGGCCGGCCGGGCCGTCGGCACGGCGGGCTCGGCGGTGATCTTCGCGGGCCTCACGGTCGTGATCGCGCTGGCCGGCCTGTCGGTCGTCAACGTCCCGATGCTGACGAAGATGGGCCTCGCGGCGGCGGGCACGGTCGCGGTCGCCGTCCTCATCGCGCTGACGATGATCCCGGCACTGCTCGGTTACGCGGGCCGCAAGATCCAGCCCGCGGGCACGAAGCCGCGGTGGCTGGGCGGCGGCCGGACGAAGAAGAAGGCCGGCACCCAGGAGGACGGGCCGAAGCAGGCCAAGCAGGCCCAGCAGGCCAAGCCGAACATGGGCACCCGCTGGGCGAGCTTCGTCGTACGCCGTCCCGTCGCCGTGCTCCTCCTCGGCGTCGTCGGTCTGGGCGCGGCCGCCATCCCGGCGACCGACCTGCAACTGGGTCTCCCGGACGACGGCTCCCAGCCGACCTCCACGACCCAGCGCCGCGCGTACGACCTTCTGTCGGAGGGCTTCGGTCCCGGCTTCAACGGTCCGCTGATGGTCGTGGTCGACGCGAAGTCCAGTGACGCCCCCAAGGCCGCTGCCACCGAGGTCTCCGACACGGTCAAGGACATCAAGGGCGTCGTGTCGGTGAGCCCGGCGGTGTTCAACAAGGCCGGGGACACCGCGATGATCACGGTGATCCCGGACTCCAAGCCGTCCTCGGCCAAGACCGAGGACGTGGTGCACAAGATCCGTGACGCGGGCGCGGACATCAGGACGGACACGAAGGCGAACGTCGTCGTCACGGGCAGCACGGCGATGAACATCGACTTCTCCCAGAAGCTGAACGACGCGCTGATCCCCTACCTCGCGCTGGTGGTGGGCCTCGCCTTCCTCCTCCTCATCGTGGTCTTCCGATCGATCCTGGTCCCGCTGAAGGCGGCCCTCGGCTTCCTGCTGAGCGTGCTGGCGGCGCTGGGAGCCGTGGTCGCGGTCTTCCAGTGGGGCTGGCTGGCCGGTGCGATGGGCGTCGAGGAGACCGGCCCGATCATGTCGATGATGCCGATCTTCATGGTGGGCATCGTCTTCGGCCTCGCGATGGACTACGAGGTCTTCCTCGTGACCCGCATGCGCGAGGCGTACGTCCATGGAGAGAAGCCCACCGAGGCGGTGGTCACCGGCTTCAGGCACGGCGCCCGGGTCGTCACGGCCGCGGCGGTCATCATGATGGCGGTCTTCGCGGGCTTCATCGGCTCCAGCGAGTCGATGGTCAAGATGATCGGCTTCGGCCTCGCCATCGCCGTTTTCTTCGACGCCGTCATCGTCCGCATGGCCATCGTCCCCGCGGTGCTCGCACTGCTGGGCAAGAAGGCCTGGTGGCTGCCGAAGTGGCTGGACCGCGCGCTGCCGAACGTGGACATCGAGGGCGAGGGCCTGCGGGACCTGGACGACGACCGCCCGAAGGACGAGGACAGGGAACTGGTGCGCGTCTGACGCGACGGCCCTGAAGAGGGACGGACAGGACCAGCCGGTGAGGGCTCCGTGGGGACGGGGTGCCCTCACCGGCTTCTCATGTGCCCGCTTCGACGCCGAACGGCCGTTGTCAGTGGCGGGGTCTAACGTGCTGGACCATGACCACACTGTCAGAACGACCCAACACGGCCCTGCTGGTGATCGACGTCCAGAAGGGCGTCGTGGCCGAGGCGTACGAACGTGACGCCGTCGTCGCGAACATCAACACGCTCGTCGGGAAGGCCCGCGCGGAGGGCGTCCCCGTCGTCTGGATCCAGCACTCCGACCAGGGCCTGGAGCAGGGGAGCGACGACTGGGAGTACGTGCCGGAGCTGACCCGCGAGGAGCCCGAGCCGCTGGTGCACAAGTCGTACGGCGACTCCTTCGAGGACACCGACCTGGAGGAGGTGCTGGCCGCGGCCGGCGTCGGACGCCTGGTCGTCACCGGCGCGGAGACGGACGCCTGCATCCGCTCCACGATCCACGGCGCCTTCGTCCGCGGCTACGACGTGACGCTCGTCGCCGACGCGCACACGGCAGGGGACAAGAGCGCGTGGGGCGCCCCTCCGACGGACCAGGTCATCGCCCACACGAACCTGTACTGGCAGTACCAGTCGGCACCGGGGCGCACGGCCGCGGTCGCTGGGACGAAGGAGGTGACCTTCCACAGCTGAGTGGACAGGGGATCGGCCCTCTTTCTCAGAAGCCCAGACAGGTGATCTGGACGACGTAGACACGTTCGCTGCGCACGACGACCTGGTACGCGAACATGCCGCCAGGGACGATGACGTCGCCGCCCTTCGGGTCGATCCCCTCGTGGGCCTGGCCGTGGATGTGGACAGCTTCAGCAGCTCTGACCAGCTCGTCCGCTTTCTCTTCCACCCGAGCAAGGAAGTCAGCGGGAGCGGTGCGAGCAGCTTCTTCCGCGCCGAAAGCGAACTCCCACTTCCAACTCACCCGCGGACTGCCTTCATCGCCTCGTCCAGCACGGCGCTCAGCTCCCGCAGGGCTTCCCGCGCGATGGCCGGGTCCTCATGCTCCAGGACGCCCTTTGCACTGGTGTAGCGGGCGGACAAGTCGGGGCGGCGGGCGATCTCGATCTCCCTGGCCCAGATCAGGACCCAGCTCTGCACCGGGCTCAGAGACTGCCACTCGACAGCCTTGGCGAAGGCTTCGTCCTTCTCGGCCTGCATCTCGTCCAGGCGACCGGGGGCGACGATCGAGAGGGCAACGCGCAGGGCGTCAGGGGTCTGGTCGGGGCGGGGGATCAGCTCGTGTCCGTGGTCGGACCGTGTGCGCATGGTGTCCTCCAGGGGTGCCCTGGTCAGGGTATCCGTCCAAGGTGACACCGTCCGGAACTGATGGTGAGTACTCATGTCAGGCGGCCTTCGGCAGGTCGGATCGGCAGTCGCGGCAGCGGCCGGGTTCGGGAGCGCGGAAGGCGCGGTCGCAGCCGTCGCAGGTCTGGAACGGCTGCGGGACCGCCGGTGGAGGTGTTGGTGCGCCGAACGGGGGCGGGGGCGGCAACTGGGCAGTGAGGCGGTGGGCGAGGAGGGCGGCCGGGCGGCGCGGGCCCTCGGGTGGGAGGTCGGCTGTCAGGGCGTGGCGTACGGCGGCGGGGCTGACGTCGCGCTCCAGCCACGCGGCGACGCCGGGGGCCAGGTGGGCCGTGTCGCAGGCGGAGAGGAGCAGGCGGGGGTCGTGGCGCCGGAGGTCGGCGAGGAGGTCGGTGGCCGTCTGGAGGAGGGCGGGGGAGGAGCAGGCGGGCTGCGGTACGACGGGGAGGGGCTTGCGGGGTGTGCGCTTCTTCGGGGTGAGGGTGGGGCGCTGGTGCCGTACAGGCTCCGGCCCTGACTCCGGCTCGGGCTCCGGCCCCGGCACCGACTCCGGCTCGGCGTGGCGGCCGGGCTGGTTGCAGGAGATCGTGCGGGTGACGATGCGGCCGCCGGGGACGCGTTCGCGGGGGCGGCGCAGGTAGCCGTGCGCTTCGAGTTCGCGCAGGGCGGCGGCGATACGGGTCGGGCCCTCGGGGAAGCGGGCGGCGAGGGTCTTGATGTCGGCGCGGGCGCCCTTGGGCAGCGACTGGATGTGTGCGCCCAGCCCGATCGCGAGGAGGGAGAGCTCCGGGTGCTGCACGAGGTGGTTGCCGACCACCGTGAAGCGGGTGGTGTGGCGGGTGTGGTCGTGTTCCAGGCCGCCGCCGGGGCTGTGGTGGGGGCGCCGGTGCGGGTGGTTGTTGCCCGCAACTCGGTACTGGGCGCGCGGGGGCGCGCTAGGGTGCTGGGTACCCATCAGGAAGTTGTGTCCTTCCTCGGTGGTCAGGCCCTCGCACTGGGATGCCAGTCCCGGCGGGGGCCGTCGCATGTCTGCTTGCTGTGTTGCGCTGAGCGTAAGGCAGGCAATGGCTCCCGTATCCAGCCGAGTTGGGCATATTCACCCGCGCGGGTGATGGTGGGCCGGGGGCGGGAGGGGTGGGGCTTGGTCGGGGTTCTTTCTCTCTTGTGGTCCTTGGGAAAGACCGCTCGTGGCACCGGAGCATGAGCGCGTGAGCTCCGGTTCCGATTGCGGTTCCGGTGGCAGGGTGACTTCCGCCCAGACCGTCTTGCGCGGGTGCGGTCCCCGTTCGATGCCCCACCGGTCGGCCAGGGCCTCGACGAGGACGAGCCCCCGGCCGGACTCGGCTTCCGCGCCTGCCGTGTCGAGGTGTGGCAGGCAGTCGCCCCTGGTGTCGGTGACCTCGACGCGCAGGGTGCCGCCGATGACGTGGAGCACGAGCCGGAAGTCCCGTCCGGGCACCCGGCCGTGGGTGGCGGCGTTGGCCGCGAGTTCGGCCACCACGAGGTCCGCCGGGTCCAATGGGAGCCCCCACGCACGGAGTTGTTCGGTGGCGAGCAGCCGGGCCAGTCGGGCGCCGCGTGGCGTGGAGGACAGCAGCACGCTGAAGGTGCGGGTGGCGGTTTCCTGGTTCACGTCACTCAGCGTGGCGGAATCTGGTTGGGTCGACGTGTAATCGGGCCCGTACGTACGGTTACTGTCCCGCTGTTGTCCTGGTCTGTCTCGGCTGTCTCGGGTGCCGTACGGGTACGGCTGCGCGTTGGAGGTGGGTGGCGATGAGTAACGAAGGCGTGGACGAGGCGGGTTGGGACCTCGAACCGGGGGACGAGAGCGCGCCGCTGGTGGAGGCCGTGGGGCGTCTGGTGAAGTTCTGCCGGGAGGCGGCCGGGATGCGGGTGGCCGAGCTCGGCGACGCCCTCGGGTACGGCGAGGACATGGTCCGCAAGATCGAGCGCGGGGTGCGGATTCCCCGGCCGAATTTCCTGGACCGGGCGGACGAGATCCTGAACGCGGGTGGGCATCTCAAGGCGTTCATGGAGGACGTGGAGAAGGCTCGGTATCCGAAGAAGGTGCGGGAGTTGAAGGCGCTGGAGGATCGGGCGGTTGAGCTCATGCAGTACAGCAACCACAACATTCAGGGGTTGTTGCAGACGCCGGAGTACGCGCGAGCGCTGTTCGAGATGACGCAGCCTGCGTACTCGGCGGACGTGGTGGAGCGGGAGACTGCGGCACGCTTGGCCAGGAAATCGATCTTCGAGCGCGAGCCCGCGCCGACGCTCAGCTTTGTCCAGGAAGAGGTGACGCTGGAACGCCCGCTCGGTGGGAAAATGGTGCTGCGCCGACAGCTCGAACACCTGCTGGAGGTGGCGCAGTTGCGCAACGTCACACTTCAGGTCATGCCGACGGGCCGCGAGGAGCACGCCGGAACGCAGGGGCTGATCCAGGTGCTGAAATTCGCCGACGGCACGGCGGTCGGGCGTTCCGAAGGTGCGTTCAACGGGCGCCCGGTCTCCAACCCCAGGGATCTTCGTATCCTGGAACTGCGGTATGGCATGATCCGCGCGCAGGCCCTCACTCCGAGGGAGTCGCTGGCCTTCATCGAGCAAGCGCTGGGGAGACTATGAGCGCCACGGAACTCCACTGGTTCAAGAGCAGCTACAGCGACAGCGGTGAGGCTGGCGACTGTGTCGAGGTGGCTCTGGACTGGTTCAAGAGCACCTACAGCGACAGCAGCGAGGCCGGTGACTGCGTCGAAGTCGCCCCCACCCCCACCACCATCCACATCCGCGACTCCAAGACCCCCCAGGCCCCCCACCTCACGGTCACCCCCACCACCTGGACGCGTTTCGTGACGTACGCGGCCGGGAGCTGATCACCGCTGACCTGATCACCGCTGAACTGGTCACCGCGCCAGCCCCGCCCCCTCCATGTAGGTGCGCCGCAGGAAGCGGATCAGGACCTTCGAATCGAACTGCATGACCTCCACGCCCTCGGTCGAGTGGAACTCCATGACCGCCTGGACCCGGCCGAGCGGCCAGACGCTGACGTCGCCGTCGCCGCTGGTGGCGGGGGAGCGCAGGCCGCGTTCGATGAGCTCGCGGGAGACCTCCCAGTCGTGGGGTTCCTGGTGGAGGCCGGGGAGGTTGACGTGGACAGCGCGGGGATCGTCCTCGGAGTCGTAGCGGAGGAGCACTCTGACCGTGTCCTCGGACTCGATGGAGTCCGTGACGACGTGGGCTCGCGCGTACTGTTCGACAACGGACATCGGACGGCTCCCTACGCTGAGTGACCGAAGCAGAGACCCGGCGGAGGCGGGGCGTCCGCTTTGTGTCCAATGTGCCATATTTTCCGCATCCCGGCCCGGGAGCGCCGACACGTGCGCCCCGGTTATTGGCTGCTACGCGCTCTTGCAAGAGATTCGCAACAAGGCACTATCATCGTACGGTTCCAGCCAGCCCGCACGGAGCCCGAACCCGAGCAGGAGAGCGAGCCAGTCCATGCATGTGCCCGACGGATTCATCAACGCCCCCGTCTCGGCGGCCGCCGGAGTCGTCGCGGCGGGTGCCGTGGCCGTGAGCCTGCGCGGTGCCCGAAAGGAGCTGGACGAGCGGACGGCACCGCTCGCCGGGCTCGTCGCCGCGTTCATCTTCGCCGTGCAGATGCTGAACTTCCCGGTCGCCGCGGGCACCAGCGGACATCTGCTGGGCGGGGCGCTCGCCGCGATACTCGTGGGGCCGTACACAGGGGTCCTGTGCGTGTCCGTCGTGCTGCTCATGCAGGGCATCCTGTTCGCGGACGGCGGCCTGACCGCGCTCGGCGTGAACATCACCGTGATGGCGGTCGTCACGACGGTCGTCGCGTACGCCGTCTTCCGCGGCCTGGTGAAGATCCTTCCGAGGACGCGGCGCTCGATCACCGTCTCCGCCTTCGCCGCCGCCCTGCTGTCCGTGCCCGGGGCCGCCGCGGCCTTCACGCTCGTGTACGCCGTCGGTGGCACCACCGACGTGCCGATCGGGCAGGTCCTCACCGCGATGGTCGGCGTCCACGTCCTCATCGGCATCGGCGAGGCCACGATCACCGCGCTCACCGTCGGCGCCGTCATCGCCGTACGCCCCGACCTGGTGTACGGCGCCCGCGGCCTGACCGCCCCGCTGAAGCTCCGCGTGAACGGCGAACTCGTCGACGCCCCGGCCACCGAGCCCGCATCCGCGTCCGCATCCGTGCCCGTGGCAGCCCGCTCCCCGCGCAAGCTGCTCCTCGCCGGCCTCGCGGCCTCCCTTCTCCTCGCCGGGTTCGTCAGCTTCTACGCCTCCGCCAACCCCGACGGCCTGGAGAAGGTCGCCGCCGACAAGGGCATCGACGCCAAGGTCGAGGACCACGCGACCGCCGACTCGCCGCTCGCCGACTACGGCGTTCAGGGCATCACCGACACCCGCCTGTCCGGCGGCCTCGCGGGCGTGATCGGCGTCGGCGTCACCGTCGTCGCCGGTACGGGCGTCTTCTGGGCCGTCCGCAGGCGCCGCAGCAGCGAGGCGGCCACCCCCACCTCCGTACCCGAGAACGTCTGACATGGGGGCGGGACACGCGCACAAGCTCTACCGGCACGGGCACTCGCCCGTGCACGCCCTGCCGCCGCACACCAAGCTGACGGCCGTCTTCGCGTTCGTGGTCGTCGTGGTGTCCACACCGCGCGAGGCCGTCTGGGCGTTCGCGCTGTACGCGACGCTGCTCGGGACGGTCGCGTACGCGGCCCGCGTGCCCGCCTCCTTCCTGCTGAAGAGGCTGCTGATCGAGATCCCGTTCGTGGCCTTCGCGGTGCTCATGCCGTTCGTGGCGCAGGGCGAGCGCGTCGACGTCCTCGGCATGTCGCTGAGCGTGAACGGCCTGTGGGGCGCCTGGAACGTCCTCGCCAAGGGCACCCTGGGCGTCGCCGCCTCCGTCCTCCTCGCCGCCACCACCGAACTGCGCGAACTCCTCCTCGGACTGCAGCGGTTGAAGCTCCCGCCGCTGCTGGTCCAGATCGCGTCCTTCATGATCCGCTACGGCGACGTCATCACCGACGAGATGCGCAGGATGCGAATCGCACGGGAGTCGCGCGGCTTCGAGGCCCGCGGCGTACGGCACTGGGGCGTGCTCGCCAAGTCGGCGGGAGCCCTCTTCATCCGCTCCTACGAGCGTGGCGAGCGTGTGCATCTGGCCATGGTCAGCCGGGGGTACGCGGGCACCATGCCCGTGATCGACGAGGTGACCGCGTCCCGGGCGCAGTGGTCGTACGCGCTGACCCTCCCCTTCGCCGCCCTCGTCGTCTGTCTGCTGGGATGGGCCCTGTGACTGTTTCCCTGGAGGTCTCCGGCCTCGCCTTCGCCTACCCCGACGGCCACCAGGCCCTGTTCGGCGTGGACTTCCGTATCGAACGCGGTGAACGGGTCGCGCTGCTCGGGCCGAACGGCGCGGGCAAGACCACGCTCGTGCTGCACCTCAACGGCATCCTCACCGCGGGCGCCGGGACCGTGGAGGTCGCCGGACTGCCGGTCGGCAGGCAGCACATGGCCGAGATCCGGCGGCGCGTCGGCATCGTCTTCCAGGACCCGGACGACCAGTTGTTCATGCCGACCGTGCGCGAGGACGTGGCCTTCGGGCCCGCGGCGGCCGGACTGAAGGGCGCCGAGCTGGAGGCGCGCGTGGACCGGGCGCTGGAGCGGGTCGGCATGGCGGAGTTCAAGGACCGCCCGCCACACCACCTCTCCTTCGGGCAGCGCCGCCGGGTGGCCGTGGCGACGGTGCTGGCGATGGAGCCCGAGATCCTGGTCCTGGACGAGCCGTCGTCGAACCTGGATCCCGCCTCCCGGCGCGAACTCGCCGACATCCTGCGGTCGTTGGACGTCACCGTCCTCATGGTCACGCACGACCTGCCGTACGCCCTCGAACTGTGCCCGCGCTCGCTGATCCTCAGCGACGGCGTGATCGCTGCGGACGGCAGGACCGGCGAACTCCTCGCGGACGACGGGCTGATGCGCGCCCACCGTCTGGAGCTTCCCTTCGGCTTCGATCCACGGTCCGTGACAATGGGCGCGTGACGAATCCAGAGGGGTCGCTCATTCTCGACGAGCAGCTGTGCTTCGCGCTGTACGCGGCCCAGCGGGCCGTGACCGCCGCGTACCGTCCTCTGCTCGACGAACTCGGCCTCACCTACCCGCAGTACCTGGTCCTGCTCGTGCTCTGGGAGTCCGGCGAGATCACGGTCAAGGAGCTGGTGGCCGCTCTGCGCCTCGACTACGGCACGGTGTCGCCGTTGCTGAAGCGGCTGGAGGCGGTGGGGCTCGTACGGCGTGAGCGGTCGGCGCGCGACGAGCGGGCGGTGTTCGTCGCGGTCACCGGGCGGGGCGAGGAGCTTCGGGAGCGCGCGCAGTGCGTGCCGGGTGCGCTGCTCGCGACGACCGGGCTGGATCCCGCCGACGCGGTACGGCTGCGTGGGGAGCTGCGCCGGCTGGCGGAGAGCGCCGAGGACGCGGCGGCCCGCGCCCGCTGAGACCGCACACCTGTCACGCCCGTCACGCCCGTCACACCTGTCACCTCGGGTTACCCACGGTTGCTACCCCCTGGTAGGAGCAGTGCTCCTACTGGCAAGTACCTTGTGCACGATGTACTTGTGCGCACTTGACCCGGGGGGAGCCGGCCACGATGGACACGAGAAATGCGACGCCCGAAGACGTCACCGAGGGCGATGGTGACGGAACCGCCGTCGACACCCGTCCCATGAAGATCATGTACGTCGCCGAGGCCACCGCGCACGGCGGCCGGGACGGCTACGTCACCAGCCAGGACGGCCACATCGAGCTACGGGTCGCGATGCCGCCGGAGCTGGGGGGCGACGGCAACGGCACGAACCCCGAACAGCTCTTCGCCGCCGGCTACAGCTCCTGCTTCCACAACGCCCTGGTCCTCGTCGGCCACCGCGAGGGCTACGACCTGACCGGTTCCACGGTCTCCGCCAAGGTCGGCATCGGCCCCAACAAGCAGCGCGGCTACGGTCTCGCGGTCGCCCTCAGCGTCTCCCTGCCCGTCCTCGACCAGGGCATCGCGGCCAAGCTCGTCGACGCGGCCCACCAGGTCTGCCCGTACTCGAACGCGACGCGCGGGAACATCGACGTCACGATCCTGCTGGGCTGAGGAATCGAAGGCTCTGCGGGGCTGTTGCACCCATGGGCGTAGGTGAGCGAGCAGCGATCAGGGAGCACGGGCGTGGACGTGAACGGCACAGTGGCCGAGGGCTTCGAGCCGGTGAGGGACGCGTTCGTCACGAACTTCGAGGCGCTGGGGGAGCGGGGCGCGGCGGTCGCCGTGTACCGGGACGGCCGCAAGGTCGTGGACCTGTGGGGCGGCACCCGTGACGTGGACGACGTGGACGGCGACGCTCCCTGGGAACAGGGCACCGCCCAGATCATGCGCTCCGCGACGAAGGGCGTCGCCGCCGCCGTACCGCTGATGCTGGCCGAGCGCGGGAAGCTGGACCTGGACGCGCCCGTCGGCGAGTACTGGCCGGAGTTCAAGGTGCGCGGCAAGGAGCGGACACTGGTCCGGCACGTGCTGAACCACCGGGCCGGACTCCCGTACCTCGACCGGCCGTTGACCCCCGAGGACGCGCTGGACCCGCACCGCGGCCCCGAGGCGGTCGCCGCGCAGGCCCCGGCGTGGGAGCCGGGCACCGACCACGGCTACCACCCGCTGACGTACGGCTGGATGATCGACGAGCTGGTGCGGCGCGTCACCGGACAGTGGACCGGCGAGTGGATCGCCTCGGAGATCGCCGGCCCGCTCGGCCTCGACCTGTGGCTGGGACTGCCGCGCGCTCAGGCCGCCCGGGTGGGCCGCGCAGGCCGCACCGAGGCCCCTGAACCCTCCGGCGGCCTCCGCCTCCGCCCGAAGCGCTCGGTCACCGAGGCCTACGACGACCCGTCCTCCCTCACCCGCCGGGCCTTCGCCGCGATCAGCCCGTTCCCCGACCAGAACGACCCCGCCTACCGCACGGCGGCCCTTCCCGCCACGAACGGCATCGCCACGGCGGACGGGCTGGCCCGTTTCTACGCGTCCCTGATCGGCGAGGTGGACGGCAACGGCACACGCCTCCTCACCCCTCGGACCGTGGAGTCGGCCCACGCCGAGGAGTCGGCGGGCCCCGACCGGACCCTCGTCGTCAACACCCGCTTCGGCCTCGGCTACATGCTGCACGGCAGCGCGTCACCGCTGCTCGGTCCCGGCTCCTTCGGCCACCCCGGCCGGGGCGGCCCCCTCGGCTTCGCCGACCCCGCCTCCGGGATCGCCTTCGGCTACGTCACCAACGGTTTCCGCAAGACGGTGACGGCCGACCCGAGGGCCCAGGCACTGGTGCGGGCGGTACGGGCGGCTGTCGCGGCGCGCTGACGATTGGCCGACCCCGACCCCGACACCGACCCCGACACCGGCCGGCCCTGGTGCGGCCGCCGATATGATCGGCGGCCGCACCGGGGCCTCGCCACGGCTCCCCCGTTGCCCTGGCCCCTCCCCCGGTGGTGATCACCAGGATGCGCGGAAGATCGCCCGCATGTCGTTGGCCGAGGGTCCACACTCGCTTGGCACACAGTCCACAGGCCGTAACCGTCCCCGCGCGACCCGCGCGACCCGCGCGACCCGCGCGACCCGCGCGACCCGCGCGACCCGCGCGACCCGCGCGACCCGCGCGACCCGCGCGACCCGCGCGACCCGCGT
>NZ_JBEYXP010000058.1:0-6563 GCF_040704615.1 Streptomyces sp. NPDC046862 | reverse complement strand
CGTGACCGCGCTCAGATCGCGATCGGGTGGGACGTCCTGCCGGACGCCTCGTCGATCTCGTCGTGCGCCTTGGTGAGCAGTTTCATCGCCAGTTCGTTCAGGGCCCTTGCCCCAGCGACCTCCTCACCGACCCGCGGCTGATTGGAGTCGGTGTGGTGGCGGCTTGCGTACCCGTGGGCCCGCACCTCCTGCCCATCGGGCAGCCGCACGAGAGCCGCCGCCCTGGTGCGCTGATCGTCCTCCTGGAATTCCAGCTCCACATGCCATCCGATCGCGGTGTGCGTCATGACGATCACCTCCGGAACCGCTGCTTCCAGAGTGCCCCTCCACGCCCGCCGATGCACGACGTCGACAGGCCCTGGCCCAGGCCCAGGCCCAGGCGGCCTTGCGGTGTGATGGCTAAAGCGCGTCGAACGGAGGCACGATACGGACAATGATGATCAACGGGTCGCGCGGTGCCACCAGGTAGTAGAACCAGCCGCCGACGGCGTCCATGCGGCGCAGACCGCCCGGTCGGGGGCCGTTGCCGAGATCGCTGACGTCAATGCCCGTACTGGCAAGGTCGACGAGTTGGCCGGCCAGACGTTCCACTTCCGCCACCGCGTGAACCGGAATGCCACCAGCCACGTGGTCGTGGTCAGGGTCGTACTCCCAGCGCCATTCCCCGCTCACCGGGCCGGGAGGCCGATGGCCGCGTGAGCTTCGTCCAGCATCCGTCCGATCTCTGAGGCGGCCTGCCGTGCCTGGGCGGCGTCGCCCGACTCGGCGGTGTCTTCCCAGCGGCGGAGCTCTGCTGCCAGGTAGGGCTGACGCTGGATGTGGACATAGGTGGCCCACTGGGCGATGAAGCCCTGGAGCGGCGCCAGATCGGAGCCCTGCCGGGACTGGTCGGCCGCCTGGTCCAACTCCCGGGTGAATGCCGGTAGTGCGGCAGGCGCAATCTGACGGATGGCCTGCCGCAGCGCGGTAACCGTGGCAGGGGGCTGGGGGATGAGTGGTTGCCCAGCGGCGGAGGTGGTCATGGCTACTCCCATGGGCGCGATTCTGATCCCATGCGTCAGCGTATCGGGCATGAGTGCTCTTCCCACGCTCGAACGAGTGACGCAGAAGCGATACAGCACCCGCCTGGACCCGTCTGAGGAGACGGCCTCGGTGGACTGACCTCTGGTGGCACGTTTTGTGCCGAGCGGTCGCGCTTGGGGTCGGCGACGCGGAGGCCCCGGCTGTTGGGGCGGCCTACAGAATGGCCTCAGCCGGTGCACGACTTCCCTCACGCCAAGCGGGCGGACCAGGTGCCGCGACGCCGGCATCAGCCGGCCTCACTTGAACCGCGAACGACCCCCAACGGTCGCGTTCCCCCTGTCCCCGACCCTACTCAGCCCGGCTCTGTCTGGTCGGGCGGTTCGGACTGTTCTGTCTTCGCGAGCAGGACGCCCAGGCGGCGCAGGACGTCGACCTGGGCGGGGTTGTAGAGGTCCGTGAGCGCTTTGTCGACCGTCCGCTTGGCGAACCGCTCACCACCAGGGGCATCGGCGCGCAGCGTACTCAGTCCCGGGTGCTGCCGGTACAGCGCGTGCAGGCTGGGGACCATGCGTTCGGCCAGGTCGGCGCGGGTGTGTTCATCGGCGTCGGCGGGCAGCCTCTCGAACTCCTCACCTACGGGACCGATGGTGGGGTTCTGCAGGAAGTCGGCGTAGGCATCCATGCCCTTCGGGCCGAGCACCGTACCCATGACGGTCACGAACGAGCGATCCGCTTCGGGCATCGGGGTGTCCGCCGCCGCGGTGAACTCGGGTGGCAGGTCGGTCGGCGCCGCTTGGTGCAGGATGAGGCTCAGCTCCATCCTGGCCCGCTGCAACCGTTCGATCGTGGCTGCCAGTTCGGCGTCGAGGGCGCGCAGCGCTTCCTCCGGGTGGTCGTCGGCAGTGCCCATTTCGGCGATCCGGGACAGAGAGAACCCCAGGTCCACAAGGCGCTTGATGCGCAGCAGCCTGACGAGGTGGGTCACCCCGTACTGCTTGTAGCCGTTGGCGCGGCGTTCCGGCTCGGAGAGAAGACCGACCTCGTGGTAGTGCCGTACCGCACGCAGGCTGGTGCCCGCGAGCTCGGCGATCTCACGTGTGCTCCACGCCACGACGCTCTCACTCCGTCCCGCCGCCGGGCGTCGGCGCGTCCGCACCGACGGACTCCACTCGAAACCATGCCGTCGCGGCACAGTCAAACGCGGCCTGACCAAGAGGGTGGACGCCGCAGCGCTCGACCACCTCGACCACCTCGACCACCCGGAAGTGACCCGTCCCACACGGTTCGCGGCTTGAGTGTGCCGTAACGGCACAGTCTTTCCTGTTTCTCGGTTTGCCCGCCACCACGACCGAATCCGGGAGGACAGGATGACCACGACCGACCACCGCCCGCCCACCCCCCGCCGCGCACCGTTACGAGCGCTGCTTGCGGTGGCCCTCGCGATCGCAACTCTGGCTGCCTCACTGTCCGTTGTCGTCCTCACCCCGCAGTCCGCGCGCGCCGAGGGTCCGGGTGACAGAACGGTCATCACGTGGAACATGCAGGGCGAGAGTCTGGGCGGCGAATCCGGTGCCAAGTGGCGGCAGGTTCGCACCTACCTGCAGCAGGCATCCATCTTGCTGTTGCAGGAGGCTGGTCCCGGTCCGCCGTCGAGCCTGCACGACGACAACCAACGGCGCATCTCGTCGGTCACCCGCACCACGGTGGACGGGCACGAATACCAGAACAGCCTGTGGAACCCAGCCGGCTCGAACAGGGGCACACCGTACGAGGCCTACTTCCTGCAGACGGACTCCAACGGTGGGTCGGGCACCGGCGGCCGGGTGAACGTCGAAGTCATCACCCGCAGTACGCCGGACCAGGTCCGGGTGGTCGAAAACCCCGTTGACGCCGGCCGCCGTGCCCTGGGCGTGCGTTTCGGCAACCACTGGTACTTCACCTTCCACGGCCTGTCCGGCGGTGGCGGCGACTCCGCGAGCATGCTCACGGCGATCAACAACGCTGTCGCGTCCTGGGGCACCCAGTACGAGTGGACGGTGGGCGGTGACTTCAACACCACCCCGGAGGAACTGGAGAACCGGGCGCAGTTCCCCCCTGCGGCGTGGACCTACCGCACCCATCAGCCGACGCACCGCAGCGAGAACGGCGTGGAGCGCGAGCTGGACTACCTGGTGAGCGACCAGTTCGACCGCGACCCTCCGATGCACCTCCTGCGACCAGGGATCTCCGATCACCACCCGGTGCAGATGGGCCCCAACCAGCGCGACGAGCCCCCGCGGCCCGCGGAGATGAGGATCACCTGGCTGGGCGATTCCATCGCCGCCGGGGAGAACAGCACCCAAGGCAACGGAGGCCGCCACTACTTTTCCCAGGGCAGCCGCACCAACGGCTACGTCGACGACACGGGTTCCCATGTGCGGCGGGACATCAACATGGTTGGCTCCCAGCGCTCCGGGCGCATGAGAGACCGCGACCACGAGGGTCACCCGGGCAACCGGATCGACCAACTCGCAGTGAAGGCGGAATGCTCGATCAAGGCGTACCGGCCCAATGTGGTCGCCCTGATCGCCGGCATGAACGACATGAACCAGGACCGCGAGCGCGGTGCTCCGGAGCGGTTGGGTGCCCTGATCGACCAGATCCTGAAAGACGCCCCGGAGACCACGGTCCTGGTGGCGACGGTGACCCCTTCGACCAAGGCGGGGATGCAGGCCAAGATCGACCGCTTCAACGCCGAACTGCCCCGCCTCGTCGACGATCGCCAGCGTCAGGGCAAGCACGTCCGCCTCGTCGACATGGGAGACCTCACCACCGCGGATGTCGACGGCTCGCACCCCCACGACGAGGGCTACCGCGAGATGGCCGGCAAGTTCCGCGACTCGCTGATGCTCGCCGAGCGGCAGGGGTGGCTGAAGGAACCTGTTCCGGGCAACGGCAAGGGATGCGATCCCGCTGACCCGGGCGGAGACGAGAGCAAGGCAGGCCCGGGCTGGCGCCCGCTGGGTGTCGTCGCCCCCGGCATGAGCCATCCCTCGGGCCGCACCGACCTCGCGGACTTCGACGGCGACGGCCGTGACGACTACGTGCGCATCGACGAGAAGAACCGCACGTTGCGCATCGCGGTGAACCGCGAGGACCTGCCCGGCCAACCGCGCTGGAAGGAGGTGAAGTCGGACCTCGACCTCGATATCAGCTGGCACAAGGGCTGGAAACTCCACTTCGCCGATATCGACGGAGACGGAAAGGACGACGTCGTCGTGGCCCCTCCCTCGGGCACCAACGAGGCTGTCAGGGTTCACCTGGTCAACGACCTGAAGGGAGACACCCTCGTCTGGGCGGGGGGCGGTCCGGTCGGCCTGACCCTCGACGATGTCCCGCAGGAAGCCGTCCGGTTCGCCGACGTCAACGGTGACGGCCGCGACGACTACCTCAGGGCCGGCGAGAACGGCTCCGTCCACGCCTACTACAACCTCGAGTCGGACACCGGTGGCTGGGAGTGGAAGGAGCACCGGAACTGGGCGCCCGGCGTCTCCTACGGCTCCCGCAGCGGGCTCCGCCTCGCCGACGTCAACGGCGACAGCAAGGCGGACTACCTCATGGTCGGCAAGCTCGGGGCCGTCCACGCCTACATCAACAAGGGCGGCCGGGGCCACGGAGGCTTCACCGAGATCCGCGACTTCGTCAGGGAGACCGGATACCCCGGTGACAAGTCCACGTTCCGCGACATCAGCGGCGACGGAAAGGCCGACTACGTCGTCGTCTACGACGGCGGATCCGTCCGGTCCTGGCTCAACAAAGGCGGCAACACCTAGAGCCCCCACCGGATGAACCCTCCCCGTCGGGGCCTGGTGCATGCAGCCACCAGGCCCCGACGGACTGTCCTGCCCCCCTCGCGCACTGGATATCCGACGGACGCGGGCGGCGGGCACAGGGTGCGGGCATGCCCTGCGGCGAGCGAGCCGTGACGCGCGTCGTTGACTGAGGACTCGCGGAGCGAGCGATCGGTGCCAGCTCCGCCCCTGGCCCGGGGCCGGGGCCAGGGCGGCTTTCGAAACGCCCCTCAGCCCGCCCGCAACATCAACCCGATGCCCACCACCAGCAGTCCGGCCGCCACGACCCGCGGCGCCCCGAACCGCTCCTTGAAGAACACCGCGCCGATCGCCGCGCCCACGATGATCGAGGACTCGCGGAGCGCGGCGATCGGAGCCAGGTCCGCCCGGGTCTGGGCCCACAGGACCAGCCCGTACGCCCCCACGGACAGCGCGGCGCCGAGCAGTCCGAGGCCGGCGAAAGGGCGGAGCACCTGGACGGTCTCCCCGCGCCAGCGGAACGCCGCCGCGTACGCCGGCAGCACCAGTCCCTGCACCGCCATCAGCCAGGCGGTGTAGCCGAGGGACGAGCCCGAGGCCCGTACGCCCAGGCCGTCCACCACCGTGTACGCCGCGATCGACAGGCCCGTGGTCAGGGCCGCGCCGATCGCCGCCCAGTGCGGACGTTGCCCGCGCAGGCCCCACAGCGCCACCCCCGTGAGCCCGGCGCAGCTCAGCGCGATGCCGGCCGCCGCCCAGCCGTCCGGCACCTCGTGCGCGAACACGGCGGCGAGCAAGGTCACGACGAGCGGGGCGGTGCCGCGCGCGATCGGGTACGCCTGCCCGAAGTCGCCCAGCCGGAACGACGTCATGAGCAGCACGTAGTAGACGAGGTGGATCAGCGCGGACACGATCAGGTACGGCCACGCCCCGGCCGCCGGAACGGCCACGAACGGCATGGCGGCGAACCCGAGCAGCGCGCCACCGCCCGAGATCAGCGCGAAGCCGACGAGCTTGTCGGTGATGCGGTGGGCGATCGCGTTCCAGCTGGCGTGCGTGACCGCGGCGAACAGGACAGCCGCGGTCACGGTGGGAGTCACGCGGTCTGCTCCCGTACGTCGGCCAGGGTGGCGCCCGCGTGCATGACCAACTCCTTGGGGGCCATGGGGAACACGGCGTGCGGGGTGCCCGCGGCCGCCCACACGGTGTCGTGGTCCAGCAGTGAACGGTCGGCCAGCACACGGGTCTTCGTACGGTGTCCGAAGGGCGGCACACCGCCGATCGCGTACCCGGTCGTCTCCCGTACGACCTCGGGCTTGGCGCGTGTCACCTTCTCGGCGCCCAGCTCCCGCCGTACGAGCTCCACGTCGACGCGGGAGGCGCCGTCCATGAGGACCAGTACGGGGACGCCGTCCGCCGCGAACACCAGGGACTTGCAGATCTCGCTGAGTTCGCAGCCGATCGCTGCGGCGGCCTCGGCGGCGGTGCGGGTGGCGTCCGGGAAGCGGCGGATCCTGTTGTGGAGCTCGCCGAGCCCCAACGCGGTGAGCGCTTCGGCGAATCGGGGGCTGGCGCCGGAGGTGGTCGTGGGGGTGGCGTCGGAAGCGTCGGTCATGGAGGGCACGGTAGCGGTGGGTGTACGGGCCATGCGACTGGGTTACGGGGCGTGTTTCGCCCCCGCCGCCCCTACCCGTCCCCTTCTGTCCCTGGGGGCTCCGCCCCCAGACCCCC
>NZ_JBEYXP010000057.1:0-81392 GCF_040704615.1 Streptomyces sp. NPDC046862 | reverse complement strand
TACCACCCCCCCCCGCCGCCCCGGTTCTTCCCCCCCCCGCGGGCGCTCTTTCTGGGGTGGGCGGGGGGGCGCTCTTTCTGACGGACATGTCCTCTCCGCCCGGCCCCGCCGCCCACGGCGGGTCTTCAGGGACACGGGAGACCGGCGGTCTTCAGAAGCGCGGGGGACTGCCCGGTTTTTCAAAGGCGCGGGGAACTGCGCGACCAGCCCCCACTCACCCGCACCCAACCCACCCACCCCAGACACCCACCCACCCGGGGGTCTGGGGGCGGAGCCTCCAGGGACAGGATGGGACGGGTAGGGGCGGCGGGGGCGAGAACAAATCCCGTCGAGCCACCCGCACCGTTCGATGTACGGTTCTGGTGTCCTGCCCCACACGGATGGCAGGGCCACCGATCCCGTACCGGCGGGTCATCCGGGCACACATGTATGTGGGGACTCTGTCCTTCGACCTCCTGCTCGGCGACGTCCACTCGCTGAAGGAGAAGCGCTCCGTCGTCCGCCCGATCGTCGCGGAGCTCCAACGCAGGTTCGCGGTGAGTGCCGCCGAGGTCGACCATATGAACCTGCACCGCCGGGCAGGCATCGGCCTGGCGGTGGTCTCGGGCGACGCGGGGCACCTGACCGACGTACTGGACCAGTGCGAGCGACTCGTCGCGGGCCGCCCGGAGGTGGAGCTGCTCTCGGTGCGGCGCCGTTTCCACGGCGAGGACGACTGAACGACATCACGTAACGCAGGACCACAGAACAGCAGGAAGAACGAGGAGACGGACCAGTGGCCGACAACGCGCGGGCGAAGAGGCTGGCGGACCTCATCCGAGAGGTGGTGGCCCAGAAGCTGCAGCGAGGGATCAAGGACCCGCGGCTCGGCTCCCACGTCACCATCACGGACACCCGGGTGACGGGTGATCTGCGGGAGGCGACCGTCTTCTACACCGTGTACGGGGACGAGGAGGAGCGGCAGGCCGTGGCCGCCGGACTGGAGAGCGCCAAGGGCATCCTCCGCTCCGAGGTCGGCCGGGCCGCGGGCGTGAAGTTCACGCCCACCCTCGCCTTCGTCGCGGACGCCCTCCCGGACAACGCCAAGACCATCGACGACCTCCTCGACAAGGCGCGGGCCTCCGACGAGGCGGTGCGCGAAGCCGCGTCCGGCGCGAAGTACGCCGGCGAGGCGGACCCGTACCGGAAGCCGGGCGAGGACGAGGACGACATCGCCGAATGACGCAGAAGACCGGGAAGCCCCGGAAGACCACCACGCCCGACGGCCTTGTCATCGTCGACAAGCCGTCGGGCTTCACTTCGCACGACGTCGTCGCCAAGATGCGCGGCATCGCGAAGACCCGCCGCGTCGGGCACGCCGGCACCCTCGACCCGATGGCGACCGGCGTGCTCGTCCTCGGAGTCGAGAAGGCGACCAAGCTCCTCGGCCACCTCGCGCTGACGGAGAAGGAGTACCTCGGCACGATCCGCCTGGGACAGAACACGGTCACGGACGACGCCGAAGGGGAGATCACCTCCGCGACGGACGCCTCCCGGGTCACCCGGGACGACGTCGACGCCGGCATCGCCAAACTGAGCGGCGACATCATGCAGGTGCCGTCGAAGGTCAGCGCCATCAAGATCGACGGTGTGCGGTCCTACAAGCGGGCACGCGAGGGCGAGGACTTCGACATCCCGGCCCGCCCGGTGACGGTCTCGTCCTTCGCCGTGCACGACGTCCGTGAAGCGGTCGCCGAGGACGGCACCCCCGTGCTCGACCTGATCGTCTCCGTGGTCTGCTCGTCCGGCACGTACATCCGGGCGCTCGCCCGCGACCTGGGCGCCGACCTCGGCGTGGGCGGCCACCTCACCGCGCTGCGCCGGACGCGCGTGGGACCGTACAAGCTGGACTCCGCGAGGACGCTGGACCAGCTCCAGAAGGAGCTCGCCGTCATGCCCGTCGCCGAGGCCGCCGCGGCCGCGTTCCCCCGGTGGGACGTGGACACCAGGCGAGCCCGCCTGCTGCTCAACGGCGTACGCCTCGACATGCCCGACGAGTACGCGGGCAGTGGCCCCGTGGCCGTCTTCGACCCGGAGGGGCGGTTCCTGGCCCTGGTGGAGGAACTGAAGGGCAAGGCGAAGAGCGTGGCCGTGTTCGGCTGACACCCGTCCCGTGGAGCGGCGAACACGGGGACTCCATCCCGCCGCTCCACGGTCCCCCCTCGGTTCCCCCACCCAAGGGTGTATCCATCCACCCCCGGCTATTCACCCCAACGAGCAGGCGCTCGGAGTGAACCGAGGGGGTGGAAGGGGGCGCGTTCGCCCGGCGATCTGTTCCGCTGATCTTCGTGTGCCTACCGTCGGAAGCAGTGCACGGCGGGGAGGTCGGGGAGGTTCAGGCATGGGCGGGCAAGGCCGTCAGGCAGCGTACGACGGCCGGGAGACACGGGACGAGATCCTGGTGCGGATCTTCGACCCGGCCGGACGATCGCGCGGTACGGGTTTCGTGGCAGACCAGAACGGCACGGTGCTGACCAGCCACGAAGCGGTCGACGGACTGGACCGGCTGGTGCTCCGGGCCCCCGGCGGCCGCACCTTCGCGGCGACCGCCGACGAGGTGACCCCTCTGCCCGCACTCGATCTCGCGCTCGTCCGCACCCACGGGCTCGGCCTGGCACCGCTGCCCATCACCGTGCGGGACGCGGTCGAGACGGGTACGTACGTGCGGATCGCCGCCGGCGGATGGCGTGAGGCGCGGGTGCTGGGCGCCGCCGACGTGACGTACACGGCCCGGGACGACTCCCACCTCCTCGGCGGAGCCCTGGAGTTGGCGATCGGCACGGCCGGCCGTGACGCGTTGCGCCCGGGCGGCGGGGCGGCCGGCGGGCCCGTGCTCGACGCCACGACCGGCACCGTGATCGGTGTGCTGGGCACCGCGTTGCGCACGGAGCACGGCGCGGCCGGCTTCGCGGTTCCGCTGCGGGAGGCCACCGACGGGCCGCTGGGGGAGCTGCTGGCGCGCAACGCGGCGACGGTGCCCGCGTACGGACCCGACCTCAACCTGGCGGGGGTCCTGGAGCTCACGGCCACCTCGGTGGGCTCGGAAGGGCCCTCGACGACCGTGGACCCGGTCGAACGCGCCGACGTCGCCCGGGAGTTCGCGGCGTTCACCGACGGAAACTCCACCGTCCTGGGACTCGTCGGCGCCCCCGGCAGCGGCCGCACCACGGAACTGGCCGCCCTCGCCGGGCGACGCGCCCGCGGCCCGGAACCGGCGCCCACGCTCTGGTTGCGCGGCGCAGACCTGCGTGACGCCGACGAGTCGGTCGAGGACGCGGCCAGGCGGGCACTGCGGCGGGCGGGCCGGATCGTGGCGGCGTCGCGAGCGGGCGAAGGGCTCCCGTCCGCCGTGGTGCCGCCGGGGGACTACGGCGGCGAACTCGGCGACATCACCCCCGAGCGCCTGGCCCGCCTCGCCCGGTCCGCCGGCCGCCCCCTGCTCCTGCTCCTCGACAACCCAGAGGAGATGCCCCCCACCCTCGCCCACCGCCTCCACGAGTGGACCGAGGGAACGACCGACTGGCTGCGCACCACGGGCGTCCAACTCGTGGTTGCCTGCGGGGAGGAGTACTGGGAGGAGCACTGGGAGCAGGTGGCCGGCCCCTACAGCCCGGTCCAGCACCCTTCAGCCCGTCCGGCGTTTGAGGACGAGGCCTTTCAGGCCGACGAACAACCCGCCCACCCGCACGCCATCCACCCACGCCGGCCACCGACTGGGGGGCCTGGGGGCGCAGCCCCCAGTGATGGGACGGGTAGGGGCGGCGGGGGCGACAACCCCCGACGCGAACCCCCACCCCGCATCCGCCTCGGCGACCTCCACCACGATGAGGCCCGTCAAGCCCGCGAACGCTACGGCATCCCCGAAGGCGCCCTCACGGAGAGGGACGCCCGGCACCCCCTCACCCTCAGCCTCCTCTCGGAGATCCGGGCCGCCCTCCCCGACCCCCCGGACGGCCCTGTCGACCGCCACGACGTCTTCTCGGCCCACCTGGACCTGATGTGCCTGCGCGTCGCCGAACGGCTCGCCGCCGAGAACGACCTGCGCGGCACGGCCGTACGACGCCTCGCGGCCCAGGTCGCCGGCCAGGTGCACGAGGCCGCACGGCGCTGCCTGGGGCCGGGCCAGGGCGAGTTGGACCAGGCGTCCTTCGCGTCCGTGTTCCCCTGGGGACCCGTACCGGGGCGGCGGCTCGGCGGAACCACCGGCTGGGCCTCCGCCGTGCTCACCGAGGGCCTGCTCGTCCCCGCGGGCACCGGCTACCGCTTCGCCCACGAGGAACTCGCCGACTGGATCCAGGGCGCGCACCTGGACCTCGACGCGGCGCTGAACGCGCTCGTGTACGGCAACCGGAACGCAAACCGGGATGGAATCCGGGGCGGCGACCGGTCCGGCACCCAGAAGCCGATGGGCACCCCCACCCCCGACGACATCCCCACCCCCGACGGCACCCCAGCCCTCCCCGTCCCCCGCCACCGCATCGGCCCCGTCGTCCAGGCCCTGCTCCACCTCGAGCGCGAGGACGGACCGCTCGAACTCGCCCACCGTCTGGAGGCGTTGCTCCTAGCGGTGGACGCCCTCCTCCCGGAGCGGCCCGCGCGGCACGACGACCCCACCTGGTGGGCCACGCACCTGGTCGCCGAGACCCTCCAGCGCGTGCCCGACGCCCTCGCCCACCTCGGACTGCTCCGGCTGCTCACCGACTGGATCGTCCTGTGGCGGGCCCAGGGTCGTGGCCTGCCGGGGGAGTTCGGGCCGGACTTCTGGGAGGCGCTGCCCCTGCCCGAGGGGGAACGGCTCGACCTGCTGCGCCGCCTCGTCGTCGCCGACCCGCCCACGGGCGAGGGCCCCCGCTTCCTGGACGCCGCCTCACGGCTCCTGGCCGCCGCCCCCGCCGCCGTACAGCCTCACCTCACCCGCTGGTTCTCCGACGACCGCCCCCTCGCCGCGACCCCCGACGCGACCGTGGCCACGGCCGCGCAGGCGCTGCTGCACACCCACCGGCGCCACGCCCTGGACGACCTGACGGAGACGCTCGCCGACAGCGCGCACCGGCGAGGAGACGAACTCCTCGCCTTCCTCGCGGAGGAGGAACCCTCGGCGGTGTGCCGCGCCGTCGACCGCTGGGCCCACGACGAGCGCCCGGCGCGGCGGGTGGCGGCCCTCACGTACGCCCTGCTGGCCGCGGAGCACGTGCGCACGGAGGCCGACCGCGAGCTCCTCCGCTACGCCGCGCTCGCCCTGCTGGGCCGCCCCGCCGACGCCACCCTGCACGGCGGTGCGCTCGCCCTCCTCGTCCGGGACACACGGACGCGCTCCCGCCACCTCCCGCAGGCCCTGGAGCGCTTCGTGGCGGGCGACCCGCAGCTGCCGGCGAGTGCGCTCGTCCCCGCGTTCGCCACGCACGCGGACCAGGTGCTGGACGCGTTCCGGTCGCGGCTGCGCTCCCCTCGGCCGGACTCGGCCGAGGTCCTGCGGACCCTGGCCGACGTGACCACACCCGTCCTCGCCCGCCAGGTCGCCGTCCTCGTCCGCGAGGTCGTGGAGTCGCGCCCGGAGACCGCGGCGCACGTGGCCGAGTACGTCGACCGGCGGCTGGAGCACGGGCCCGCCCCGCGCGAGGTGCTGTTCCCGCTGGTCGCCGGGCTGCTGGCCGGCGGTCCCGCGCGGGTGCGGGCGGCACTCGCCGCTGTCCTCGCCGTGCCGGACACCCCGGACTCGGGCGGGCTGCGGCGCGAGCTGCTGGACCTGCTGCTGGCGAGCGAGAGGGACCCGGTCGTGCTGGAGGCGGTGCTGCGCGCCGCGGTGGGCGGAGCGGGCCGTGGCGTCGGACCGTCGTTCCGCGAGCTCGTACGCCGTACGGGCCTGCTCCTCGTCCGCACCCCCGAGGGCGCCACCCGCTTCGACCGAGGGCTCGTGGACCTCGCCCGCCACGTCCCGGGCTTCGCGGCCCAGATGGCGGGATGGCTCAGCGCCTCGCCGGCGGACTGGGCAGCGGTGGTCGGCCCGAGCGCTCGCCGGATGATCGAGAACCTCGCGGGGGTACGGGTCCCCGCCTGAGCCGACCGTACGACGTCCGTCACTCTACGCGTGCCACCCGTCACAGCCCCCATGCCGATGCGGGGCGGCGGCGCCCGGCATGGCACCCTTAGAGCTGCGTACGCGGCAACCACGGACACGGGTTCGACCAGTTTTCGACAAGGAGCAGGCACAGTGCAGCGCTGGCGTGGCTTGGAGGACATCCCCCAGGACTGGGGGCGCAGCGTCGTCACCATCGGCTCCTACGACGGGGTCCACCGTGGCCACCAGCTGATCATCAGGCACGCCGTGGACCGCGCCCGCGAGCTGGGCGTCCCGTCCGTGGTCGTGACCTTCGACCCGCATCCCAGCGAGGTCGTCCGGCCGGGCAGCCACCCGCCGCTGCTCGCCCCGCACCACCGCCGTGCCGAGCTGATGACGGAGCTGGGTGTGGACGCGGTGCTCATCCTCCCCTTCACGACGGAGTTCTCGAAGCTGTCGCCGGCCGACTTCGTGGTCAAGGTCCTGGTCGACAAGCTGCACGCCAAGGCCGTCGTCGAGGGCCCGAACTTCCGCTTCGGCCACAAGGCGGCCGGCAACGTCGCGTTCCTCGCCGAGCAGGGCAAGACGTACGACTTCGAGATCGAGGTCGTCGACCTGTACGTCACCGGTGAGGCGGGCGGCGGGCAGCCCTTCTCCTCGACCCTGACCCGGCGGCTGGTGGCCGAAGGGGACGTCGAGGGCGCCGGCGAGATCCTCGGCCGCCCGCACCGGGTCGAGGGCATCGTCGTACGAGGCGCGCAGCGCGGCCGCGAACTGGGCTTCCCCACGGCCAATGTGGAGACGCTCCCGCACACCGCCATCCCCGCCGACGGTGTCTACGCGGGGTGGCTGCACGTCGAGGGCGAGGCCATGCCGGCCGCCATCTCCGTCGGCACGAACCCGCAGTTCGACGGCACCGAGCGGACCGTGGAGGCGTACGCCATCGACCGGGTCGGCCTCGACCTGTACGGCCTGCACGTCGCCGTCGACTTCCTCGCCTTCGTGCGCGGGCAGCAGAAGTTCGACTCGCTGGAGGCGCTCCTCGAGGCGATGGCGGGCGACGTGAAGCGCTGCCGTGAGCTGGTCGAGGCCGCCGAAGGTCCCGCCTGAGGTCTGCCCGGTTTGTAGAATCTCCCTGTCCGTAAGGTCAGTTGAACGGAGAGTGCACCCGGTGGCGACCGAGCAGGAGAAGGAAGCGCTGTACGCCATGGACATCAGTGGCGTCGAGTGGGTCGGCTCGCCCGACGGGCCCCAGGACGAGCGGGTCGAGATCGCCTATCTCGACGGCGGTGCCGTCGCGATGCGGAACTCCGCGGACCCCGACACGGTGCTGCGCTACACCGCGGCCGAGTGGCGGGCGTTCGTACTCGGCGCGCGGGACGGGGAGTTCGACCTGCAGCAGTGATACCAGTAGCGATACCGGGGGCATCTGCTCTCGCGTGCTCTCGCGGTTGCGACGTACGCGAACGCCAGGGGCCGGCACCGTGAAGGTGCCGGCCCCTTGGCGTTATCGATTGGCGTTACCGACCGACCGACCGTCCGCTCCTACCGCGTCCGGCTGCCGCGTCCCGAACTACTGCGTCCAGCCCGGCGGTACCGAGCCCTGCTGCGGCTGGTTCGGCGGCGGGTCCTGGGGCGGCTGCTGCTGCCATCCCTGGCCCGGTCCGGGCTGCTGCGGGGGCTGGCCCCAGCCCTGCCCCGGCTGAGGGGTGCCGCCTGGCTGGGCGTAGGGCTGCTGGGGTTGCTGCGGATGCTGGGGCTGCTGCTGTTGGGGTGCGTAGCCCTGCTGCGGCTGCTGGTACCCCATGTGCGGGTTGCCGAAGCCCTGCTGCGTACGGGCGATGTCCTCGGCGATGACAGAGGCCAGGTCGAAGTAGGCCTCACGCGTCTTGGGACGCATCATGTCGAGGTCCACCTCGGCACCCGCCGCGAGGTGCTCGTCGAACGGGATCACGACGACACCGCGGCAGCGGGTCTCGAAGTGCGCGACGATGTCCTCAACCTTGATCATCTTGCCCGTCTCGCGGACACCGGAGATCACGGTGATCGACCGCTGGACGAGGTCGGCGAACCCGTTCGCCGACAGCCAGTCCAGCGTGGTCGAGGCACTGCTCGCACCGTCCACCGAGGGAGTGGAGATAATGATCAACTGGTGGGCGAGGTCGAGGACTCCCCGCATCGCGCTGTAGAGCAGACCGGTACCCGAGTCGGTGAGGATGATCGGGTACTGCCGTCCCAGCACGTCGAGCGCGCTGCGGTAGTCCTCGTCGTTGAAGGTGGTGGAGACCGCCGGGTCCACGTCGTTGGCGATGATCTCGAGACCCGAGGGCGCCTGCGAGGTGAAGCGGCGGATGTCCATGTAGCTGTTGAGCTGCGGGATCGCCTGCACCAGGTCGCGGATGGTGGCGCCCGTCTCGCGCCGCACCCGTCGCCCGAGCGTGCCGGCGTCGGGGTTGGCGTCGATCGCCAGGATCTTGTCCTGGCGCTCGGTGGCGAGCGTGGCGCCGAGCGCCATGGTCGTCGTCGTCTTGCCGACGCCGCCCTTGAGGCTGATGACCGCGATCCGGTAGCAGGACATCACCGGCGTGCGGATCAGACTCAGCTTCCGCTCCCGCTCCGCCGCCTCCTTCTTGGCGCCGAGCTTGAAGCGCGACGGGCCCTGGTTGTTCTTGCGGGCCTTCGGCTGGTTGCGCAGCAGCCGGTCCGAGGACAGCTCCACGGCGGCGTTGTAACCGAGCGGAGTTCCGGGAGCGGCCTGCTGCTGCTGAGGAGCACCGGGCCCGGCCTGGGGACCGGGCGGAGCGGACCAGCCCTGGTTGCCCTGATTGCCCTGGTTGCCGTAGGGGGTGGGCTGCGCCGGGGGCTGCTGTTGGGGTGCCTGCTGAGGCTGGGGCTGCGCCTGCTGGGGCTCGGCCGGAGGCTGCTGCTGGGGTGCCTGCTGCTGCGGCTGACCGGGCTGTGGGTAGCCGTAACCGGGCTGCTGGGGCGGGTAGCCGTAGCCGGGCTGCGCGGGCGGCTGCGGTTGTGGTTGCGGCTGCGCGGGGGGCTGGCCGGGGGCCTGCGGGTAGCCGTATCCGGCGGCCTGCGGCTGACCGGGCTGGGGCTGTCCGGGCTGCGCCTGCGGCTGTCCCGGGTGAGGCTGCCCGGGCTGGGGCGCCTGCTGCGGGTAGCCGTAACCGGCGGCCTGCGGGTGAGGGGGCTGGGGCAGAGGCTGGGGCTGTGCCGGCTGGTGCGCCTGCCGCGGGTCGGCCGGTGCCTGCTGGCCGCCCTGCGTCGGGTAACCGGGCTGCTGCGGCTGGGCGGGGCCGAACGTGCCCTGCGGAGGCGTCTGGTACTGCGGCTGCGCCGCGGGCTGCCCGGGGACCTGGGGGTAGCCGTACCCGGCTGCCTGTGCGGCGGCCGCGGCCTGCTGGTCCGGGTGCCCCGCCTGCTGCTGTCCTCCCTGGACGGGCGCCTGCGCGGGCACGTAGCCCTGCGGCAGCGGAGGGAGCGCCTGGTCGCCCTGGGGCGCGGCATGGGGCTGGGCGGGAGGCTGTGCCTGCGGCGGCTGTCCCTGTGCGGCGGGCGCGGGAGGGGGAGCGGCGGGCGCCGGCTCCGCGGGGGCCGCTGCCTCCGGCTGTGCCTCCGCCGTGGCGGGCGCGGCCTCGGGCTGTGCGGGGGACCCCGCGTCGGACTGGACGTCCGCGGTCTCGTCGCCACCGGTGTCGGTGCCGGACACGGACCCGGCCGAGTCGCCCGACTCCGCCTCGGCGCCGTGCTCCTCCTCCGGCTCCTCGTCGGCACCGCCGAACAGCCTCGCCGCCTCGGCGTCGGCGGCGGCGTGGTTGAACTCGCCCACCGGCTGCTCCGGGGCGGGCTGTTCAGGGGTGTGCTGCACGGGGACGCCGGCCGGCGGGGTCGAGGGCACGGGGACGCCCGCCGCCGGGGTGCCGGCCTGGGGCGGGGCACCCTGAGCGTCCTCGTCGACCGGCCGCAGCACGGGGAACCCCGGTGAGACGGGCGGCTGGGCCGGCGCCTGCTGCTGGGGGTAGCCGTATCCGCCGGTCGCCGGGGGAGCGCCCGGACCGGACTGCTGACCGGACTGCTGACCGGACTGCTGCTGCGGGAACCCGTAGCCACCCGTACCGTGCTGTCCCGTGTCGTGCTGACCCGTGCCGGGCGCCGCACCCTGCGCGGGCTGCTGGGGGGCGCCCTGGGCGGGCGGCTGTGCCGGAACGGGAGCCTGCGGCGGGGGAGTCTGCGCGGCCGGAGGCTGCGACGGAGCGACGCCTGGCGGTCCGTTGGGCGGACCGGGGGGTGACCCGACGGGCGGCCCGCTCGGCGGTGGTGGTGACTGACCGGCGTCCTGCTGTCCGCCGGAAGCGGAACCACCCGTACTTTGCGCGTACCAGGCGGGCGGCGTGTAGACGATCTCGAACTCGCCTGTCAGATCCACCTCGGGCTCGTCCCCGTCCGAGGACGGGCTGCCGCCGTTGTACTCGGACCGATCCCTGTTCACTGCATGCCTCCTGGTCAGCCACTGTTGCTGAGTTGGTCGTCGTCGCGGCCGGGCGGACCGGGTGGCAAGTCCCACGCGGCTGCGATCGTCACCGCCTCACCAGAAGACTAATCACTCGCATCGCGGTACGGAAAAGCACCCATGGGCTCAGCCGGTCCGCCCTCCGGCCCTCAAGGAGCACCTCCAGGACACCTCATGGAGCACCTCCTGGAAACGACGACGCGTCAGTCCATACGACGGGCCACGCCGAGCAGGCCCGTCTCCGCGTCCGTGGGTTCGGTCATGACGAACTTGCGGTGCTTGCGGGTGCACCACAGGGCGACGCCGTCATGCAGGGTCGGCAGGTGCTGCAGATTCTCGTCCGGGATGCCCAGGGTGTCGCGTACGACCTCCGTCTCCTGGGGCGAGATGCGCTGGATACCGACCAGATCGGCCTGGGCCAGCCAACGCGGCGCGTGCTCACTGACGAACGGCAGGAGGGTCACCACGGCCTGCCACGGCACGGAGCTCACCCGCCCGCGCGGCGGGCGGATGCCGCAGTCCCGGATCAGCACCACCGGGCTGGAGACGGAGGGGCCCTGTGCGGGCACCCGTCCCACCGGATAGACCGTCACGCACTGCTGGCCGCCGCCCGCCGCCTGGGCGAGTTGCTGCCAGGCCTGCGGACGGCCGGTCTCCACGCCCACGCGGGCGCCCGTCGCGGCGGCGCGCAGCGCCAGCACCTGGGCGAGCCAGAGACCGCCCACGATCACGGCGTCGAAGGAGGTCGGACGGGACAGGCCGAGCACGGCCGGGTGCGACTCCGGGTCGGTGCCGATGATCACGCCGTCGTCGCCGATCGGCATGCTGATCGCCGCGAGTTCGTCGGCGGTGACGACATGACGGTTCCGGCGGGGCCCGCGCAGCCCGAACCCCGGGCTGAAGATGCGCCGTTGCTGCTGCCCCGGCTGGGGCTGCCGGATGATGGGGATCATTCCGGTGTCGGTGGGCGAGGCCACGTGCGCCGGCGTACGCCCCGAGGCGGCCCGGCCCTGCTGTCCCTGTCCCGGGGGCATGGTCGAAGCGGGGTGGGACATCAGTACGTACCTCCGAGCGGCAAAGTGGCGAGGGCTCCGGGAACCTGCTCCCGGTCGAGGCGTACCAGACCGGCCTTCGCGGCACTCGCGGCCCGCTCCAACTCGCGTCCCACCTGGCCCAGTTCGCTGTCACCACGGGCGGTGACACGGATGTGCCCGGTGAGGGCGACACCCCGGCTGCCGGCCTTGCTCAGAGTTACGCTGAACGTCGTGGCGAGCACCGGGAGCGAGGTGAACCGCGTGATCAGCTCCGGCAGCGCCACCCCGCCCTGCCCCAACTGCGGCCAGCGGGACAGCCAGTACGTGGTGTGGTACCGGTCGTCTACCCGCCAGGTCCGCACCGACTCGACCGTACGGCGCTGACTCGGCCGCCCGTCCTGGGCGTGCTGCGCGTTGGCCCGGGGGTTGAGGCAGCTGGACGTCGCGAGCGCCTGTACCAGCTCGTTCTCGTCCAGGATGGTCGCCTTGAAGCCGGCTCCGGCCAGCCGGCTCGCGAGCTGGTCCGCCACCCGCAGCAGTGCGCGCTGGGTACCGGGAACGCCGTCTCCGCGCGCCTTGACCGCCTCCGGGCACACCTCCGGGTCGAGCTTGAGGGCGACCCAGGTGAGCCGGAGCGCGGGAGAGCCGGCCTGCGCCTGCAGGGGACCGTACGACCGGGCGGCGATCGACTGCTCGGGCAGGTGCGGCGCGGGCGCGGGCTGGGTGTGCTGCACGACCTGCGCGGACGCGAGACGGATCCCGTCGACCTCCAGGGCGTCCTGGATCAGCTGCAGCGGCAGCTGCCGCCCGGCGGATTCGGGACGCAGCGGCAGGTCCGCAGGCTGCACGAAGAGCACGGTGGTCAGGAAGGTCCCGTCACCGATCATGCCGATCGAGCGGTCGTCGCGGGAGACGAAGCTGTACGTCCGCAGGGCGGGGTCGCATTCCACGACGGGGGCCAGCATGGCGTCGGTGCCGGGCGGCACGGGCTGCTTGGCGTCACGCCGGCGCTGCCTCAGCGCGCGCGTCGTGTCGTACCACTCGGGCAGCGGCCGGCGACCCCGGCGCAGCACCGCCAGGAGCAGCAGCAGCGCGGCCACGGCACCGGCCGGGGCCAGCAGCCAGGACACGTCGGTGACCCAGGCCGCCAGCATCACGGCGGCCGCGAGCTCGACGAGAATGAGCTGCTGCAGGCGTACCGGGCCCAGACCGCCGGGGCGGGGCAGCGTGCGCGGCGACGCGGCGGTCGGTGTGGGAGCCGGCGGGCGTGAGGAGCGTCTGCGGCCCGAACCCCCCTGTGGCTGCTGTGCGCGGCGATCGCGCCGAGTGCTCGTAGCGCTGCTCATCCCCCGGGACATCCCTTTCGCGAAGTGGTGGCCGTACGTCGTTCAGGGATACTGCGTCGCAGATCCCGGCGACGAGGCCAGGGGCGCCGATGGCCCACGTCATCCATGCGAGGGGCTCACGGTACCCGCTGCTGCTCGTGGGGCGACACAGGGGACACCGAAACCCCAGGTGGCCAGCCTTTCACGGAGGGAGCCCGCGTGGTGGAGCGCTGTGGTGAAGCTCTGTGAAGATGCGGGGGCGGCCGGACACCTGATGGGTCGTCGCCATGCGGCGCAGTGCATAGTAGGTCCCTGCGCCTGCGCGTGCGTGCTCACCAACGTCAACGTCGGGTACCGCCAACGACTTCGAGAAGAACGACATCGAGAACGTCGGGTACCGCGAGCGACATCGAGCACCGGCATCGGTCGGGCGCCGCCGACGATCGAGCACCACACACACGATCGAGCACCACACAACGGGAGACACGGGGACCATGGCACAGCAGCGTCGGGACGAGCTCGCCGCCTACACGTTCGCTCGCAAGCGCACCGTCGCGGCGTTCCTCGCGCCGTCGCCGGGAGGCTCCGAGGAGGGCGCGCCGCGCCCTGTCCGCACGGTGATGCCGAGCCTCGCGGTGGGTGTGGTGCTGGTGATCGGCTTCATCGCCTGGGGCGTGATCAAACCCACGGCGCCCAAGGGCTGGGACACCCCGGGCGAGTACATCATCGTGGACAGCGACTCCACGACGCGCTACGTCGTCCTCCCCGACCCGGGGACGAAGACCAAGACGCTGCACCCCGTCCTCAACTACGCCTCCGCCAAGCTCCTTCTCGACAAGGGCAAGGGGAGCGTCATCGAGGTTCCGGGCAAGGAGATCGACAAGAGCGGCATCCCGCACGGCGCGACGCTCGGCATCCCGTACGCCCCGGACCGCCTGCCGTCCAAGGACGACGCGGAGAAGGCGAAGACCTGGGCGGTGTGCGAGCGTCCGGCTCCCGGGTCCTCCGGATCCGACGGATCGGAAAACGCCATCGACCGAGCCGTCTTCGTCCTGGACTCCGACGACGCCAAGGTGCTGAACGACGACAGGAAGGTCGACGCCCGCGAGGCCCTGTACGTCGCCGACTCCAAGACCAAGCAGGAGTACCTGGTCGACGCCAAGGGCAACAAGTTCCTGCTGGGCGGTGAGTCGGGCCTCGGCGACACCACCATGGCGACCCTGCGTGCCGCCGTCATCGGCGGCTCGGCCAGGCCGCAGCCGGTGAGCCAGGAGTGGCTGGGCACGCTCAACCCGGGCGGCGTGATCACCTTCCCGACGGTTCCGTCGATCGGGGAGGAGACCTCGGTCGAGGGACTCCCCGAGAACGCGCGGACGGTGGGCCGGGTCCTCAAGGCGAACGACGCGCAGGGCGAGCAGTTCTATGTCGTCCTCAAGGACAAGGTCGCCCGCATCACGCCCTTCGTGGCCAACCTGCTCACCAACTCGCCCTCGGCCGCCGATGCCTACGGCTCCGACAAGATCGAGGCCATCGAGGCCCAGACCCCGGCCATCATCGCTGCCAACGGCGGCCAGCCGGACAACTTCTACGGGGACAAGGGCTGGCCCACGGTGATCCCGCGGCAGGCCAACCCCGCGGCGACGGGGACCGATGAGGCCCGTACCACCTCGTGCAGCGTGTACGACGGCAAGTTCGGCGCCGACAAGAAGCCGCAGCTCGCCGCCTGGGCCGGCGCGACGTACCCCAAGAAGGTCATCGCCGACTCGCTGAGCGCGTACGTCTCGTCGGGCTCGGGCCTGTTGTTCCAGGAGATCACGGGCGAAGCGGGGGGCGGCGGCAGGCAGTACCTGCTGACCGACACGGGCCTGCGGTACTCGCTGCCGTCGAACAACGACAGCGAGGCGGAGTCGGCGGGGAAGGGCAGCGGTTCGTCCTCGTCGTCCTCGTCGGGGGACGACCCCTCGTCGAGCGCCGACGCGAGCGAGACGGACAAGGCGCGTACGCGGCTCGGGTACGAGAAGGTCTCGAACCCGGCGTTCGTACCGCAGACGTGGGCGACGTTCATCCCGAAGGGCCCGACGCTGGACACGGGAAGCGCTTCGCAGCCGCAGAGCCAGTGAGGCGCGGCCGCGGGGCCGGTGGGCGAATGAGGCGCCGCAGTGGAGCTGTCGGCCGGTCAGGAGCTGGTGAGCGACCGGTTCCCGGCCTCATGGGAGACCGGCCAACGGGCTTGGCGGCTCGGGCACTTGACTGTAAGACGGCTGCTGGGTCACAGGATGATCGCTCAAGTGTGTGAGCCGTGTAACTGATTGCTCTTGCCTGTGGATGTGAGACAGGCGGACGATAGAGTGTTTGCAGCACTCTAGGGTGCGAAGCTCCTCCGGACGCCAGTGCGGTTTCCGGGATCAACAACGACATGGGGGAAGGTCACATGGCCGGCCAATTCCGGGTAACAGAGGACGAACTCGCCAAGCTCTCCGGTGACATCAGCACCGCGAATGGTCAGCTGCAAGGTGAGATCCGCCGCCTCAACGGAGTGATCGACCAGATCGCGGGCGGTTGGAAGGGCCAGGCGGCAACGTCCTACCACCAGCTGCAGGAGCGCTGGAACGCGGACGCGAAGAAGATGAGCGACATCCTCAACGACATCAAGGAAGCCGTGGACTCCACGCGGAGCAACTACTCCGCGTCGGAAGAGCAGCAGAACAGTGAGATCAGCAAGATCATGTCGGACTTCGGCTGATCGAGAGGCAGAGGCTGACGTTGCGTCAGCCCTTCTCCGAGTCCACTGACTCCGGCCGATGCGCACCGAGTTCTATCGGTTTCCATCGGCCACCACCGACTTCCCTCGGTACCCACCGGTTTTCATCGGTGTCGACCGACTTCCATCGGTGTCCACCGACTTCCTTGACTCTTCCTGAAAGGGAACGACGATGTCGATCCTCGTCAATTACGCCACCATCACCAACGCCTCGACGGACGTGAAGACGACCGCCGGGCGGATCAAGCAGCAGCTCGACGACCTCGAGGCCGCGGTCAAGCGCGTCGCCAACACCTGGGAAGGTGAGGCGCAGGAGGGCTACCAGCGCAAGCAGGCCGAATGGGACCGCACCGCGCAGGACCTGCACTCGACCCTGCTGAAGATCTCGACGGCGCTGCAGAGCGCCGCCGAGAACTACCAGTCCACTGAGAAGAGCAACGCCTCCACCTGGGGCTGAGCCCGTCGGCGACCCGAGGCGCATGACGTGAACCCGAGTCCGAGGGACATGGCATGAAGAGGATCGGCCCAGCGAACGCCACGGCGTCCGCTGGGCCGCCCCCGTGTCGGGGGTCGCGTACGACAAGGCCGGGGATGTCCGCATCCTCCGCCGAATCTTCACGGCGCATTTTCAAAGACGCTTTTCCAAAGACACCATCACCCAGCTTCGAACGAAGCAAGAAAGCCCTGGGGGCCTGAACATGGGGGGCCTGACAGCCCGTTCGCGTCGGCACGTGAGTGGAACCCGCGCACTGCAGCGGGCTTTTGGCGTGCTCGCGGCCACCGGTATCTGCCTCGCGTCGGCCCCGCCGGCACTTGCCGACTCCGGCGGTTCCGCCCGTTCCGGTGGTTCCGCCGGTCCGGGCGAGGTCGACTTCGGCCTGGCGGCCAGCTCGGAGTGCGAGTTCGGCGGCGACGTCATCAAGTCCACGCCCTGGTCGCTCCAGCGGATCCTCCTGGATCAGCTGCACGCGCAGGCGACGGGCGAGGGCGTCACGGTCGCGGTGATCGACACCGGTGTCGACGACTCCAATCCCCAACTCCGCGACGCGATGGCGTCCGGCGGCAAGGACTACGTCGGCTCCACGGACGGCACCCAGGACCTCGAAGGCCACGGCACCCGGGTCGCGGGCATCATCGCCGCCCGCCCGATGAAGGGCACGGGCTTCGAGGGCATCGCACCGAAAGCCAAGATCCTCTCCTTCCGCTACACGGGTGGCGGAGGGGAGAAACAGGGCAACTCGGGCACCATGTCGGAGGCGATCCGCGCGGCGGTCGCCAAGGGCGCGAAGATCATCAACATCTCCTCGGACACCGCGAACAAGCAGGACAACGCGGGACTGAACAGCGCCGTGACGGACGCCGTGAACTCGGGCGCCCTGATCGTGGCGGCCGCGGGCAACGACGGAGCCGACGGCAACCAGGCGGACACGTACCCCGCCTCGTACCCGGGCGTCCTGGCGGTGGCGGCCTCCGACCGCAACGACGAGCGAGCCTTCTTCTCACAGTCCGGCGACTTCGTGGACGTCGCGGCCCCGGGCGTCGGCATGGTCTCCACCGTCCCCAAGAGCGGCCAGTGCACGGCCGACGGAACGAGCTTCGCGGCGCCGTACGTCGCGGGTGTGGCGGCGCTGCTGAAGCAGAAGCACAAGTCCTGGACGGCAGACCAGATCGCCACCCGCATCGAGGAAACGGCCCAGCGCCCGGGCCGCGGCCCGGACCCGTTCATCGGCTGGGGCGTCGTCGACCCGGTCGCCGCCCTGTCGGACGACACCGACCCGGCCAGCTCCCCCCAACCGGACCCGCCGGCCGCGGCCCGGTCCGGTGGCGTGGTGCCCATGGCAGTGACGATGGGCGAGAGCGAGGCCGAGAAGGACCGCAGGATCGCGATCTACGCACTCGGCACGGGACTTGTGATGGTCCTCGTGGTTGCGGGGAGCGGGGTGGCTGTGCGGGACTGGCGTAGTAGGCGGGTTGGCGGAGCCCGGCGGGCTGGACGGTCGGGCTAGGCGATGAGGACTGGACGGTCGGGCTCGGAGGGCCGGGCGATGACTTGGCACCGAGCTGGTGCCGACAACTTGAGAAACAGGGGAGAGGACAACGGGGTATGAGTAACGGAATGCGGGTTGATCTGAGCGCGCTGGATGAGGTCATCCGGAAGCTCAACGGCCTTCTGTCGGACATGGACAAGGCCAACACGAAGGCCAAGTACGAGACGGACATCCCGAGTACGGCGTTCGGCAGTGCGAAGTTCATGGAGTCCAATGAGCTTCACGATGCTCACCAGAAGCAGAAGACCAGGATCGAGAACATCATCAAGGGTCTGCACGGGCTGATCGACGACTTCGGCACGAGCACCTCGAAGGTCAGGGACAAGTACAGCAACCAGGAGCAGGCGAACGCGCAGGGCGTGAGCGGGACTTCCAAGGGTGCGATCAACTAATCGGTTCAGCGACCGGTCACTGACAGAGGGGATGTTCAAAAATGTACGGCTACCAGCCAACTCCTGAGCAGATCAAGGCTCAGCAAGAGGCGCGAGAGCAGCGGATCAAGGACAAGCACGACGAGAAGCTCGAGTCGCAGACCAACGGAGGTATGGGGGGCCCGGACCGCAGCCAGCTCGACACGCCCTTCATGAAGATGGGCATCCCTGAGCTGCGCTCCATGATCCTGGACGCGGATCCTGGCCGCATCTACGAGGTCAGTCAGCACTGGAAAGCCGTCCACAACATCCTCTCCGGCGGTGATGGCGACGGCAAGAGCGGCGGGGTGGACTCTGTATCCGCGAAGGACAGCGTCGCGGGCATGATGCAGAGCGCCGTGGAAAACGTCCTTGAGCACTGGGAGGGCGACGCATCCGAGGCGTTCCGCAAGAAGGCCAACGAGATCATGCAGAACGTCCGGAACGGAGCTGCATGGGCCAATCACTACGCGGAAACCATGCACGCCGTTCAGAACGACCTGCGGAACTCCATGTCCAAGATGCGGGAGGTCGAAGAGCCTTCCGGCTGGGACAGGGCCTGGGACAAGCTTACGGACGACGATCGCAGTGATAAGCAACTGCTGGAAGACATCAACAAGGGCGTAAGTACGGACGCCGCCCGCCAAGCGAACGCCGACTCCTTGTCGAAGGGCAAGGAAGAGCAGCTCAAGGGGGTGGCGATCATGGAGCAGTTGGGGGTCAATTACAAGGCTTACTCGAAGGGGACAGTCCGGGACGACGGAACGGATCCCTTCCAGCCGCCGAACCCTCAAACGCCGATGCCTACTCCTATCTCCATGCCATCTGCTGGCAGCTCGAGTCCAGGCAGCGGAAGCAGCACCGCCAAGCCGTGGAGCGCCGGGCCGACGACGAGTGTTAAGCCGGCGCCTACGGTGCCCCGTGACCCAGGCATCACGGGAGGTTCGCAACTTCCGACGGCCAAGACGAACGTGGACAGCATCTCTCCCGGCCTGACTGGGACGGGCCCCAGCACGGGCGTTGGCGGACCCAGTGTCGGTGGTGGGGGCCTCAATACCGGCGGAGCTCAGAGCCCGGGCATTGGGATTCCTGGTGGAACGTCGGGTCTCGCGGGCGGTGCTGCTGCCGCACGCGGCGGCATCGGAGCCGCAGGCGGGCGCGGTGGTCTGGCCGGTGGCGGCGCGGCAGCAGGTCGCGGGGCCGGAGGTCGAACCGGCATGGGCGGCATGGGCGGCGCCGGAGCGGGCGCAGCTGGCCGAGGCGGTGCTGGTGCCGGCGGCCGTGGCGCCCTCGCAAGGTCTCGTGGCGGCGTGGTCGGCGCGGCCAAGGGCGTCACCGGCAAGGGCGCCGGTGGCGGAGCGGGCCTCCATGGCAGCCGTGGTGGAAGCCAGCGCGGCGGCATGGCGGGCGGAGCCGGTGGTATGGGCGGCCGCAAGGGCCGACGGTCCGAGGAAGAGAACAGCCAGGGCGACCGTCCCGACTACCTGGTCGAGGATGAAGAGACTTGGATCTCGGAAGAGGACCGCAACCGGAACGTACCGCGGACCATCGAGTAAGAACATAAGCGGGACCGGACGGAAAGTCGCGGTCTACTCATGCGTAAAAGGCTGCGGCACTAGTCATAGCTGAGTGAGGAGCAAGGAATTGGGTTTCAAGCGAGTCGGGTCCACGACAGGAGTCGTGGCGTTGACGGGAGCCTTGCTCCTCACTTCAGCCCCCGTTGCTACGGCAGACGCTGTCCGGGATGCGCAATGGCCCTTGACCGCGTACGACGCCGCGAAGGTTTGGAAGACCTCACAGGGGGCGGGCGTAACAGTTGCTGTAGTCGACACAGGTGTAGATTCCAGTCAGCCGGATCTCACTGGACAAGTGCTGTCAGGTAAGGACTTCACCGGCACCGGAGATCCTCACAAAGATGATGTCGGGCATGGCACTGCGATGGCCAGCCTCATCGCTGGACACGGGCATGGGGTCAATGGTTCGGCGGGCGTGATGGGCCTTGCACCCAAAGCGAAGATTCTTCCGCTACGGGTGAAGGTGACGACGGGCGGGGGTGGTGAGGGCAGGATTGATACGGCGGGTTGGGTCGCTGGAGTCCGCTATGCGGTGGAGCAAGGTGCGTCAGTGATCAACCTTTCGCTCGACGATTCTTCTGCCTACCCTGGCTCGAAAGCAGCCAAGGCAATCGAATATGCGCAGGCGCACGATGTCGTGGTTGTAGCGAGTGCGGGCAACGACGCAGGGACGGTCAATTATCCGGCCGCTCTCCCAGGTGTGGTGGCTGTCTCGGCTGTGGACAAGGACCTCAACTTCTGGTCTAAGTCAAACACAGGAAACGTCACCGTCGCAGCGCCCGGAGTGGAAGTCGTCCAGGCCGATCCGACCACCAGTAGCGGTTACGCGGTGGCAGATGGGACTTCTGGCTCCACCGCCTATGTATCAGCCATCGTCGCGCTACTTCGCTCCAAGTATCCCGACCTAACCGCAGGTCAGATCATCAACCGCCTGGTCAAGTCGGCATCCTTTGTGAACAACAAGGGCAAGACGGCCCCGGACAAGGAATTGGGTTACGGGATCGCCCGCCCGGGCACGGCCCTGACGATGGACATCCCCAAGGGCCCCAAGGAGGGCCCCCTGGCCAAGTCCTCTTCATCCACGTCTACGAATTCCGGCACCAGCTCCGAGGACAACGACAGCACAAGCCAGGCCAAGAAAAAGAAGTCCTCCTCCGGCAGCATTCTCCTCATCGTCGGCATCGCAGCCGTCGTGGTCGTCATCGCCATCCTCTTCGCGGTAATCCGCAGCCGCCGCAACGGCCGTAACGGTGGATCCGGCCCCGGCGGCGGAGTCCCGCCTCAGGGCACCGGCTACCCGCCCCACCCCCCGACGGGCCATCAGCCGTACCCCAACTCGGCTCCTAACCAGGGGTACCCCGCTCCTCCGGGGCAGTCCCCCCAGCAGCCCAACCCTTACGCCCAACAGCCCCCGCATCAAGGGCAGTAGAGGTAGCTCGCCTATTTGGCGGCCGTGGAAGCATCTGGTCATCACGACCTTGGTAATCCTGGTGGCGCTCGACAATGTCATCGGGATGCACCACAGCCGGCACAGCAAGAGGCGGGATGTCGCCCAGTTGCTGATGCCCCTGTATACGGGGCATCAGCGGTCCTATCCGGATCCTGGTCTGGGCGAGGTTCATCCGACCTCCCCGGGGAGGATGTAAACCTTTGTGAGTATGTGCACCGGGCACCTCCAAAGTGCAGAGCCGTAGCACGCCTGGAAAAATCGACAGTTCCGCTTAGCGTTCGCGCGGCGTAAGGCGTGGAGCCCCAGGGTTGCTGGGCCTGGCTACGCGTCAACGCCCTGAGAGAGCGTGGGGCAGCGAAGGCAAGCGGCGCAGTGGCCGGTCCTTCCGGTGGAGTCTCCGATGCGGGCGGAACTGCAGGGGCAAACCAGGGTAGCGGCGTCCAGGCGACGCACGGCACCGGAACCGATGCCGAAGGGCTGACACAGGAGCAGCGGAACGCGCTTCGCGGCGAGGCCATGAACAGCCGGTGGGCACGGAGATAGGCGCGGTCGAAACCGGCTCAAAAAGGCGGACAGCATCGGACGACGTGGCCCCAGCGCCCCAGAAGACGGCCGAGCGGCTCCGCGAGCACGCAAAGAACACAAGTCTGGTGGATGACTTCGGATGCACGGTGCGGACGGAACGATGGCAGATGCCATGAAGAAGGGCGGGCTTCGCACGCTCGGCCCGGCCATCCTCCTGGGCAAGGTGGCGGCCTGGGCGGCATGCCTCCTGGTGACAGTGCTCCTCGGGTGCTGGCTCTTCATGGTGAAGTCGACACTGCGTGACGCACTGGTACTGGGCTGCGCGGTCGTACTCGCCGTCCTTGCCCTGGCAGCGTGGGCGATGCGACGCTCATCGGGCAACCCGGACCGGGCGTCGGTCTATCGCGCCCTGGCCGACCGCGTATCAACTGAGGGAGAGAGCGGACCCAGAGCACTCCCCGCGAGGTTGCGAGGCGCCTCCGCTCTGCTGAAGGGAGAGGTTCTGCCGGTGTACGGCGGAGTCATCGCGCTGATCCTCCCACTCGCCCTTGGGGCTGGTGCTCCCACGCCCACGGGCAAGGCAGCAGAGATTGCCTCTTCGGGTGCCGTTGTGCGGGCGTTGCCGATCGAGTCGGTGCGGGATGTCGTCGAGGACGAGCACAAGAACGGCAGCTCGTACTTCTGCACGGTGACGGTGACGCTGCCTGCGGCCGACAGGGCCGGGAGCGGAAGGCGTGTCGAGTTCCGATCGGAATGGCCGGACCCCGCGGTGGTCGGTGGGAAGGCGTACGTCGCCTACGCCCCCGACCGACCCGAACTGGGAGCCGTGGGCGACAACGACAAGGCTGATGTCGACCGTCAACTCTCCGGTCGCGCCATGAGTAACTGGTGGACCTGGATTCTGGGTTCGGGATGGCTGTTCCTCATGGGGGCATTCTCCATCGGCTACCTCACGAGCCGTAGGGACCAGCGATTTCCGCGACGACTGCGCGGTGACGAGCATGTGCTGCGGGCGAGCATTTCCGGGTACGACGGTCATGGAGCAGGGAAGGCACGCATCTGCCTGGGGACCTCCAGGGGGCCCGTGCAACTGCATGTCCATGGGAACAACGCCAAGTACGTGGACACGGTGGGGCAAGTGGAAGGCCATCTGGTCTGGGTGCCAGGCAGCAACCGGCACGGAGGCCGGAAGGGGCCGCATCGTACGGGCGCTGTGTTCATCAGCGATGCCGGCTGGTACATCCCGGGCGGGCTCGCCCCGGAGTATGAGGAATCTGCGCGTGCGAGGGCTGATCAGCAGACTTCCGTCGACTCAGCAGGCGAGAGCCGACTGCTCGACCTCGACGGCGGCTGGGTCCTCAGCATCTCGAACCGGCTGATGAACGTCCTCCTGCTCTGGACGCTCAGCGTCGTGCTGCTCGCGCTTCCCGTTCCCTCGGCGGCTTGGCGCCTGGTCGTCGGAATCGCCGGCACAGTCGGTCTTCTGGCGTATGGTCTGTTCGCACTCGGGAGCCAGGACACGGCAGTGCGGAAGCAGTCGATCAGCAGGCAGGGTGCCGCGGGATCTGCTCGGTAACGTCGCTCAGCACCCCCGGCTTGAGAGGTTGCTCCGCTTAGGCCGAGCCGGCGGGCCCGGGATGCGGTAGTACCGCCCACGCGCGTGTGGTGTCCGTGCAGGAACCGGCTCTCCATCGTGCACCAAGCTTCCCTCACCACGGGATCTGCTCACAGCCATCCGGCGGTAATCCGGGGAGAACGGCACTGCAGTGAAAACCTGAGAACGAGAAGGGAAAACCTCTTACATGGGCTTCATCGCTCTTGCTATTGGCGTCATCGGCCTCGGAGCCGTAGTCGCCGCCGTAACCGTCTTCGCGGTAGTCCGCAGCCGCCGCAACTCCGATAACGGCGGCCCCATCAACGGCATCAACCCGCAGAACATGGGTTATCCACCCCACCAACCGATGTACCCAACCGCCCAACAGCCGTACCCCACCGCAGCACCCAATCAGGGGTTCCCCACTCCTCCAGGTCAGCCCCAGCGGAACCCCAATCCCTACACCCAACAACCGCCGTATCAGGGACAGTAGGGGTCGGAGTCGCTTGTCATCCTCGTGCTCTACATGGTGACCCCTGATCTCGACTCCGCCACGCCTACCGGGACATATTGCTCGGGATCGCCCGCACGCTCACTTTCACTGACCTCGAGCGAGCCACGGCGGACGACAGGGCCACCCAAGAACCAGAGGAGTGACCGGCGCCCCCGCTATGCGGAACGACGTCGGATAGCACCAGCCGTGCCGGGACGGACTGACAGGAGAACTAGTGCCGGACATCATGCAAGGTACCCACACATCGGGAACGCTGGACACCGCCTCGCTGCGCGGAAAGCTGACCACCCGGATGTGGTGGACCGGTATTCGCAACACCGTGATCTACGGGCTCATGGCCTTCGGCGCACCGGCCCTGACCGGCGTCGTCCAGGACAGCAGCCTGCCCTGGCTCGTCTACATCGTTGCCCCGTTCACCGGTGTCGGTATTGTTGGCCTGCTTGCAACGCTCCGCAGCATCCCGGTAGCGGTCGTCGTCACGCGCAGCTGCCGCAAGACACTCGCGCAGTACTCCTTCGACACGTTCTGCCCGCAGATCACCAAGGTGGACGGCGCCGAGGCGACCAAGGGCCGCCCGAAGAGCATGACCCTGGCGCTGTACACCGCCGAGGGCCACGAGTCGCCGTTGATGCGGATGAACCCGATCCCGCGGCGCGGCGCGTGGCGCAATCCCTGGCCCGAAGGCATTGAGAAAGGTGTGTACGTCGCGGGTGACTTGCCCTTCGGCGCGGTCGGTTACGTGCCGAGCAGCGGGACGTTCTTCCTCATGCAGCCCGAGGACTGGGACGCCACCGCCCACGACCGCAAGCAGGCAGACCCCGACCGCGTCACCCGAGCCCAGGCCGCCGACCTCGCGAGAAGGATCATCTAGCCCCGCAAGGCCGATTCACGCTGAGGCGACGATCTCGTGGCCCTTCTGTAGGGATTTTCTGCAGAGCCGTGGGGTCGATGAGGTCCGGTACTGACGGCCAGTCAGCGCATGTAAGGTGCCAAGAAGGCCCGGGTGATCAGTTGAGTCGCCTGGGCCCGACGCATCCAGAGCTGAACGGGGAGAAACTGGCCCATGGGGGACCACTTCAAGACGGACATCGGGCAACTCGAACAGTTCCTGACAAGTCTGGAGAGATGCGTCGATGAATTGAACGAAGCTCGGACCGCCCTCGATCATGTGCGTGCCGACCAGATCGGCACCCCCCGGCTCGACGAGGCCTGTGACAAGTTCCAGGACGAGTGGAAGTACGGGTCCGACAAGACCAAGGAACTGATCGACGACATCAAAGAGGGCGTGAAGTCCAACAAGAAGGGCTACGAAGAGGTCGAGGACGCCCTGGAGAAGGCCCTCAAGCAGATCGCGGACAAGAGCACTTCTGGCGGTAACGGGGGCGGTAAGTAATGGCTACGAACCCGTACCCCCACATCGGCTTCAACCCCGTACCGGGCATGCCCGCCGAAGTCTCGAAGCTGCAGCAGAAGGCGGCCGCGGCCGCGACGGCGCTCGAGAACACGCACCGGCAGCTGACCAAGCTCACAGCAGAGAGCAGCTACTGGGAGGGCGACGCGGCGGAGGAGTTCCGTAAGAACCTCGAGGGCGACCTATCGAAGTACATCAAGAAGGCCGCCTCGGCGCTGCGTTCCGCTGCAGGTCAACTGCACAAGTGGGACGCTCAGTTGACCTCCAACCGAGGGCTGGCGAAGAAGTACGACGACGATGCGGCCGAGAAGAAGGCCGCGGCTGACAAGGCCAAGAACACGTACGACCAGGCTGCCCAGCACCCGGACCTCAAGCTCGCCAACCAGACCTTCCCTTCGCAGGAGGAGGCCGACGACGCGACCGCGCGGCTGCGCTCCGCCGAGCGAGGGCTGAACGAGGCAAGCACAGCTCTCACCAAGGCCAACAACGAATACGAGTCACTCAACCGCAAGATCAAGGAGCTGGAGTCCGAGCACTCCCGCGATGCCGAGATCATCGCCAAGGCGTTGGAAAGCACGGCCGAGAAGGCTCCAGACAAGGGCTTCTGGGAGAGCGTCGGCGACATCCTCGGGTCGGTCGGCAAGTTCCTTGCGGAGCACGCAGGCACCATCGGCGCTATTGCCGGTCTGCTCGCCCTCTTTCCCGTGCTGACCCCGATCATGGCGCCCATCGCGCTCGTGGCGAGTGCCGTATCCATGGGCAAGAACCTCTCCGACGACGAGTTCCGCAAGAACTTGATGTTCCAAGGCAGCAAGATGGAGATCTTCTCCGCCTATGCGTCCTTCGCCGGTGACGCGGTCGGCATGATTCCGGGTGGGAAGGCGTTGGGACTCGCGGCCAAGGAGGGCTTCGAAAGCGCGGCTGACGGAGCCAACATCGCTTCGAAGACCTGGGCTGGCATGAAGGGCGGAGTCTCCGGCATCGGCCGCTCGGCGTTGGACGAGGCAAACGATGCATGGCGGGTCGCGGGTGAATCTGCCAAGGGTTCAGGGCTTCTGATGGCGGAAATCAGTGTCAACGGCCTCAACGTAGCCGCGAACGCCGTCTCTTCTGCGGAGAGCTTCGGTGCCGTGGACGAGGACGGTACCGAGCACAACGTCGCCGAGAGCACGAAGGCAGCCGCGACGGCGCACGGACTCGCCGGATTGCTTGGTCTCCTGTGACCGGCCAAGGCGAGAGTGAAGGCAACGCATGACCGTGAGTGAAGTGACCACCCCATCCCATGGCACCCGCAAGCCGTCCTTCTGGTATGGGTTGCCGGTCGGGTATCTGTCTCTGGACCTCCACCCGCCGGCCGAACGGCTGATGGAAGTCGTCAACCAGCTCCGTGGGCTGCCTGAACAGGAACGAGACGAGGCCGATCGGGCTTTGCGCCTGTACGCGGGCATTGTCAACCTGCTGAACGCCAACCGGGTGCAGGAGTGCGCGCTCGGGGTCCATCCCAACGACTCCGGCGGTTTCACGACATCGGTGTTCACCGTGTCGACGATGTTGACGGCGGGCAACAGCTCGAAGCTTGTGGTGGCCGGCCTCGCGGGCAGCGCAGCGGATGGCCGGGACGAGGGCATGTGCCCTCTGGAGCTGCCGTGCGGCGTCGGTTTCCTCGCCGAGAAGCGGTCGCCCGCCCCTCGGTCGTCCCGACGGCCGGAAGCGAGCGACGCGGCCCCGAGTCACATCTGGCAGGGCACCATCGCGGTAGCGGCACCAAGCGCCCCGGAGCTCATCGTGCTCCAGATGGTGACACCGGACCTCGACTCCGCCGACGCCTACCGGGACATACTGCTCGGGATCGCCCGCACTCTGACATTCACTGATCCCGCGCGAGCAGCTGCCAACGACGAGGACGGGGAACCGGAGGCGCCCACTGGCGCCGCCGCTGCCATGCGGAACGACTTCGGATAGCGCCAGCCGGGCTGGGGCAGGACTTCAGGAGAACTAGTGCCGGACAACACTCAAAATGCCTACGCGCCGGGAACATTGGACACCACCGCGCTGCGAAGGAAGCTGACCGGCCGGGTGTGGTGGACCGGTATCCGCAATTGCGGGGTCTACGCCATCATGGCGTTCGGGGGGCCGTCACTGGGTGCGGATCTGACTCGCGCCGGCCTGTCCTGGGTGTTCATCATCATGGGACCAATCACCCTTGTCGGCATCATTGGCTTCTTCGCCACGCTCCCCAGTATCCCGGTAGCGGTTCTCCTCACGCGCAGCTGCCGCAGGACACTCGCGCAGTACTCCTTCGACACGTTCTGCCCGCAGATCACCAAGGTGGACGGCGCTGAGGCGACCAAGGGCCGCCCGAAGAGCATGACGCTGACGCTGTACACCGCCGAGGGCCACGAGTCGCCGTTGATGCGGATGAATCCGGTCCCGCGGCGCGGCGCGTGGCGCAATCCCTGGCCCGAAGGCATTGAGAAAGGTGTGTACGTCGCGGGTGACTTGCCCTTCGGCGCGGTCGGTTACGTGCCGAGCAGCGGGACGTTCTTCCTCATGCAGCCCGAGGACTGGGACGCCACCGCCCACGACCGCAAGCAGGCAGACCCCGACCGCGTCACCCGAGCCCAGGCCGCCGACCTCGCACGAAGGATCATCTAGCTTCGCATGGCCAGCTCCCGCACAGACTCCCGCACCGATTCGCGTCCCCGAGGCCCCGTGACCCGGGTGATCCTCTGGATCTGTGGCGGCATCGCTGCCTTCGTCGCCGGTTTCTGGGCGGTTAATGCGACCGCCGATCTCGCTCTTTCCGCAGGCGTCTACGGCACCACCGGCACGTACAAGGTGGAGAGCTGCTACGACACCAAACCCGGCCGGAAGCGCTCCGACATCTCCTGCTACGGGGACTTCACGCCGGATGGCGGCAGCGCCGACGACGCCGTCTATGTGCACCTCAAGGACACAGGGCACGACTACCCGGACGGCACCGAGTTCGACGCACGGCAGGGGCTTGAGCCGGACACGATTCAGCGGGCCGGGATCCGGGGCGTCGTGGGCGAGCTGTGGCAGGTCGGATTTGCCGTGGCCGCCCTCTGCTGGCTCTTGTATTTGGTGGTCCGGCCGCCCAAGTCGGACAAGCCGAACCGGAGCCGGGAACCGTCGCGGCGCGAGAAGGTGGCCGAGCGGGTGGGTATCGGTCTCGTGATCTGCGTCCTTGTGGGCGTCCTGGGCTGGATCGCCAACTTCGTGGACTCGATCACTTCTTAAAAGGTCCTGTGGGCAGAAGCCCTGCCTGAGGCGCGACTTTCACGTAGACGTCGGCCGTCGCGGCCGTCATCGACTGCATGGCGGCCCGCCTGCTGACCTGTGCCGCAGCGTCGTCCAGGCCGAGCAACGGAGTGGCTCGGTCACGTCACCTTTCACCGCCTCCGGCAGCGTCGCACTGACGAGGTTGCCCTGAACCCCGTACGGTCAGCGGCTCGGCGGCGTCCACACGCAACACGGAACCGTCGTCCAGTCCCAGCACCATGACGAATCCGCCTGACGGAGAACGCTCACCCCGGGCACTCCGCACCGTCCGCCATACCCCACGCAGCTTGACCAGATTCCCGGGCTGGAGTGTTACCGCCGCGACATCCCTCTCGACCGGGACAGCCGTGATGCCCGAGGCCTTCAACTCTGCCCACACCGTCTTCCCGATGGCGCCCACGCGTTCCTGTACGCCCCATTGGTGGACCAGCGCATCCACGAGCAGCAGCCCGCGTCCGCCGGCCTCGTCGTCACCGGGGTTCCGCACTTCGGGCCGGCCTTCCCCGGCGTCGCTCACCTCCAGCCGCAGCAGCCCGTCCTCCGCCGTGTACGCGATGCGTACGCCGACCTGGCGGTCACGTGGCGCCCGCGCCCGCAGTGCATTGGTCACCAGCTCCGACAGGACCAACTCCGCTGTGTCGAGCACTTCTTGATCGATGCTCCAACTGCCGAGCACGGCGCTGAGCAGGGCCCGCGCTCTGGGAACGGTGCTGTCGCGGCGGGGGAGGCGGCAAGCGATCTCGTGAGCGTCTGACGGCTCGGGCTGCATAGCCAAAGCGACTCCTGGAGTTCGTGGCTGAGTCGGAGTGCCCTCGGTGCGGTGAGGAGGCGATCTCTTGCTCACCGCATCCGGCTCACGCAGCATAGGCTCCATGCAAAATTGCACGGAGCCTCAGAGGCTCTCTTCACTCCTTCGAGTAATGCCTGCGTCCCTCCACCCGTGCTCCTGATAGGGAGTTGCGCATGCCTTCTGTGAAACCGTCCACCGTCCTGGGCAGGCAGCTCGGTGATGAACTCAAGCGACTCCGTGAAGCCGCAGGCGTGTCCATGGCGGAGGCCGCCGAAGTGCTCGACTGCACGAGAGGGAAGATCAGTCGTCTGGAGAACGGGCACGTGCCGGTCCGTGCACCAGATCTGGATGCCCTCATGCGCGCCTACAAGATCGAAGGCCAGGAGACGCGCGAGCGGCTCAGTGTTCTGGCTCGGAAGGCCAACCGGCGCCGCCGGGACGGTTGGTGGCACCAGTACCGTTCCGTTCTCGGTGACGCCTACCGGGACCAGATCGAGTTGGAGGCCATCTGCGACCGCGTTCGGACGTACGAAGTCCAGCTGGTTCCAGGGCTCTTGCAGACGGCTGAGTACGCACGCGCGATCACGGTGGCGTCGCGCGCTTGGCAGACAGCCGAGGAGATTGAGCAGTTTGTCAAGGTGCGGCTGACCCGACAGCGACGGCTCACGGACGAGTCGCCTCTCGAACTCTGGGCGGTGGTGGCGGAAGGAGTCCTACACCAACACGTGGGAGGTTCGGCGGTGATGCGTACGCAACTGGAGCACTTGCTCACGATGGCGGAGCTGCCCAACATCACCGTGCAGGTCATGCCGTTCTCGCGCGGTGCGCACTCGGGTATGTTCGGTCCGTACTTGGTGCTGAGCTTCCCGCAGATGACATCGCTTGATCTCGTACTGACGGAGACTCCGACGGGCAATGTCTGGATGGAGCGGGAACCGGATGTCGCGTACTACCGCGCTCTCTTCGACGACGCACGCACCGCTGCGCTGCCACCGACAGAATCACTCGCGCTGGTCCATCGCATCGCGAAGGAGTTCCGACCATGAGCCATGAAGACCACATATCGACCGCTCTTGCGGAAGCGGCATGGCGTGCGAGCAGCTACAGCGGTGGGCAGGGTAACTGCCTTGAGGTTGTCGATGGTCTCCCTGGCGTACTCCCCGTGCGCGACAGCACACGCCCGACCGGCCTCGTACTCGCGTTCAGTCATCACGCTTGGAGCGCCTTCCTCGACCACTTGCGGTGACCGACCGTACGCCGCCGCCCACCGGGCCAGGAGGTCTAGCGATGGCAAGGCTAGGGTTGCGGCCCACGGACCGAACCGCGTACCTGATCATCTTCCTTACGACCATCGGGCTGTGGGGCACCATCGAGTACAAAGTCCGTTCCGTCGACCGGAGAACTGCCCGGCTGGAGCGGAAAGTTGATCTCGTCCTTGAGTCGTTGGGCGTCGAGTACGTCGACCCGGCGCTGGATGAGGTCGACACTCTCGTCAGGGAAGGGAAGAAGATCCAGGCGATCAAGCGCTACCGGATCATCACCGGGGCCAATTTGTCCGAGGCCAAGGACGCGGTCGAGCGCATGGAGGTGTAGCTGGCCGGACGGCATCCCGAGGCAGACTGATCGAGACGTAACCAGGTTCTGCCCATGGGCTCGTTACTCTGCCGCGGTCGCGTGCCTCCGTGGGTGGAGCCCTCATACCCGCGCAGGCCAATGCCAGTAGCACACACCTTCCCCAGAGTGCTCACACAACTCCGCGACCGGACACGGCTATACTCACGCACCGCGCGGACGTGTGCGCGTCAAAAATCGGCGCCCTTCGCTCCACACGAACGCAAAACAACACGGGGGATCGGCATGTCAACGGGGACGGAAATCGAAGATCCCGCAGCGCTCAATCGCGCGGGCTCCGGCGCGCGCGAGATCGCGGGGCAGACGCGAACCGCCGGCGCTCATCCGGTGGACGAGACGCGTACGGCGTCCCGGGACTTCGGCACCGGTAACTGGGACGGCGGGCTGGGCGGGGCGCTCACCAACTTGGCGGAGACCTGGTCGGCGCAGGTCTCCTCGCTCGCGGGCAAGTGCGACAGCCTCGCCGGCCAGTGCGGCGCTTCGGGAGTGCTGTATCAGCGTACCGAAGCCGCGAACACGCAAACCATGAACTCTCTGGCGAGTGACTTCGGCTGAGCCAAGCCCTCCACCTGTCGCCACCGCCACCGCGCCAACCTGACAAGACTCACGACTCCACGGGGGAATCGCCGAGCTCATGCCGACGTACGAGCAGCTGTACCACCTCAACCTCAGCAACCTCAAAGCGGCCGCTGGCCGCTGGGAGGAGACCGTCACCAAGTTCAAGGGGCTGCACACCGCGTACGGAGATCAGGTCGCTCGCCCCTTCCGGCAGGCCGGCTGGACCCAACCGGTTCTGACGGCGGCCAAAGCCGACAGCGACGTGCGTGCTGCCCAGCAGGAGTTCGCGGATGCGCACAAGGAGGCGCAGGGCATCGCCGGTGTCCTCACGACACTGCACGCCGAGCTGAAGAAGGCGAAGGGCGACCTCCACCACCTCGCCAATGTCGAGGCCAAGGAGCAGGACCTCGTCGTCAGCGCCGCAGGCGTCGTCACGCCGCGTAACGACCTCTCCCAGGACGCCGGCGCTCGCCACGATCCCGACGGCCAGGCCCCCATCCGCGAACAGCAGGAGGCTTGCGACGCCTTCGCCCGCCGTATCGAACGCGTCCTCCAGCGCGCCGCCGACGCCGACGAGACCGCCTGCTGGGCCCTGCGCCGCGACCTCGGTGGAAACAAGACCGACTTCAACTCCAAGGTCGTCACTTCCCTCGACGGCGCCGACGCCACCCGCGCTCTGGCGCTGGCGAAAAAAGGCTCGGACATGTCGGACAGCGAACTCCGGAAGTTCAACGAGCTGTTGCGGGCCAACAAGAACGACAAGGAGTTCGCCGAGAAGTTCGCCACCGGCATGGGCGGCCGGGGGACGCTGGAGTTCTGGGCAGACATGGCGGACCCGGCCGGCAGTGCGGACACCACGCGGCCAGAGCGCAAGGAGCTGCTGAAGGAGCTTCAGAAGGACCTCGGCGAGACGTTGGGCACCGCCACCCAGTCCGACAGCAAGGCTATGCAGGACTGGAAGGAGGAGGTCATCGCACTCGGTCCGCAGCCGCTCGGCATCGAGGACGCGAAGAATCCGGCCGGGTTCCAGGTGATGAGCAGCCTGATGCGCTACGGGAAGTACGAACCCGAGTTCATGGAGGACTACGGCAAGTCCCTCATCGCCACCGACAAGTCGTTCGGCAAGGACGTCGAAGAGGGCTGGAACGGCGATCACACCTCCGGCACCCTGAACTTCGCCGGTAAGAACGAGGGCAGCACCGACCCCATGATCGGGTACATGGAAGGGCTCGGCCGCTGCCCCGAGGCGGCGACGAACATCTTCGCCAATGACGAGTACTTCGAGTACCTCACCGACAAGCGGGAGTGGTTCCCGGATCAGGAGGTGCCGTTCTTCGACCCGGAGACCGGCGAACGATACGCGGATCCCATCACCGGATACAACCAACTGGGCCACGCCCTGGAGGCGGCGACGACGGGCCATGCCTACGACGAGGCGCCGCCGAAGGGCCTTCCCGCGCACAGCGATGATCAGGCCGAGATCATGCAGAAGATCGTCACGGGGGTTTCCGAGGACCCGGACATGGCCCGGGACGGCATGAACGACAGTCTCGGCCGGATGAGCGCCGAGTACATGCCGGACTTCAGCAGGGCCATGGCCAGCGACAAGTCCGCCGATGGCCTGGCCCTCTTCCCCCTGGAGGGGGCACAGGCGAACTTCGGCGAACAGGACGCGACGAGGTTCCTCATGACCGTCGGCAAGGACCCGGACGGGTACGCCGCGGTCAACCTCGGACAGACCGCCTACGCCGCCAACCTGTACGACTACCACCTCAAGCACCCGGACGCCTATGCCCCGGACACGGACGAGGCCCTCAAGAACATCGCCCACTCTTCCGGCGAGATCCAGGGAGCCATCGCCGTGGGCCGCCAGGAGTCGGAGATCGGGGATGCCGTGGAGGCCGACAAGAAGTACAACGACGCCCTGGAGCGCAAGGGGGCTTGGGCGTCCGGCATCGTAGGCACCGGCATCGGAGTTGGTACAGCCTTCATCGCGACGCCTGCTACAGGAGCCGCTGTGAGCGGCATTGCCACCACCATCAGCGGAGACATCGTCAACCAAATTGTCGATGGCAAGGAGCAGGACAGCACTGGCAAGGTCGTCTACAGCACTGGCCAGGACTGGCAGCACGTCAAGGACTCCACCTCGCAGGTGAACCAGGACGCTGCGCGTGCGGCAGCTGAAGCCCACGGAATCTCACGCACCGAGAACTTCAACAGCATCATCGCCAGCGAGACGACCGCGGGAATCGTCGAAGCGCAGACCAACCTGCGTGGATACGGGCGGGACTTGAGCGCGGAAAGCAGAGACTGATGAGAACTTTGGTAATAGCGGGAACCGGTGCCGTGGCCCTGGCTGGTTGCCTCGTCGGAGGTTTCTTCGTCGGAAGAGCGTTTCCCGAAGCCGAGAAATCTCACCTCGACAGCTGGGAAATCTGCGACGGAGACGACTTTCAGGAACAGGTAACCGCGTTCGAGCGTATCCTTCCGGACGGAAAGAACTTTGCCTCCTCTGCCAAGTCGCGGAGTAGTGAAATCGCTGACAAACTGAACGCAAGCTGCCGTATTACAGTTGACGGCAAGAATGCCTTCTACCTCGAGACTCAGACCGTTAATATGTCTGCCGTTACATGGGAGAAGGGTCTGCTGCTGGACAAGGTCGTCAGCAAGGATGGACTCAAGACGTTCAAGGCCGGGACCCGGGCACTCTCGTCATCCAATGCGGCAGCCATTTATCTCCGCTGCACACGCAAGGACAGCGAAGGTCGGGACATGGCATTGAGCATCGAGGTCTCGGCTCAGGGCTCGGCAGTCTCCGAAACGGGCGCTCATCGTCAGGATCTGGCCGAAATCGCTGTGCAGGAAGCCCGGGTGGCTGCTTTGCCGACGCAGTGTCAGTCCGGCGATCCACTGCCCGAACGCGCGCTGCCAGCACTGGATTGACTTGGGCAAGCTGTCGCTCCACTGAACTCGGCGCAGCTGCGGACTCGACGAGACGCGGTGCAACAGGCCTTCCGCCCACCGCCACCGCGCCAGCCTGACAGGACTCACGAACTCCACGGGGGACTCGCCGAGCTCATGCCTACGTACGAGCAGCTCCACCACCTCAACCTCAGCAACCTCAAAGTGGCCTCTGAGCAGGAACTTCTTCCCGCAGCCGCGAAGGTGGACGGATGCTGATCATCTCCGACCATCGGCGGGACGGCGTACGCAAGTCCGTCAACGTACTGCTGTGCGTGGTCGCCGTAGCGGGCATCGGACTGAGCAGCACGGTGCTGTGGCAGAACTTGAACGGCCGACACCAGATCAACCAGGCTTGCGCGGGGCTCGTCCCGGCCGGACGGGTGCTCGCGCTCTCTCCGGCGGGCGGCACCATCTCGCACCGGGTGGCCGACGAGGGCACCATTCAGCTCGACGGCGGTCTGCCGCAGGACTGCGAGATCTTCAGCACCGAGGCAGGGGAGAAGCACGGCACATCCAGCGGCGAGCGGTGGTTCTTCACCGCCACGGTGGGAGTCCAGCCCTCGGGCGAAACCTGGAGTCCCGAGGATCCGCTGGACCACCTTGTCTCCCCTTTCAGCGACGATCCCACCTACCCCGCGGAACCGCTGGGCGGCGGTATCGCCGGCAAGGTCACGGCGTCGAGTGTGATCGTCAGTCTTCTCTGCCCTGAGGGAACGTCGAGCGACAAGTCGACCAAAGGGGTCTGGGCACGGGCCTCGCTCATGGATCCCGGCCCGGCGTTCCTGGAGGAGGGGCAGCTCACTTCGCAGGACCGGAACACGCTCGCCGAGATTACCGTAGGCACGGCCAATAACTTCGCCGAATATCTGGGCTGCGCCGATCGGTTGCCTGATCCGCCGGAGGACATTCCCGCCCTCACGGAAGGCCCCATTCCGGCCGCTCGCGCGGATGGTACCTGCGCCTGGTACGGCAAGGCCGGCTTTGCACGGCAGAGGCAGCTTCCGGACCAGGCGCTCGAAAGCCGCACGCACGGCACTCTCTGGGACGAGCAGTGCGGCCTCACCCTCAGCGACACCCGTGCGAACGACCTCTGGGAGTCCAACGCGGCCAAGACGGAGGGGCTTGCGCGCCCGTCAGACCCGGCCGACTGGTACGTCTCCCTCCACACCTACGCCGGAGATGCGGCGAAGAACGTCTATCTCAAGTCCAATAACGACGACCTCCCGGTTGCCGCGGAACCGGGCGAGGCGGGCCGCAGCGATCGTTCGGCCTGGTGGGCCTCCTCCCAATGTGACGGGAAGCCCCAGATTCATACGATGACCGTCTCCTACGGCTACAACCAGCTGACGATCCCCGCACTCGAGAAGGTGTTCCGCGCATACGTCACCGATGTCGTCGCCCGCCGCGGCTGCAAGGACACCAAGTTCCCCGCCTCCTCGACCTTCCATGCCGACCAGTAGGGCTCTGTTAGGGGAGTGCTCGACCCTGTCACCCTGCCGTGCCGTTTGCTCTGGCGTCCTCCCTGGAGGGGCCGGTGCGCAGGAGCAGCCCCGCAGCCGGCCTCACCCGATCCGCCCCCTCAGTTCGCAGCCGGAGAAGCTGTATCGTCGGCCTTGATGTCGAAGTTGATCTTGCCTCCCTCGACAGAGGAAACGGTGACCGTCACGCCCAAGGTGCTGCCGTCGCTAGCTGTGAGAGTGCAGCGGGTGGTGGTGCCGACCTTCCCGGTGAGGTCCTCGGGGCAGCTGATGTCCGGCTTCGGCTGGCCCGTCGTGGCGGCGAGCTTTTCGGCGACCGTGGTGGCCAGCTTGTCCGCGGACAGTTTCGGCTCGGACTTTTCCACGTTGACCGAGGCCGAGCAGCCGACGAGCAACGTGCCGACGACTGCGGCCGAGATGCTCCAAGTTGCTGCGGACAGGCGAGCTGTGGGCATGAGAGTTCCATTTCGTGTGATCAAGATAATCAAGGCGCCGGAAGTGTGCGTGGCAGGACTGCTTCAGACATGACCCGGAGCGGAGCGGAAAACGCTGCCGTGATGGAAAGTTCCGGGCGCACCACCGTGCCGCGCTCAGGAGACGGCACGCGTCAGAGTAACTGAATATCAGCCCGTTCCGGGCGCCCGGCGCCGCATCATGATCTCTTCACTTTGCCTGCGGTCGGTCTCCATCTGTGAAGAGTTGATAGAAGAAAACCGCTGCGGTGAGGAGAATCCACGAACGAGCTGCGCCCTTCCATGGTTACCGCCGCGCCGGCCAGGCACTCGTCTTGCCGTTACTGAGGGCCCCTCAGGTATCCACACGCCTTCCCTTGCCGGTATTCGCCCCGCTCCATTTGCGGTCGCGTGTCCGCGATAATCTTGGGTCATGGAGATGCTGGTAGGGATTCTGATCAAGGTATTGCTCTTCGCTTTCATTGCCGGCATGTTCACCTTGGTGATCGCCATGTCCGTACGCGGACGCAGGCAGGATGCGCGGATCAGGGATGAATGGGCGCAGATTGCCCAGATCGCTCCGGAACGTGGCTGGATGTACCAGCCGTGCGTGCGAGGGCAGATCGATCAGTACGGCGGTATGGGGCCCATCCTCTACAAGGGGGAGAACCAGGCCGCCTGGCACTACACCACCGGAGAGCTCCGCGGTCGTTCCTTCAAGTACTTCGAGTACCGCTACAAACGATCCGCGGCGGACGGTGACGTCAACGACTTCGGGGACCACAGGCGTCTCGTCATCAAGTCGGTCTTCACTGTCACGGCGCCCGGCTCCGGAGCGTATATGGAGATCCTTCGCAGGAGTAAGCTGGGCGCGGTTGCGGACGGGCGACCCGGGAAGCGGGTCGGGGAGTCGGAGTTCGACAAGGAATTCAAGGTTCTTGTCAAGGATGAGGCATTCTTCCGGAACGTCTTGAGCGGTGGCGTCGTGCCCTTCATGCTCGCAGACCCCGGTGCCAAGGAGTCCCCACTTCGGTTCCGCGACAACGAACTCATCACGTGGTACACGGGCACCCTGTCTCCGCAGGCCGTCGACGAGAAGTTGAACTACTTGTGTGATGTGCTCGACCGGATACCCGCACAGGCCTGGACTGCGGTCTGAGCAGCCAGAACGCCCCTTGCTCCGGACCACCGGGTCCCGGGGCAAGGGGCGTTCTTGTGCGCGCAGACTGACCGACCCGGAGGGGCAGAGGCTGCACCGCTACCTGCGCTGGCGCAACGCCAACGCCCGCCAGCCCGACGTACTCGCCGCCAAGCGCCGGGAACGGGCCCGCGTCCGCGGCGAGAAGGGCATCCGGTGGGGCGGTCGAGCGATGTCAGCGGTGGCCTGACCGCCCACCAGTGACTCTCCTGGTCACAGCACCGACAGACGCAGCGAAGAATCGAGGGACCGAACTCAACGCAGCGATGGATGCGACTCGTTGCGTACGGTCCAGAGCTCCGGATCCAAGTTCTGTTTCTGAACGCCGAGAACGCTCAGGCGTGCTGCTGCGACGAGAGCCAGGATTCCCGCGGCCGCACCCAGTGCCAAGCCCAGCTTGTACGGAACCGCACCGAGCAGGTAGGGGACTGCAGTGAGGGCTGCGATGGCCGCGATGAGCAGGGTTCGAGTGTGCACTTTAGGTCGGAACCGGGACGGGCGGGCAAGCGGCTCGGCTGCGACGGCGCTGTCGGTCCGGCACACCGGCGCCGCCGCGCCGCGCAGCCACGGTTCCCAATCCTGCTCCGCCGTCTGCCCCCAGACCACACGGCCGGTATCGGTGACGAAGGCAGCGGAGACGCTGCGCTGCTTGTCCGTGCCTGCGATGTCCTTCCACCGAGTGGGCCAGCACAGCCATCCCGAGTGGCCGGACAGCTGAGCAGCGGCGTAGGACAGGTGCTTCTCGCCTGTGGGTATACGGAAATTGTCGCCGGCGTACATGGACTGGAGCCGGATGGCCTGTTGCCGGTCGGTGTCACCCTCGGGCAACAGGTCGACGTAGTACGAGCTGGTGGTGATGATACTGCCGACACCGGTACCTGTGGGCCGCCGGTACTCCTCCCGCACCGCCGTGCCGAATCGGACGCGGACCGCGTGAACACCCCCCGAGGCGGCGTCCTCCTTGAGCATCCGCTGTCCCGCACCGAGCTGGTCGGTGAGCAGGCCGATGGCATACAGGGACACCACGACGCCGAAGAGCAAGGTGAGCCCGCAGTACGCACTTCCGACGAGCGATCCGCCTTCACCGTAGGCAGCGCGAGCGGCGGCGAACGGGGCCCAGGCAGTCACGTAAGCCGCGCCGATGTAGCCCCAGTCGCGGCGTATCGTGCCCAGTTTGCCAGGTATCCCGTCCCGAGCCGGAGCGACTGGTAGCGGCTCCACGGGCGGCGCCGCCCGGACAGCCAGCAACCAGCCTCCAGCAAGCAGGGCCGCCAAAGCCAACGGAACAAGAATGTCCAGCCGCGGAGCGTCCGCGTCATACCGCACTACTGCCGCACCCCAGGCGACGGCTGAGCACACCAGCGCCGCCCCACCCAGAGTGGTAGCGAAACGAGTGGAACGGTGCCGCATGCGGCCTCCCCCTGACCGTGTCCTGAACGTGCTGTAAGGCAGGAGGAGATTACGCCAAGAGATCACCTTCTGGAAGAACCGATATACCCCTCATCACGATCGGCAGTATCCAACCACGATCATGAGAATCAGCCTGGCGGGCGTTCCCGGTCGCAGCACTAGGCCAGTGCTTCGTCGGCCGGGCGCACCGTCCTGATGAACTCCTTGAAGTCCTCGATGACCTGGCCGAGTTGGCTCGGCTTCGCGGTGAGGACGAGTTCGATGACGACGCGCTTCGCCGGGTCCTTGACGTCCTCCATGCCGAGGTAGACCTGGCTCTGGAGCAGTTCCAGAGGTTCTCCCCTCAGGGTGGTGGAGAGGCGGAGGTTCTGAACCACGCCAGGGGCGTCCGTCAGGCCCGGGGCGTCCGGGGTGCCCGCCTCGGCCTTCTTGACGACCTCTACGGGTCCTGCCTCCTGCAGCCGCCGCACCGACTCGTCGGCGATCTGCCACATGCTGGCGCTGTCGTTGCGCATCTGCCCGGCGATGGTGATGTTCGCCGTGAACCCGTCCATGGAGGCGGGATGGAGCGCGACGAAGGCCACGCCAGGTGCCCCCACCTCGTCCGGCGGGGCCGCCTGCCAGCCGTCCGGCAGGGAAAACGAGATCTTGATCGGCAACGTGGTGGCCATCGTGAATCCACTTCCTTGATGAGCGTCGGCTCAGGCTGGAACCAACTAGCCAGAACCAACTCGCTAGAACCAACTGCCGACCGTGCTGTCCCAGGCATCGCCCACCGCGTCAGCCGCGTCATCGGCCGAGTCGATCATCTTGCCGGGGTCGATGGTGACGTCGAAGGAGACCTTGCCGCCGATGCCCAGACCGACTCCGGCCTCTCCGCCGATGGTGAACTTGCCGTCCTTCATGCCGAGGTCGGCACTGGCGGAAGCCCCCGCTCCGGCCCATGCCTCGCCGCTCACGCCGGCGCCGACGCCGCCCACGTCGGCAGAGACCGACCCTGTGGCCTTGGCTCCGGCGAAGGCCTCCGCTCCGGCGTGCAGTCCGTCCTTGCCGGCGGAAAGGTTCGCCGAGGCTTCCGCGCCCGCAAAGGCCTTGCCCTCGGCCTGGGCTCCGACGATGCCGTACTGCACACTGCCGTTCGCGGAAGCCTGCGCCAGATAAGCGCTCCCCGAAACACCGGCCTGGAGCCGCCCGTTCGCGATGCTGGCGGTGGCGGATCCGTCCACCCCGAGCGCTGAAACCCCCACTCCGCCCTTGAGCGTGGCGCCACCTACCGTCTTCTCTCCGGAGTCGCCTGCCGACCAGGCGCTGGCGTTGCCCGACCACTCGGCGAGTTTGATGTTGACATCGGCCTTCTTACCGGTGGCCGGATCCGTCGGATCCCCGTCCTCGGCCCCTGCGGCCTTGTCGCGGATGAACCAGTTGCCGTTCTCGTCCTTGCCCCACTGCTTCTCGGTGCGCCACTGGCCGTCTTCGCCCCTGGGGCGCCACCTCTCGGTCTCCCACTTCGTATGGGTTTGAGTGGTCTTGCCGACCCCGTGCTCGTCCGTCCACTGCTTGGCGTCCACCCAGTCCCTGGCATCCGCGAGCCAGCTGGGGCTGTCGGAGGAACCGCCGGCCAGGTCGTCGAGCTTCTTGGCCAACGTCTCGGCCTCGTGCTGAAGGTGCTGGCGTGCGGTCTTCAGTACCTCCGCCGCCGCATCGTGCTGCCCGTTCTCCCATTGCGCGATCGCCGTAGCGGCCTGCTGCTGCGCCCAGCTCAGCATGGAGGAGTACGAGGTGACTGCCGTGGCCGCACCCGACATCGCGTCGGAAGCTAGGTACCAGTTGGTCTTCTCCGTGGACAGGGTGGGCCAGAAGGCGTCACTCGCCTTACCGGTCCATCCCGGGATGCGCAGGCCACGGAGCCCGTCGCCGATTCCATCGAACTTGACCGACCAGGTGGTGAGGTCGGTAGCCAGATCACCAAGCTTCTCGACGTCCCCCGGGATGAGTTCCTTCGGGTCGGACGTCTCCCCGAGCGCGGCTGCCATGAATACGGATTCCCCGTCCCTAACCCAAGTCCGACTTGACCGAATTCACTGCGTTGCGGATGGCCTCATCCGTCGCCGCGTAGTTGTTGCTGGCCGAGTTCAGTCCCTCTGCCAGGGTCGCCGCGCAGTCGGCGAGGAACTCGGCGCCCGACTGCCACGTCGCGCAGAAGCTCACCAGTGCCGCGGCGGCCGAATCGACCCCGATCGAGGACCCCTGCTTGGACACCGGCTCCAGGTCCACTTTTTCGACCGGCGAGAGGCATTCCAGAATGCCCGACGCGCCCTTCTTGAGGATCTCCGGGTTTACTTCGAGGTCGGTCACCGCAGGATCCCCTTGTTAACTCCGCTTGCTAACTCCGCCTGAACGCAGATGCGTTGGCAACCAGCCTGCGGAAAGTATCACCAAGATCGGGCCCTGAGTCGCGCCCACACCACACCCTCACGACTCCTGCCGTGCACGCGCTGAGCTCTTTCAGGACAGCCACTGGGATTTTCCCAACGGTTGGTAGTTCGCGCCCAGTTGTGGAGAAGGAGCGGACGTGTAGAAGCGCTGCACGCAGGCTGTTCCGCCGATCCGGCTTGGGTGGTGCGGGGTGTGACGGGGCGTGACGTGGTGGAGGTGCACCACCATCGCTGCTCCGTGCCCCGGTGCGGCGTCTTTACCATTCCATGGCATGATCGGCCCATTCGACCGCCGGTTGCCCTTTGCCGATGCGACCGTCGATGCGCGAACGGGAGGCTTGCGTGGGGGACCACTTCAAGACCGACATTGATCAGCTCGACACTTTCACCAGAGATCTCAAGGGAGCCAACGACTCCCTTGAGCAGGTGCGGACCGCCCTGCGGCACGTGCGGGCCGACCAGATCGGGACGCCGGAGCTGGACGAGGCCTGCGACGAGTTCCAGGAGCGGTGGAAGTACGGCAACGAGCAGATCAAGGAGCGAATCGACAAGCTCACCGAAGGCCTCCAGAAGAACACCGACAACTACCGCGAAGTGGAGACCTCCCTGGAGGAGAGCTTCAAGCGCGCCGCGGCTGCGGGGAAGTGATTGCGGTGGCACAGAATCCGTATGTGCACCTCGGGTGGAACCCGGTGCTGGGGCAACCGGGCGAGGTCGAGAAGCTCCGCACCCAGCTCGTCAATTCGGCGAGCGCGCTGCAGACCGCGTACCAGAAGATCGACAAACTGCTCGGGGAGTCCAGCTTCTGGGAGGGCGACGCCGCCGTGGGCTTCCGCGAGGCCCTCGACGGTGACCTGCCGAAGTACATGAAGGACGCCCACAAGTCGCTGACCCTGGCTGCCGGTCACCTCGGCACGTGGCACGGCGGGCTGACCAGCCGCAGGGAGCTCGCGCGCAAGTACGACGTCGAAGCGGCCGACCACAAGGGTGACCTCAAGACCGCCAACTCCCGGCACGATGCGGCCCAGAAGGACCCCGACCTGAAGCTCGCGGGGCAGACGTTCGCCGAAGGTCCCGAACTGGAGGCCGCCCAGGCCCGCCTCAACGCGGCCAACGACCGGCTCAGCGACGCCGTCACCGCCGTCAACAACGCGCAGGGCGCCCTGGACGAGGTGATGCGCAAGGCGCGGGAGCTGGAGGGGACGCACGAGGCGGAGGCGCGGGACCTCGCGAAGAAGCTGAAGGATTCCACTAAGGACCTGGCGCCTGAGGAACCGGGGTGGCTGAGCAAAGCGCTCAGCTGGATCGGGGACAACCTCACCAACATTCTGAGTGTGTTGGCGGCGGTGGCGGGGTTGCTGGCGCTGATCTGCACCGGCCCGGTCGGGATTGCGTTCCTGCTCGCCGCAGGCGCGCTCAGCCTGGCTACCATGGCGTCCCGGCTCTCCGATCCCCAGGTGCGTGCCTCACTTTGGGACGGCATCACGAAGGGTGAGCTCGACGCGGACTTCTGGGAGAACTCGGTGGGGCTCGCCGGGGATCTCGTTGGGGCGGTGCCGGGCGTCGGGGCCGTGTCCCGTGGCCTCAACGGCGCCATCCAGTCGACGCGCTACGCATCCGAGGCGGTCAGCGCGGGGCAGTTCCTCGGCAGGTTTGCCGACGACACCGTCACGGCCGCGAACAGGATCGCGACTGCGGGCGCCTATAACCCCGCCGGAAACTGGGTGGCGCAAGCAGCGGGGGGCAGCCAGGCGGTCAAAGTGGGCATGGACTATGTCTCGCCGGTCGCGGGTGTGCTTACCTCCGGCTACGGACTGGCCGCTGAGAACATCGATGCCTTGGACAGCGATGCCGGCAAGAACACCGCCACCGGGGTCGACGCGGCTCGCGCGGGCCTGTTCGACGGCCCTGCGGCCTTCTCCGTCTTTCGCAGCACTGTGGCGGCACTGGGATGACAGAAGAAGCCTCTGAGAGTCCTATCCGTCTGGTGATCGACGACACGGCCAGAGACCCGAGCTCGAAGATCTGGTACGCACTGCCGGCCGGGTTCTTCGGCATTCCGATCGACGCTCTCGACCCTGAACCGGGCACGGAGCAGGAGACGCGCCTTGAGCAGGCACTGGCATTGGTCCTCGACCTGGCGCCCGAGGACCAGCGTGACCGGTACACGGGCGCACTGCGGGACGTGCGATTCATGGCTGCCCAGATGCGGAGCGAAGGTGTCATCGCATGCTCGCTCGGTATGCACTACGCGGATGACGGGTCGTCTGCCTCGTCCGTGTTCACGGTTGCGCTCAGAGACATCGATTGGGCCCCAGCCAAGATCACGGCGGTTCGCGCGGCCTCCCTGCGTGAAAGCGGGGAAAACGTGGGGCTGTTGACGCTGCCGGGCGGCCGTCCGGCGTCGATATGCGACACCATGATCACCATGCCCGCCCTGGCGGGGATACCCAGCCAGGACCTCTACCAGTGCAATCTCTACGTCCCGGCCCCCTCAGGTACGCAGCTGGGCGTCCTGACGCTGAGCAGCACGGCCGTGGGCTCCCGGAAGCACTACCGCGACATGATGGAAGGCATCGCGCACACGGTGTCTTTCTACGATCCGATGCCGGAGATCGAGCGGGCCGTACGCGGCGACACGGCCGACGGCACGAGCAGCATCGCGGATGACATCGCGTCCGACTTCGGCTGACCTGGGATGTGCGCATGACCACGAACGTGAACAAGCAGAGTTTCGAGGGCTTTGACGGTCCGGTGGCGTGGGACACACCGGGCACCCGACGTGCCTTCCGTCTCCGGACGGCGCGTCACCTGGCCATGGGGCTTGGTTCGGTGGCGCTGTGGTGGGGGGCCGTGTTCGTCACCGTCCTGCTGCCCGTGGCTGCAGTGGTTCCCATGGTTCTGGTCCTTATGGTGATCGGGATCATGGCCCTCGTGGCCCTCGGCCGCCTCGGCTGGGGGTGGCGGATGTGGCGCATCCTTCGCGTCTACCCCTGGCGTCAGAAATCCGGTGCTGTCCGGATCACCAGGGGCAAAGACGCGATTTTCGTACTGCCCGATCCCGACAGCCCCGAGAAGACGGTGTCTCTGAAGGTGTCGGCCGGGCTGTTCCGGACCTGGAGCCGCGAGGCCTTGAAGGAGTACGACGAGGAACTCTGGTACGCGGGTGACCCGCGCTTCGCCTGTGTCGTGGCCAAGCCCGACCTGCGCGGCCTTGGCTACCTTGCCCAGCCCACCGCCTACAACCACCGCACCTCCCCCCGCCGCAAAGGCGTCAGCCCCGAAGCCCGCCGCCGCGCCCGGGCCATCGGTGCCCGCGTCGCCGACTGACGCGGGACCCGACCCGGGCTCCGGGCGGGGCCGGCTGAGCTCAACTACCCGGAGCCCGCCCTGACCTGCCACGCAGTCGAGACGTCCCGATAGGTGTCGCGGGTCTTCTCCAGCCCGTCCTCGATGGCCTGTGTACCCTCGTCGATCTTCGCGATCGCGTCGTCCCAGCTGTCGTGGAACTCGTCGCAGACGTTGTCGAGTCAGGGCGTTGCCGGAGTGCAGAGCACGCAGTGCCAGTGCCGGTACGGAGTCGAGAGAGCGGGCAGGTGCACAGCCGCGAGGGCGCGGAGCGGAGCATGGGCTCCACCGTGAACACAGGGGCCCTGAACGCAAGGGCCGTGAATGCAGTGGCGGGGTAGGGCTGGGCCGGTGAGGACTGTTTGTCACAGGCAGTCTCTCGACCTGACCCGCTCCACCGTCGAGAATGACGCGGCGGAGTTGAGCGCTCGGAGGCGTCAGCCCACGCTGCGCAACACGACCAGCACCGCGCCGCTCCCCAGCGCACATGTCAGGGCGAGCGCCAACAGTTTGCCGCTGTGGCTGCGGTAGCCGCGTACGGCCGCCCAGACTCCGGTGGCGCCGACGACCGCCAGGACTCCGCTCACCACACGCGTGGCGACAGAGGAGTTCGGCAGGACCGTCGCCGCGGCGCCGCCCAAGGCGACCATCGCGCTGAGGATGCCGGCGAACATCGCCGCGTTCCACCAGGTGCGAGACGTCAACCGCTCCCGGCCGCCGTCACCCATGTCGTTCATCAGCATGTGCGGCAGGCTACGCGATCGCCCGAACCGGCGTAACCGACGCGAAGCTCGACCGCTCGCCGGTTGCGCAGTACGCGGCTGACATTTCGCTGTCAGAGTTTCCAGTCGTGACCGCTGTGGCGAGCCCGTTGCTGTGCCGCTCGTGAGCGCTCCGCTGCTTCCTGACGCTCCTGTTCGATCTCGGCGCGCTGGTCCTCGAGGTAGCGCTCGGCCTCGGCGCGCTGCCGTTCCCGTTCTTCGGGGGACTGTTCCTCGTACTCCCGGCGAGCCTGCGCGATGCGTTCGCCGAGAGCTTCGGAGTACGCGCCCACGCGCAGGGCTTCGCGGAGGCCGGTCCGTCCGGAGAGGACCTCCTTGGCCATCTCCTGGAGTGCGGGGTTGCCGGACGAGTTGTCGGCGAGGCGCTGCAGCGACTTCCGTAGAGCACGGGCCCGTGCCTCGTCCCGCGCGATGTCCATCAGGTCCGCGTCGCCGATCTGGCGCTCTTCACCCATGGTGGGGATCTCTCCTTACTGCCGGTTGCTGTCGGCAATGGCCGAGCGAGGGGACGACAGCGTCAGGCGACCGCAGGGTTGTCGTAATTCCCGCCCACGGAAGGGAAGTTCTGGAAGTGCCCGTAGATCTCGGCGCCCAGCGATTCCAGGACGCCGACTCCGCCGTTGACGATGGTCTGAGCCTGGGCGAACATCTTGGTCGCGTCCCCCCACAAATTGATCAGCCGTGTGATCTCGAGAGCAGCCAGTCCGTACCCAAGGAGAGCGCCGGCTCCTGTCCAGGCCAGCAAGGTACCCGCGGCCATTTCGACGCCAACAATGATCAGGCCGTCGATGATGCCGCCGAGTACGCCCTTGATGGCCTCCGCCGTCGAATAGGCGGCGTGGGCCAGCCTCTCGTACGTGGACTGCAGGGAATCGAAGGTCTCGCGGCAGCCGGTGAGTTTCTTCGCCAGCTCGTCGAAGTAGATGTAGGCCGCGTCCGCGGCATTACCGTCCCATGTCGAGTCGAGAGAGGAGTTCCCCGACTTCAGGTTCTGTGCCACGCCCTCGCACGCCTTGCCGATGTTCTGCCATACGGAGGCGCACTCGGCGAAGGACTCCCAGTCACCGGCGAACCACTGGATGACTTCGTCCAGGGGATTGAAGCCGAAGACCGCGTTGTACGCCTCCATGACCCAGTACGACGGGCTGACGAGGTCGCTGGCGTCGTTGAAGACGTCCAACAGGAATCCCTGTGAGAACTCCTCGGGCTTCTTCGGGGCGGTCAGGTGACTGGTGGGCTCGGATACATCTGTAAAGCCGGACAATGGGGGGCCTCTCGGGGCAGGCTGGCGGAGTCAGCGCTTGCTGGGCGGGTAGGTGGCGTCCATGGACCGAGCGGTCGCGGTGTCGGTGTTCCCGTAGTAGGTGGCGCTCTTGCTCAGCTCTGTCTCCGCTGCGCGCAGTACCGACTCCGCCCGTGTCATCGCGGAGTTCACCTCGTCGACCACTGACCGGTGGGCGCCGATGATCAATTCGATCAGGCCCTGGTTCGAGATGCCCACGTCGCTGTTGTCCTGTGCGTACTTCCGTGCGTGCTGCATGTCGTCAGCGGCTCTGCCCACTTGCGACGCATAGCTGGTCAGATCGTCAGCCTGGACCCTGAACCCCATCAGTCCCCCTTTGTCCTTCAGCCTCAGCAGTTCGGACACGTTATCGCACGCCACACATCAGGCCGAACGGCTGTAGGTGATCGAATGAGCCGTCGAACCGGTGAACCTTGACTCTTCCTTGGTGAGTTGGAAGGTGATTCTTTGGTTTTCCCCGGCGCGGACAGAACGCGCTGTTCATGCGGGTGTCCGGCTGTCAGGAGTTCGCCGCGTAGTAGCGAGAAGAGGGAGCGAGAAGAGGGGTACCTCGCATCTCAGAGGACCAGCCCGGCGGAATTGTGACGGGAGTTGTGAGGGAGTGGCGAGGAGAAGTTGTGAGGGGGGTGAGGAGCGACGTCGATGGCGTCAATGCGCGTCTGTCCTGCGGGCACCGGCAGATGGCCGCGATCCACCGGACGGGCGGCCTCTAGCCCGACGATCCGCGGGTACGCTCCCGGTGCCCCTTGCGATCCGGAACACCCATGTAGCCGGCCTCACGCTCGGTCTCACCGAGCCACAACCGCGGGACCTGTTGCTGGATCGCCGTGACCAGTGCCTCGCGGGAACCCGCGGGGACAGGGAGGCGGTAGCGCAGTCGCGGGAGGGTGGGTTGCAGCGGCTCCTCGTCACGGACCATGGGCCACAGGACCGGGTCGTCCCGGTCGATGTGAGTATTGGGGAAGAGTTCGATGGAGTACATCTTCACGCCGCTCTTCCCTGCCTTGCTCCAGTGCAGTCCGACTCCAGCGAGGCTCTGCCAGGGGATGACGTTCCCCACCTTGCCGTTGCTGACCCACAGCCCCGCGTCGTCGACGCTCACGCTGGAGCGCCGACCCGACCAGGCGACGACCAGGCTTCCGACGCTGATGACACCCATCAACAGCCCTATGACGATTCCCCCGATCCCCTTGGGGTTTGGTCCGCTCTCTCCGAGACCCGCGGTTACCGCTATGCCGCCGAACAGAACGAGCGCACTGATCGCAGTGAGGGCGATGCCAAGGGGAATCATCCGCCGCGAAGCCTTCTGGCCGGTGCGCACGACAGTGGCGGTGGGGGACGGGGATGGGGACGAGGGTGGAGGGAGATCGCGAGAGGACGACATGGGCGGAGTGTAGGGAACGTTTCCGCGACCTCACCCGGCAGGGTGTTGGCCGCTAGGCTCCGCTGCCATGACGAGGCATGGCGGTGAGTCAGCACACGCATCGGAGGCGGCGACACAGGGAGGGACGAAGCCCCGGAACGGTCAGCCACGGTCTGACGATGGCAGCGAGAACGAGCTGCGGGCACCGTTCCAGGCTCAGGGCCGACCGGGCCTCGCGGAAAGCCGACGGCGCGACGCGCGGCGGGCGCGCCGGATGTACGCGGGACTCGCCGGGTTGGTTGCCGCTCTCTGCCTCGTCCTCATCGTCGTACGTCTCAGCCGGGGCGACGCGCTGGGTGTCTGGGCCGCCACGTACGCCGTAGGCGTGGTCGTCAGCGGTTTGGGTGCCGCGCTGGCCCGGAGTGGCCGTACCCGCTGGGCGATGGCGGTCACTTGTATGGCGGTGGCGGTGGCGAGTCTCGGTGACAACCCGGCCTTCCCGCGCTGAGGCCGGCATCGGACGAAGTATCGGTCAGGCGAAGTAGCTGGTGCGACGTATCTGGCGACGTATCAGGCGAAGTAACTGACCAGGAACGACACCCCGGCCCCCACGATCCCCACGCCGATCATCCCGAGCATCACCAGGCGCGTCACTCCACGCCCCGACGCCTCCCACGCCGCGTCGTACGAGATGCGGCTCTGCCCGAACGGGGCGTAACCCGTGGCGAGGCAGAAGACTCCGAGGCCCGTGAGGACCCAGCCGCCGAAGAAGGCTCCGAAGAAGCGCCAGGCCCGGTCCGTGCCGCTCTGGATGTAGTCCCCGTCCCCGGCGGCAGCCGTCGTCGGCGCGTCCGTCTGCTGCACCGACAGCTCGGTGCCCTGGGCGTACCGCTGCCTGAGCTGCACCGCGGCCTCGGTGTCCTTGCTCTTGCCGTTCTCGGAGACGAACGTGCCGGTGCAGCGGATGGGGCGGCGGTTCTTGCGGCTGCTTCGGGAGGCGTTGTTCGGGTAACTCACCTCGCACACCCTCACGGTGAGCGTGCCGTGCGTGCCCGCCCATCCCGCCGCGTACGCCCCCTCGTACGCGCCCCAACCACTCAGAGCGAGGCCGGCCAGGAGGAAGACCAGGCCGCCCGCGCGCCCGAGGCGGCCGAAGGCCCTGCCGACGAGGCCGGCGAGGCCGGAGCGGGAACTGTCTTTTCCGGTGCCTTGCGTTCGGGCCATGACAATGCCGTCCTTCTCATCCGCGGCTACCTCTTCGGCCGGTGGGCGCAGTCAGCATGGCACCTGTGTCTGTGGGCATGGAGGGGAGGGTGCGACACTGCGCCGCCTCCCGAGTCGGGGGATACTGCGGGTGACGCGAAGCGAGGAGAAACGAGGAGTGGCGAGATGACGAGTCGGCCCGAGAACTCCCCGAACCCGCACGGTTCTTCGCCGGAGCGCGGGGTGCTCGACGAAGCGCTGGAACCGGGACAGCTACGGTCCCTGAACTCCGCCCTGCGCAAGCTGTCCGAAGCCGACGGCGGAGCGAACAGGGACATGCAGGACGCGGCGAAGAGGCTGCTCTCCGGCCGCCTCGCCCTGCGCGAGGCCCTGGACGACCCCGCCGTGGCACGCGCCCTCGGCGGCGGTGGCATGGCGTCGCTGCGCGGCCAGTGGGAGTCGCTCCCCGAGGAGGAACGGGAGCGGATCAGGAGCGAGGAGGCCCCGCCGAGCGGTGACTCGGCCCCGGGGGCTTCCGAGCCGAGGCGCTCGGAGGGTGACCCCTCGTCGCAGTCCGGCAAGAAGAGCCCGGGGCGGCACAGTGGTGGGTTCTCGCTGTACTGATCGCTGTACTGATCGCGGTACTGATCGCTGTGCTGATCGAGGTACGGGTCGCGCCTGCTGATTGAGGAGCGCCCCCCGGTGGAGTCAGGCCGTGCGGCCCTTGTTGCCGATGAGGTAGGCGAGGCCCCAGGCAGCGGCCGCGGCGAGCGGGAGGCCGAGCAGGGAGAACCAGTCCACCCCTCCGCCTTGGGTGTCCCACCAGGCCTTGGCCGGGTACAGCGGGTTGTCCTCCAGCATGTACCTGAGGGGCATGAGCGACCCGTCCTTGAGGAAGAGGCTCACGACGGTGTTGGTGTAGCCGAAGAAGGTGCCGAGCACGGCGATGATGGCGGCGCCGACCCGGGCTCCGTTGCTGCCCCTGCCCACCGTGCCGGCGAGGGCGCCGACGGCCGCTCCGTTGAGCAGGGCATGGAGAAGGTAGAGGGCGTTGCTGACGGTGGTCGACTGCTCCTTGTACGTGGCCAGGTTGATGCCGACGTAGACCAGCGAGATGACGAACGAGACGACGAACCCGAGGAGGATCGCGCCGAACGCGTTCCCGGCGTTGCCCGTGCCTGATTGCCCCTGCCCGAAGGGGGCTGCCGGGTACGGTGTCGCGTGCTGCATCGGCTGCATCGGCGGCTGCCCCGGGACGGGCGGCGGGCCGAATGCCGGTTGCTGCTGCGGGAGTTGCTGCTGCGGCGGTTGCTGCGGCGGCCCGGGCTGGCTGTACGGGTTGTAGGAACTCTGCGGCGCTTGCGGCGGCTGCGGGGGTTGCTGGGGCGGCTGGGGTGGCAGCGGTGGCGGCTGGAACGGCGGCTGGCTCATCGATTCCCCACGTTGTGAACTGACAGGACCAGCAAGCTATCAGTGAGATCAGGAGGGGCCCGTCGGAGCCCGAGCGGGCTCCGTGAAGGGCGTCTCGGGCACGTACGGAACGGTCCGGAGCAGCAGGGACAAGCACGCATCCGGCAGCCGCAGACACTGCCCCGGCCGGCTCAGAACAACCCGTGCCACATCTGCTCGACGATCAGCGACCACCACGCCTCGGCGTCCCCCAGCGCGGAGGCGTCGACGGCTGCCAACTGCTCCTGCAGCGACACGACTTCACTCCCGGCCGCGACCGGGTCCAGGCCCTGCATCCGCTGCCGTGCCGTGGCGAGCGCGGCGAGGGAACGGGTGAAGGCGGCGACGGAGATGTTGACGTAACGGGCGGCAGCGGTGACCGGGTCCACCGCCCAGACCGCGCCGAGGCCGTCCGGTTCCGTCGTACCCGGCAGGCACTGCACCGCGATCACCGCGACGCCGTCGAAGCCGATCCGCGACAGGTGCGCCAGGACGCCGATCTTCTCCTCACCGGCAGGGCTGCGGCGCTCGCGCAGATTCGTGGAGACATCGGTGAACAGGCCGCCGGCCGGAGGCGCGTCGGGCCGGTCGGCGGTGAAGAACAGGGGCAGATCGACGGGGAGCCCCGCCCAGGTGAGCGTGGCCTTGGTGGTCTCGGGCAGCGGGCTGCCGGCGATGTCGTCGGCGTCGTATCGACGTACGCCGTCCTCACCGAAGACGTCGACGAGGTGACGGCCGAGGGTCACGTCGCGCATCGGCTCCGCGGGCGTCACCTGCGCCGGAACGGGCACGCGGTGCGGACGGGGCGGCGGCTCCTGGCCGGCGATCCGGTGCATCGTCTCGACCTGCTCGACCAGCGCCGCGATGCCCTCGGCGCGCGCCTCGGGACGGGCACCGTAGTTCTGCGAGCAGGAGAGCTGGGCGTTGGGGAAGGTGTTGAGGAGTTCGGCCGTGTAGCCGCCGGGGAGCAGGCTGGGACGCAGGTCGGTGTGGATGGCGAGGACGCTGTCGACGGGTGCGTTCAGCTGCCGGAGGTCGGCCCATGCCTGGTACTCGGCGGGGGGCAGGCCCGGGCCGGAGTTACGGAAGAGGGTGCTCTCCTCGCCGCTCGCCGGGTCGACGTAGGTGAAGACGGCGGTGTTTCCGGGGCCGGTGACCGGACGGGCGCCCTTCGCCCCGCCCGCGCCCGGTGCGTCACCGCTGTCCTCGTTCCCGTGCTTCTGCCGGTACATCCGCACGACCTCGTCGACCGGCACCGAAGGCCAGACCGTCAGCTCGCCGGTACGGCGGTCCACGACCCCGCACGCGTTGCCGATCTCGGCGGGCGGCCGGCGCTCCCCGGTCTCGGGGTCGCGCTCGGACGCGGGCGGCGCGGCCCACACGACCCACCCCAGGTCGAACTCCTGCGTCCTGACCTCGCGCCGCGGCTCCGCCGAACCTTCCGGGTTGAGCCAATGGTCGGCGACGGCGAGCGCCTGCTCCTGGCTGGTCACGGGGGAGGCTCCTTCGAGGTGGTCGGTCGAGAGGCGGGAGAGGGCGGTGTCGTGTGTCTACGAGGCTATCGCCGGGGCCGCCGGGCGGATGCGGAGGGCCTTTGCCCCGCGCTCGGTGGCGAGGAGGAGGATGCCGTCGGGGGAGAGGTCGGCGGCGGTGATGGGAACGTCGGAGATCAACGCGGCCACGACTTCCCGACTCTCCCGGTCCCACACGCGCAGGTAGTCGGCGCCACGGCTCAGCCCGAGCGGGGCGGCGGCCCGTTCGTCCTCGGAGGGGCGAACGATCCGCGTGGGGTCGGGATCGGTGTCGCTGAGGTCGTCCGGTCGTACGAGGGCGTGGACGAGCACGGCAGAACGGCCCGCCTGATCCTGTTCCCCCGTCTCGCCCACCGGGCGCGCGCCAGGGGTGTCCGCGGGAACGACGAGAACGGCGACGGGGGTGGCCTGTCCTTGCGGCTGCGGCAGGCTGCCGACGGCCACCGCGCTGACACCGGGAACGGGCAGGCTCCACAAGGTCTGCCACGGCAGTTCGACGCCGAGCCGACGGTGTACGGCATCGGCGTACTCGGGCAGACCGTCCTCGACGAACGCGGTCTCGAGCAGCGCGGCGCGCAGCGTCGTGGACGCCTGGGTGCGGGTCAGCAGGGGCGCCGTGCGGAGGTACGTACGGGCCGGTGCGCCGAGTTCCTCCGTCGGTACGGCCTCGATGGCGGCTCGTAGCGGTACCGGGTCGGCGTGCACGAACAACCCCGGATCCGTGAGGAGTTGGGGCAGGAGTCCAGCCTCCAGGGTGTGGCCCGCGATGTGGTCGCGTACGTAGGGGTCGGCCCGGCCCCAGTCCTGCTCGGGCACGGCCTCCAGCAGCGCCATGGCGATCTGCGTCTGGGCGGCGCGGACGTTCGGCAGACCGGCGCGGATCTCGTCGCCGATGGCCGGGTGCAGCAGCCGGAGCAACGTGCGCCCGCTGTCCTCCTGCCCGTCCTCCTGCTCGTCCTCCTGCTCGTCCTCCTGCCCGTCCTCCGTGTCCTCCGCATCCTCGGTTTGTACGAAGGGTCCGGCGAGCAGCATTCCTCCGGCGAAGGCCTGGCTCATGTCCTGTCCGGCTACCGCGCTCGCCAGACGCGGCCACAGATGGGCGGGTATGCCGTCGGCCTCGGCGAGGGCGAGCGGCGCCAGCATCAACCGCAGCGTCTGCGGGTCGGCGCCGAGCCGTCGGGCGTGCAGGTCGAGGGCCTCGCCGACGAAGGTCGGCAACAGGCTTTCGTCGGCGGGGTCGAAGCCCTCGGGAGCCATGAGGACGCACTGGACGGCGAGTTGCACGACCAAGGGGCTGGTCCCGGCCCGGCGGCCGATGGCGGCGCCGAGGGCGAGTCGGGGAGCGGGATCGACGGTGAACGGCAGCTCGGGGGCGCCGAACTCGGGGCTCAGCGCCGCCTGAGCGTGCAGTACCAGGCCCTCGGGGTCGGCCCACTCCGGTTCGTCGAGGTCGATCAGCCGCACGGTGCCGGGGGGCAGGACGGCGGCGAGTCCGGAGGCCAACTCGGCGGCCAGCGGACGCGGCACCTCGGCCAGCAGCCGGACGGTCTCGGTGGCGGCGAGGGGCGTGAGCACCTCCCGCACGAGCCGTGCGGGCTCGCCCGCGGCCCGGACCGGACCGGCCCGGTCGACATCCGGCACGACGACGGTCACCGGCTCTGTGAGTGCGGCGAGCTCCGCGTACACCTCCGCGGTGCTGGTGGCGTCCAGCTCGAAGTGGTCGGCGAGCAGCCACAGCACCTGCGCGGCGGTCAGCCCGTCGGCGGCGGGCACGGCCGGGGCGGGCAACTCGGGCGGCACCGTGGACGGATCCATCTCGTCCAGCGGCAGTTGCTTGCGGTATTCCGGCTCGCACAGCATCAGAAAGCCCGTGAGCAGCCGCGAACGCCCGCTGCCCGAGCTGCCGGTGAGCACGACCACGCGCGGCGCGCCGGGCGCCGCCGCACGCCACGCGGCGAGCGCGCGCAACGCGGCGGTCCGGCCGCCTATGTGGGGGTGCGGTGCGAAATCCTCGGTGTCCTCGGTGTCCTTGGTGTCCTCGGTGTCCAAGGTCGATCCGGTCATGGGTCCCCGTCCTCCGCCATGTCCTTCGCCATCGCGGACTCATTCGCGTACGACGCCGATCTTAGGCGTCGATCTGTCGATCTCTCCGCTACGCGTCCGGCCGCTGCGCCTGGCGCTGCTTGCGGTACAGGGCGATGGCCGCCTCGGTCGGGTAGTTGGGGACCGTGACGGTCTCACCGGTGTCCTTGGCGACCACGATCTTGCTGCCGCCCGGCGCCGAGGGGCGCGGTTGGCCCGAGGCGTCCGTGGTGGGCGGGAAGGTCGCGTACACCAGGTAGCCGATGTCGAACTCGTGGACGTGCAGGGGGGCCGGGGTCCCGTCGGGCAGCTTGGGCTGGGCGTAACGGCTGCGGACGATGGCCAGGGCCTGTTCGGGGTTGCTCGGGGGAACCGGGTTCTCCGGAGGAGCCGGGTTGTCCGGGGTCATGGAGCTGGTCTCCTTGTTGTGGCGGTTGTACGGGTTGCGCGTCGGTCGGGTGCCGAAGCCACTGGGCCCTGACGGTCACATGGGGAAGTCGGGCCACAGGGCTGCCCTGAGTGAGCGGCGTTCCGCACGTGCGGCACTGTTGGGGTCGGTTTGAGCGACGCCACAAGTCAGTCGGTTTCCGTCAGGCCGGCCCTCCAAGCGCCTGCGGCAGCTCCTGCCTCGTCGATGCGGGACAGCGAAGCCGTCAGGGCGTCTCTGATCGCGACACGTTCGAGTCGGCTGCCGGCAGTCGCCAGCATGCACCGGATCATGACGTAGTGCTGGAGCAGATCGATGAACTTGGCCAGGCTGCCGGCGATCAACAAGCTCGTGCTGCCTTGCACTTCGTCGTCATCGTCGTCATCGTCGACTTCGTAGTCTTCGACGTCCTCGTCGTCGAAGTAGTCGTCGAATTCGTCATCGCTGCCCCAGTCATCCGCGTTCAGTAGATGGACCTGCCCGGTGGGGGCGTGGAGGGCGATGTCACTGGTCACCCATGTGCCGAATGTGTAGTACGTCCCTGGGGGCGTGCCGTCCGGCAGGCTCTCGGGATCCGGCTCGGTCAGGCCCTCTTCGTCCAGTGCGACCAGTCGCATCTCGACACCCTCGAAGGCGGGCAGGCCGATGTCGGTGAGGATGCGACGCGACTCGGTGTCCGTCAGTCCTTCGGGGAGCCGGGTTTCGGGCAGGCGGCGCACGACACCCGGTTCGAAGAGGCCGGCGTCATATGAACCGGAGGGCTGTGGTGCCCTGGTGTACAGGGCGGCCACGAATCCGGGATCGTCGAACATCGGCTCACCGTGCACCCTGCTGAACTCGAACCCGGCGGTGGAACCGCTGGGTTCGACGGCGAAGACGCCGCCGAGCCCCGTCACCACCACGACGTCCCCCATCGTCACCTGGCCCGAGACGAAGGGAGGTTCCAAGGTGTTGAACACGGTCAGGTCGATCCAGGCGGGTGTGACGTTGCGTTCGGTGCCCGGAAGCCACAGCGTTTCGCGCTGTCCTGGTGCGGGCACAGCATCAGGCCAGGGCCCGGCCAGGTCCTCACCGGTCTCTGCGTCCCAGACCCGGTACCGTCCGTCCCACTCTCCTGGAGCGGTCACCGCATGGCGCCCCGGGCAGTAGTCCTCGGGGGCGACGGACGGCCGGCCCAGCGGGCCGGGCCGGACGAACTCCGCGCTCAAGGAACCCGGCGGCCTCCAGCGGGCCCAACGCACCCGCCACGGAAGGTGCCGCCCCGAGGCCACGATGTCGGCAGCGGTCCGGAGGTCGCCGCGCACGGTACTCATCAGGTGCAGCCAGGACACCCATTCGTCCTGCGGCAGGGAATCAACACCGCACATCCACAGATTGACCGCGTCGCCGGCGGGGGACTCGCCGTCGATCGCGTAAGGGGCGTCACTGAGGGCCGCATCGATCAGGGCCACCTGATCGAGGTGAGCCACCAGACGGCCGGAGCGCTGCACCGAGGCGAACTCTCCCGCCTGAACCGCGTGCATGGCCAGCCCCTGCGTCAGGTACGGGCCTGTCGCCCCGGCCATGGCCTGGTCGCGCAGCCACTCGACGACTTCCACATTCACAGCACGTACGACATCGGGCTCGATGGTCCGGCGCAGAGCCTCGGCCACGCGTTCATCACGGAAGCGGACCCAACCGTCGGCTTCCACCTCCAGTAGCCCACCTGCGGACTCCAGCGCCGCGGTGACATCCAGGGCCCGCCCCAACTGCGAACCCAGTGCGAGACCGAGCCGCTCCCACACGTCCATGGGGGCATGACGCGGTTCGGCCAGTGCCAGTGCCCGCAACGCGTCGGCATCGACCCGGTCGAGTACCTGCCGTTCCGTGGACTCTCCAGCGGGGTCCGGCCGGAGAGTCACCACCAAGTGATCGTGTCCCCGCCTGACGTCCGGCAGATCCCGTTCGATCAGTACCTTCACCCCAGCAAGCGCCAGCTCGCCGGTGAGGCGGTGCACCATCCGTTCAGGCTCAGTGGAGCGTCGTGTGCGGCCCGCACGCTGGGCGTTGGCAATGATGACCAAGCCGCCGCTCAGGGGGGAGTCCTCGAGCGCGTAACCCCAATCGGCTCGGCGCTCCGGCGGAGTGTCGAGTCCGGCTGCTTCCATCACCCGTTCGATGAGATCTTCAGAGGTCAGCCCTGTGGCATCCACGAACATCGATTCACGGGCGACGTCGTGCAGTTGGAGCAGCATCCTGGTGCGACCGGAACCCGGGGGGCCGGTCAGTTCCGCAACCCCTGGTTGTCCATTGCCCTGCCACTCCATCATGTCGGCCAGGGCTTGTTCAGGTGACACGGGTGAAGAGTTGGGCGTCTGAGGGGTCATGGCTGACTCTGTTGACTTTCCATGTGTCCAGGGGGGCAGGCTCTACGGAGAGCCTACTTGCGATGCGATCGCCTTCCAAAGGCCTTCCACCTTCTTGACGCGTGCCTTTATCTGGCGATTGCGTTCTCGCTCGGCTTGTGTGGCGGGGTACTCGTTCTTGACCTGGTCCGTGATGCTCTTCTTTTCGTCCTGCGGGAGAGCAGCGTTGGGGGGCAATCCGAGTTCGATTCTGCGCTGTTTCTGCAGCTCCTTGGTGCGCTCGATTCGCTCCGGTTCCTTGTCTGCCCGATAGGTGGTGCTGTAGTAGACCGGCTTTCCGGCAAGGGCTTCGCCCAACAGGTTGGAACAGTTGGCGTCTTTCCCGAGGCCGCCCTTCTTGTCACCGCAGGGCTCACGTTCGGTGTACAGGGCCGTGATCTCGTACTTCCGTCCCGTTGTGGCGTATGCCTTGTTGACTTCGTCGATCCAGTCGGCGAGATGCCGTTCCGAATGCTTCCCTCCGACGCCGGTTCCGGGCGGCGGATAGGAGGAGTCGGTTACATACTCGATGGTGCCGTCGTCCCGCTGTATCTCGACCGCCGCGAAATTCCGCTCAGTCAAGTCGGGGATGTGTTGCTCCGGGACTTTGAACTTCGTCATCATGTCTCGGACGCGTTGTCCTGGTGACCTGTGCTTGGCTACGCCTTCGGAAACCTTGCCATTGTCCATCGGGTTCTTGTTCACGCCGTACTGCTCGTGAGCCGAGTCGCTGAGGCGGGCCAGTGTGGACACGACCAGCATGCGTTCGCCCCGGTTCAGGGACGAGAATCCTGGCAGTGCCTTGTTCAGCCCTTCCGCCGTGAACGTCCTGGGCCGGTCAGGGGAAGCGTGAGGGCTGGTCTCACCTGCGGCCACCCGGAGAACATGGGCGAGTTGTCCGTTCTTGGCCCACGTTTGTAGCTGTTGGTCGACATGGCCGTGCTCCAGCCGGAACACGGGGTTCGTCACACGGACCTGTGCCTGTGCCTCGTCCGGTGGCAGGTTGCTCCGCAGTGTGGTGATATCGCCCGGCTCGCGGTTCAGGCGCGGATGCGAGTCGTCCGGATGTGGTTCGAGGCCCGCCTGCTTCTTGTCCGCCTCTGTGCCGTCCGGCTGCTGTCCGGCCGGGTCGGCAGGCCGCCGATCCTCGTCGGTACGCGGCTCGGCGACGGACCGAGCATGGGGGCGGTCGGCACCGGGCTTGCTGGAGTCCGTGCCGCCCGCTCGGTCCGGGTTCACCGGCCGCCGGTTCGAGTCCAGCGGGATGGCGAAGACGCCGTTGCTGCCGTTGTGCAGCGGGTTCGGGCTCGTGCGGCCCGTCTGGGCGTCGATGTAGGTGACGCGGCCGTTGTGGTTGACGGCGTTCCAGGCGTGGGCGCGGCCGTTGGCGTCCTGGGTGATGATGACGGCCTGGGAACCGTGGCCGCTGTTGCGGAGGGTGTTCTCCAGGCGGTTGAAGGCGTCGCGGCCGTTGCCCAGGTCGTTGAAGCGGGCGCCGAGCGTGTTCTCTATGCGGTCGCGGCCCGCCTTCTCACCGCGGTCGGAGGGGGTGCCGTCGGCGTTCGGGTCGGGGGTGCGGGCCGCGGCGGCCGTGGGATTGCCGGCGTACGTGTCCACCGTGGAGAGGGCCACGTCGGCACAGTTGTTGTTGCGGCCGGGGACGTCGGAGCCGTCGCCGTTGACGCGCTGGACCCAAGGGCCGTCTGCCGGGTCCGGGGGCCGCGTGGGGTCGCCGTTCTCGTCTCGGGGGACGGAGTTGTCCAGGGCGCTCTGTTCGGCGGGGGTGGGGTGGGTGACGCCGCCGGGTGGGGTGGTGTCGCGGGTGGCCGTGGCCGGGAGCGGGTCCTTGTGGGAGGCGTCGTCGCTGGACTGGTGGTCGGGGTCGTGCGCCGAGTGTTCGCCGGGGGTGTGGTCAGGGGACTCGGCCGAGTCGTGGTCCGGGGGGTCGCCCGACGGGTCCGACTGCGGGGTCTGCTGGTCCTGGTCCTGGTCCTGGTCCTGATTCTGGTCCTGGTTCTGGTCTTGGTCTTGGTTCTGCTGCTCGTCCTGGTGCCCCTGTGCCGAGTCGTCCGTGTCCTGGTGCTGGGACGAGTCGGCCTCCGCGGGGGAGGTGTCCGTGTCGTGGGGCTGGGGGGTGTCGGCCTCCGCGGGGGAGGTGTTCTCGTCCTGCTGGGACGAGTCGGTTCCCTCGTGGGGAGCGTTCGTGTCGTCGTGCTGGGTGGTGCCGGTTCCCTCGCTGGAGGTGTCCGGCCCGAGCTGAGAGGGGTCGGCTTCCTCCTGGGGAGTGTCCGTCCCCTTCTCGTTCTCGGAGGCCTCGGTTCCCTCTTGAGAGCTGTCCGCAGTGCTGTCCGTAGAGCTGTCCGCAGTGCTGTCCGTAGAGCTGTCCGAAGAGGTATCCGTCCCCTGTTGCGATGCCTCAGCCCCATCCTGAGACGTGTCCGTCCCCTGCTGGGAGCCCTCGGAGCCCTCGGCACCTTCGGAACCCTCGGAGTTCTCAGCGCCCTCGGAGTCCTCCGCGTCGGACTGCGTGGTGTCTATCGGGTTCCGGTTCGCGTCCAGCGGGATGTGCCAGACGTGTTCGGCGTTGTCGATGTGGAGGGGCTGGCTGCTGACCTGTCCGCTCTGGGTGTCGATCCAGACGATGTTGCCGTCGTGGTTGACGACGTTGAAGGCGTGGCCGCCACCGCCGTTCGGCCAGTCGACCTGGACGATGGCCGCTGAGCCGGGACCGGACTGCTGGAGGACCGACGCGATGTTGTTCGCGGTCGCGGGGTCGCCGCCGGGGCCGGCGTAGGTGTGTGCGGCGCCCGTCCAGCGGATCTGGTTGTCGTTGGCGTTGTTCTCGGGGGTGAACGGGTCGTGGTTGCCGTTCGCGTCGTAGTCGGGGGTCCGGGCGGCTGAGACCTGGGGGTTTCCGTACCAGGTCTCCAGGAAGGAACGGGAGCAGTCCGCACAGTTGTTGCTGCGTCCGGGGACCTGGATGCCGCCGTCGTTCTGGAGCTGTGACCAGGAGCCGAAGGGGTCCGGGAAGCGTTCCGGGGTGCCGTCCTCGTTGTGCGGGACGGCGTCCGCCAGTGCCTGTTGGTCGGCCGGGTCGGGCTCGGTCAGGCCCCCGGGGTAGTGGTCCAGGTCGTCGCGGATGTCCTGCAGGCTGTCCTGCTGGGGTTGCTGCTGCTGGTGGTTCGGGTCGCCGGGGGTGGCCTGGGGAGAGCCCGGCTGGTGTGGCGTGGCGGGCGCCGCGTGTGACGGTGGCGTCGAGGAACTCGGGGTCGTGACGACCGTGTGGATCGGGACCGCCGTCACCTGCTGGTGCTGTTGCTGCTGCGGGTTGGGCGGTGTGTTCTGCGGCGTGTGAGGCTGCGCGGCCGGTTGCTGCGGGGCGTTGGGATTGTTCGGGGTGTTGGGGGTGTTGGGAGTGCTGCCCGCGGGCTGCTGGGGTGGCCTGGTGGGAGTGGTGGGCGTACCGGTGCTCGGCTGGTTCTGCGTGCTCGGTGTGCCCGGCGTGCCGGTCGTGTTGGGCGTGCCGTTCGTGCTGGGCGTCTGCGTCGGGCTCGGCCGTGTCGAGGAGTTCGGGGCGCTGTTGCTCGGCGTGGAGGTCCGGTCGGAGCCGGTGCCGGTGCCGGTGCCTGTGCTTGTGCCGGCTGACGTCGACGGGTTCTGGCTCGGGGTGCTGGTGCTCGGGTTCTGCCCCGGCGTGGACGTGCGCGTGCCGGTCGGGTCCGGGGTGTTGCGGGGAGGGGTGCGGTCGCCCGGGGTGTTGTTGGGTGTGTTCCGTTGCGTCGTGCCGTCGCCCGGTGTCGTACCGGGGGTGTTGCGCGGTGCGGTTCGGTCGCCCGGTGTCGTACCGGGGGTGTTGCGGGGCGTGGTCCCGTCGCCTGGCGTCGTGCCAGGGGTCCGCTGGGTCGGTATGCGGCCGTCGGGCGTGCTGGCCGTGCCGGGCGTGCGACCGTCCGCCGTACCGGGGATTCGGCCGTCCGCCGCCGGAGTCGTCCGTGGCGTCGACGCCGGCGACGTGGGATTCGGTGTCGAGGCAGGTCCCGTACCCGTCGGAGAGGGCGTACTGGGCGTACTGACGGAAGGGTTCCTGCCCGCACCGGAGTTGGGCGTCGGGCTGGTCGGGCTTGTGCCCGAGGGGGCGCTGCCGGACGTGCTCCCGCCGTGGTGCGAGCCGGGCACGGGCCCACCCCCGGTGGAAGGCGCCACCGGCGACGACGGTATCGACGAGCCGCCATCCGCCCGGCCCCCGGCCCCGGTACCCGCAGTCGACGGATCGCTCGTCGTCGGCGTGGGCGCCGCGTTCGACTGGGTGGGGACGCTGGCGGCCAGGCTGTCGATCGAGGTGCCGATCGCGCCGCCACTCGGCGACGACGTCGTTCCGCCGGACGATGCGGCAGCCGGCGCGGAATGCGAGGCCGGCGACGCGATGCTCGACACGGAGGGGCCGCCGCCCGTGTGGGACGGACCGGACGTGCTCGGAGTGCCGGACGAACCGTTCGAGTCCGCGCCGCCGGGCGACGTTCCGCCGGGCGAGGGGTCGTCGAAGTCCGCCAGCGACGGCCCGGACAGCGAGGGCGTCGGCCTCGGAGCGGGCGCGTCCGAGGAAGGGTTCTGGCCCGGCCCGGAGTCGGACCCGGACCCCGAGTCGGAGCCAGGGCCCGCCCCCAGGTCCGGTGCGGCTGGGCCGCCACCGCCCGTGTCGGCGGAAATCCCCGCGCCTATGTTCACGCCGCCGTTACTCGAACGTGTCGACGTGGACGAGTCCGACGAGCCGGAGCCGTCGGAATCGGAGTTCGAGTTGGACGACGAAGAAGACGAAGAAGAATCGGAGGACGAGTCCGAAGAGGAGTCCGAGGAGTCCGAGGAGTTGGAGGAGTCCGAGGAGTTGGACGACGAGTCCGAGCCCCCGTCACTCCCACCGTCCCCACCATCATTCCCCGAGCCGCCAGAACCCGACCCGGCGTCATAACCGTCAATACGACTGTCGATCGCATGGTGCGCCCGGCTCCCCGCCTTCGCCCCGAGACTGTCGCGCACCCCTTCCGCCAGCGTCTGCGGAGTCTGCTTGATGGCCTCCCAGCCGCCCTGCGCACCGGCCTTGGCGGTCTGGCCGAGGTCGTAGCCCTCCTGGGCGCCGAAGCTGACGTTCACCGTCTGCCGCACGAGGTCGGTGATGATCGCCTCGATCGCCGAGACGGCGGGCTCCTTCATCGCCTCGACGATGGCCTCCATGAGGGCCTCTTTGAGCTCGTCGAGGAGGCGGCGCACGATCAGCCGGGTGGCCTGTGTGGCGCCGAGCGCGCCGACCTCGGACAGGCCGAAGGTGAAGGGAGCCGCGGCCTGGGCGGCGAAGATCTCGATGGCCAGGGCGATCAGCTGGGCGATCACCGCCCATTTGGCGAACTCGACGATGTAGGCGCAGGCCTCCATCACGTTCGCGATGATGTACGCCGCCTGTGACGCGTTCGCGAGGTAGCCGTCGCCGCCGCTGTCGAACTTGTCGTACACCTTGGTGAACGCGTCGATCGACTCGCCGCCGTTGTGCGCGGTCACGTTCCTGGCGGCGGAGTTCGCGGACTCGTGCAGCTTGACGACCTCGTCGCCGAACTTCCGCCACAGCGCCGCGGAGTCTCTGAGCTTGTCCTCGTCCGCCGTCGGCCAGCGGTAGCCGAGCATTTCGAGAACCCACTCGAGCTCGTCCGGCAGCATCATCGACACAGCAAAAGCACCCCCGTCAGCCGACCTCGGCCGTACAACTGTCCCCACTCGAAAGGGAAATCACACAGCAGTACAGCCGAGCACAGAGTCTACGGACACACCCGCAGGCAACTTCAGGGGGTTGCTGTCACAAATCTGTTGCAGGACAGGTCTTTTGAGCGCCCGCCACGAGGTCAGAGCCCGGTCACGAGGTCAGAGCCCGGTCACGAGGTCAGTGCCCCACCCCAGGCTCAGAGCTCCTGATGCGGCCGCAACCTCGCATGCACGGTCCCCGACGGCATCTTCACCTGACCGTCGTACTCGGCCGTCGTCGAGCGCCAGATCTCTTCCTCCCTGGCCTCGTTCTTCTCCTGCGCCACGCCCATCTTGGTGAAGGCGATCCCCATCCCGGCGACGCGCGTCGCCAGGCTGCCCATCGACTCGTACATGCCGTCACGCAGGCCCTCGTAGACGACACCGAACTTCTCACCGATGTCGTCGTCACCCCAGGGCGGGGTGGCGCCGTTGCCGCCCTCGAGATGGGTCAGTCCGTCCTTCAGGGCCTTCACGGCCTGGGCGAAGTCCTGGCCCACCGTGAACATGTTGAAGCCCTCGTCCTTGAGGACCTTGAAATCGGAGATCGTGTAGTCCGACGACACAACTGCCCCCCGTGGCTCATCTTTTCTGTCGCAACGCCACCTTAGCGGTGACACCCGTACGAGCCCCACCCCTCACACGCGACGGAACACCGCGACGGAACAAGCAACGGAACAAGCAACAGAGAGGGGCGGCACCCACACGGGTACCGCCCCTTCCCCCGCAGCCTCCGGACCTCAGAACCGAGCCGGCAGCCTCCCAACCTCAGAACCGAGCCGGCAGCCACCCCGTCTGGACGAGCTGCCCACCACGCCGCCGCGTGTGGAAGTACCCACGCCCGGGCGGCAGCTGCGAGGCGGTGATGTTGCCGAGCAGCGCACCCTCCGACCGCTCGCCGGAGAGTACGAGGCCCTGGGCGCCGAGCTCACGCAGGCGCTGCATCACCGGCTCGTACAGCGACCGGCTGGCACCGCCCGAGGAGCGGGCGATGATGATGCGCAGACCGACGTCGCGGGCGAACGGCAGGTACTCCTGGAGCGGGGCCAGCGGGTTCACGCCCGTCGCCACCAGGTCGTAGTCGTCGACGATGACGAACGCGTCCGGGCTGCTGTACCAGCTGCGGTTGCGCAGCTGCTCGGGCGTGACGTCCGGGCCCGGCATACGGCGGCTGAGCGAACCGGCCAGGCCCTCCAGCGTCTCGGAGAGAGCCGGCGCCGACGCGCAGTACCGCGACAGGTGCGTCTCCGGCACGAGCTGCAGGTGGGCGCGGCGGTAGTCACCCATGACGATCTTCGCCTGGTCCGGCGTGTAGCGCTCGCAGATCTGCTTGATGAGCAGCCGCAGCATCGCCGACTTACCCGACTCGCTCTCACCGAACACGATGAAGTGCGGGTCCGTCTCGAAGTCGACGAAGACCGGCGAGAGCGACGACTCGTCGATACCGATGGCCACACCGCGGTCCGGGTGCTCGAAGCCCTTGGGCAGCCGGTCCGCCGGCAGCAGCGTGGGCAGCAGCCGTACGGCCGGAGCCGGGTTGCCCTGCCAGTTCTCGTTGATCCCTCGGATGAGGATCGACGTCGCCTCCGACAGGTCCTCCGTCTCCGAGGAGCCGTCGACCCGGGGCAGCGCGGTCATGAGGTGCAGCTTGTCCGGGCTCAGACCACGGCCCGGCACGGTGGCCGGAACGTTCTGCGCGACCTTGCGGTCGATCTCGGACTCCGTCGGGTCACCGAGGCGCAGTTCCATGCGGTTCTGCAGCATGTCCTTGAGCGCGGGCCGCACTTCGGTGTAGCGGCTCGCCGTCAGGATCACGTGCACGCCGAAGCCGAGGCCCCGCGTCGCGATCTCGGTGACGGTGGACTCGAGCATCTCGTAGTCCGTCTTGAAGGTGGCCCAGCCGTCGATGACGAGGAAGACGTCGCCCCAGGGCTGGTCGGGCAGCGCTCCCGAGGCCCGGCGCTGACGGTAGGTCTGGATCGAGTCGACGTTGTTCGCGCGGAAGTACTCCTCGCGCGCGTTCAGTATCCCCTCCACCTCGCTGACCGTACGGCGCACCTTCTCGGCGTCGAGACGGTTGGCGACCCCGCCGACGTGCGCCAACTCCTCCATCGAGATCAGACCGCCGCCGCCGAAGTCCAGGCAGTAGAACTGAACTTCGGAGGGTGTGTGGGTCAGGGCGAACGACGAGATGAGAGAGCGCAGCAGCGTCGACTTGCCGGACTGCGGACCACCGACGAACAGACCGTGACCGGCGCCGCCCGAGAAGTCCCGGTACAGCACGTCACGCCGCTGCTCGAACGGCTTGTCCACCAGGCCGACCGGCACGTTGAGCCGGCCGAGCGCCGTGTACTCGGGCGCGGTCAGGCCGCGCTCCGGGGTGACGGCGAGCTGCGGGAGGAGCTGCTCCAGCGAGGGAGCCTCGTCGAGCGGGGGCAGCCACACCTGGTGGGCGGGCGGGCCCTGGTTGACCATCCGGCCGACGAGGACGTCCAGGACGGTGTCGGCGAGTGCGTCGTCCACCCTGTTGTCGGGCTCCGGCTCCTCGATCACCGGCTGCGGAGGCAGCGCCACGTGCTCCGCGGTGAAGAGCGCGGGCCGCAGCTGGGTCGAGCGGTGCGCACGGGACGGGCCCTCGCCGTGGTACGGCCCCGACACGTACGCGGCCTTGAAGCGGACCATGGTGTCGGTGTCGTACCGCAGATAGCCGGAGCCGGGGATCGACGGCAGGTGGTAGGCGTCCGGGACACCGATCGCCGTACGGGACTCGGCCGCGGAGAAGGTGCGCAGACCGATCCGGTACGACAGGTAGGTGTCCAGACCGCGCAGCTTGCCCTCCTCAAGCCGCTGCGACGCCAGCAGCAGGTGGATACCCAGCGAACGGCCGATACGGCCGATCTGGATGAACATGTCGATGAAGTCCGGCTTGGCGGTGAGGAGTTCGGAGAACTCGTCGAGCACGATCACCAGCGAGGCCATCGGCTCGAGCGCGGCGCCCGCCGCCCGCGCCTTCTCGTAGTCGTGCAGGTTGGCGTAGTTGCCGGCCGTGCGCAGCAGTTCCTGACGGCGCTGCGTCTCACCCATGATCGAGTCACGCATGCGGTCGACGAGCGTGAGGTCGTCCGCCAGGTTGGTGATCACGGCCGCGGTGTGCGGCATGTCAGCCATACCGGCGAAGGTCGCACCGCCCTTGAAGTCCGCGAGGATGAAGTTCAGCGTCTCCGAGGAGTGCGTCACCGCGAGACCGAGCACCAGCGTGCGCAGTACCTCGGACTTGCCGGAGCCGGTCGCGCCGACGCACAGGCCGTGCGGGCCCATGCCCTCCTGCGAGGCCTCCTTGAGGTCGAGCATGACCGGTTCGCCGGCCTCGCCGACACCGATCGGCACCCGCAGCCGCTCGTGCAGCGTGCGCGGACGCCAGGTGCGCGAGACGTCCACTTCACCCGCGTCGCCGATGCCCATGAGATCCGTGAAGTCCAGGTTGGACAGGAGGGGTTCGCCCTCCTCCGCGGAGCCGACCCGGAAGGGGGCGAGCTGCCGTGCCAGGGACTCGGCCTGCGCCGGGTTCAGCAGGTCCGGCCTGCCGGTGTACGCGGACTCGTGGCCCACGAACAGCCGCATCCGGTCCGGCTTCACATACGCCGTCAGACCCGCGCGCAGCTCCTCCTCCAGTTCGCCCGGGGAGATCTCCAGGAAGGTGACGCCCTGCAGGCCCTCGCTGCTGGCGAGTTCGGAGTCCGGCGGCACGGTGCCGCCGTCGAGCACCACGATCAGGTGCGGCTGGTCGTAGACCGGGTTCGCCTCACGGTTCCAGCGCGGACGGTCGTCCAGCTGGTCCGCCAGCGCCTCCTCCAGCTCGCCGAGGTCGTCGAACAGCAGCCGGGTCGAGCCCGCGCCGTCCTTGACCTTCGGGTGCTGGCTGTGCGGCAGCCACTTGATCCAGTCCCAGTCCGCCGCCGCGGAGGGGTGCGCCACCACCGCGATCATCAGGTCCTCGGGCGAGTGCAGCGTCGCCAACTGGGACAGGGACGCACGGGCGTTGCCGTAGACCGTGTCGGTCTCGCCGCAGATCGTCACGTGGTAGAAGGCCCGCAGCGAGATGGACACGGGCAGGTCGTTCAGACTGCCGTGCGCGTCGAGGAAGGCCTTCATGGCCGCCGCGGTCAGCGGCTCCAGCTCGTCCTTGGGAGCCGTCTCCGGCGCGACGAGCGGGGTGTTCAGCTGCTGGACGCCGCGGCCGATCCGCACGGAGGCGAAGTCCGCGTCGGTCGGGCGGCGCTCCCACAGGCGCTTGCCGTCGGCCGCCACCGCCCACAGCTGCTCCGGGTCCGGATGCTGGAAGAGCTGGCTCTGCCGCTGGAGTTCGGCGGTTTTGTGGACGTCCTTGCGGACCTGTTCGAGGTAGCGGAAGTAGTCACGCCGGTCCTGGGCCATCCCCGCGCCGCCGCCCTGACGGGACTTGGCGAACTGGGCGATGGCCATGGCCAGGGTCGAGGCCAGCATCAGCCCGCCGACCACCCTCATGTAGGAGGGCAGGCTGGGCATGAAGAAGAAACCCACGGAACCCAGCATGCCCATCATGGGCAGCAGGTTCATCAGCATGCTCTCTTCGCCCTCGCGCGGGATCTCGGGCGGCGTTTCCAGCTTGACCTCGCCGTCCGGTACCACCGGGGGCGCTATCCGCGGTGGCCGTTTGATGATGACGACGCTCACCGATGCACTCATCCTTCGCGATTGATACGTCCTGGTATGACGCCCCCGTGTACCGCGACGTGTTGTCGTCCGCGTTAGGCGCCGTCCGCGTAAGCGACGATCCTACTGATGCGAGCAACGCGCCAGGGAGCCAGGAGGATGGAGATGCCGAGGGGGTCCGGGGAGGATTGTTGGAGGCCGCCTCTGCGCCGCCCGCCGCAACAGATATGGTGGCGCTCCGCGTCGTACGAACGACGCGAAGAAGCCTTTCCATCAGGGGGATGTACCAGGTGAGCACGGGGACTTCGACAGGTTTCTGCCGAATCACCATCGCAGCGCCGGACAGCCGGGTCGATGTGGCACTGCCGGAGGACCTGCCGATCCAGGACCTCTTTCCTGAGATCGTCAGACTCTCGGGCCTGACGCAGTCGGACACCAGCCCCGCGGGCTACCACTTGGTACGCCGCGAGGGTGAAGTCCTCGACGCGAGCCGATCGTTGCTCGAGCACAGGGTCAGGGACGGCGAGGTACTGCTGCTGCGGACCTTCGCCGACTCACTGCCGCCGGCGGTCCACGACGACGTCGTGGACGCGATCGCCGCAGCGGTCAAGCAGGACGTCCGCAGCTGGAACGACAACCTCATGCGGATCGCCGGACTCGTCTCCGGCGCGCTGCTGCTGATCATGCTCGGGTTCGTCTTCTGGTTCGCGGACCCGGTACGGCACGACATGAACGGCCTGCAGGGCATCCTCGCCGGCGTCGTCGCCGTGGTCCTGACGGCACTCGCCGGCGTACGGGCCCGGGTGTACGACGACAGAGGGAGCGCCGTCGCGCTCGGTATCTCCGCCCTACCGCACGCGCTGATCGCCGGCTCCGGCGTCATCGCCCAGGACGCGGGGGAGGGGCCGGGGAGGATCCAGTTCCTCGTCGGCTGTGTCGCCGTGCTCCTCTTCTCCGTCGTACTGATCATGCTGCTGCCGCAGGGGGACGCCCCCTTCGTGGCCGCCGCACTGGCCGCCGCGATCGGCACGCTCGCCGTGTTCTGCGGTGTGCTCACCGAGGCCGCGCCGCGCGAGATCGCCGCCGGCACCTCGGTCGTCGCCCTGGCGGTCGTCGGCTTCCTGCCCGGCTGGTCGGCCCGCTTCGCCAAGCTGCCGATCGGTTTCCGCAATCCGGAGGACCTGGCCAGGGCCCGTCGCGAGGGCCAGGAGGGCGACCTCGAGGCCGTCGACGTCCAGCGCATCGTCGCCCAGACCAGCCGCGGCCACGAACTGCTCCTCGGCCTGGTGGGCGGCTGCGCCGCCGTCATCGTCGGCGCGGGCGGCGCCGTGCTCGGCTTCAGCGACAGCGGCTGGGCGCAGCTGCTCGCCCTGTGCACAGGCCTCGCCGCGATGCTGCGGGCGCGCCTGTTCCGTTACACCGCCCAGGTCACCTGCCTGTTCGTGGCCGGTGTCGTCACGCTCGGCCTGCTGGTTCTCGGCCTCGCGATCTCGCCCCCGGCCGGCATCATCGTCGAGCTGCTCCAGGGCAACTCCGGACCCGTCGACATCCGCACCCTGTGGCTCGGCGCCTCGGTCGCGGCCGGTGTGCTGCTGCTGATCGCGATCGCCCTGATCGTTCCGCAGAAGGGGCTCTCCCCCTTCTGGGGCCGCATGCTGGACCTCGCGGACTCGCTGGTGCTGCTCTCCCTGGTCCCGGTCTGCCTCGCCGTCCTGGACGTGTACAGCAAGGTCCGCGGCGGAGTCTGACACGGCTGGGTCCTTCTGATGGATCTCCGTGACGCCGCGGAGATCCATCAGAAGGACCCTAGGCCCGCGGCGGCGTCCGAGCCCCGCGGGCCGTACGGGAATCCGGCCACGTCCGGGCTGGTACCCTGTGTGACGGCCGTTTGTGTACGCGCTCCTGGTTGTCCGCCAGACCGCGCCGGACGGATCCCCGCCTCCCGAGTCGAGGAAGCTCCCCTGAGAAGAAGACCAGGGGGCACTCGGAGGCAACAAGACGACCACGAGGAGTACGCGTGTCGCTCGACACCGCCACGAAGAAGCAGATCATGGCCGAGTTCGGTACCAAGGAGGGCGACACCGGCTCCCCCGAGGTCCAGGTCGCCATGCTGTCGCGTCGGATCTCCGACCTGACCGAGCACCTGAAGACCCACAAGCACGACCACCACTCCCGCCGCGGTCTGCTGATCCTGGTCGGTCAGCGCCGCCGCCTGCTGCAGTACCTCGCCAAGAAGGACATCCAGCGCTTCCGTACGCTGGTCGACCGCCTCGGCATCCGCCGCGGTGCGGCGGGCGCCAAGTAAGACGTCGTGGAGGGGGCGGTTTCCCGGGGATCGGGGGACCGCTCCCTTTGCTGTACGTACGGAAACGTGCGGAGTGTCACCGCCGCTTTGTAGGGTGGTAGCACAACGCAAGACGAACGACACGGCGTGGGGGAACCCGGGACACATCGGACACCCGGCCGACACCACGCACACCGAACGAGGAGAAGCGCACCTCGCCGCCGCCGGTCCTCGGTAGTGGCCCCCGGGGGAAAGCGAGCCCCGGGTGCTTCGATCGAAGACCGGCCCGCACCAGACGGAGCGCTTCTCCACCACCGTCCCCCCGCCACACGGGCGGGCTCCGGGACAAAAGACGATAAGTAACGGAGAAAACGCTAGTGGAGAACGAGACCCACTACGCCGAGGCCGTCATCGACAACGGCTCCTTCGGCACCCGCACCATCCGCTTCGAGACGGGCCGCCTGGCCAAGCAAGCCGCCGGCTCCGCCGTGGCGTACCTGGACGACGACACCATGGTGCTGTCGGCCACCACCGCATCCAAGAACCCCAAGGACCAGCTCGACTTCTTCCCGCTGACGGTCGACGTCGAGGAGCGGATGTACGCGGCCGGGAAGATCCCCGGTTCCTTCTTCCGCCGTGAGGGCCGCCCCTCCGAGGACGCCATCCTCACGTGTCGTCTCATCGACCGCCCGCTGCGCCCGTCCTTCAAGAAGGGCCTGCGCAACGAGATCCAGGTCGTCGCCACGATCATGGCGCTCAACCCCGACCACCTGTACGACGTCGTCGCGATCAACGCCGCGTCCGCGTCCACGCAGCTGGCCGGTCTGCCCTTCTCCGGCCCGATCGGCGGCGTCCGCGTCGCGCTGATCCGCGGCCAGTGGGTGGCCTTCCCGACGCACACCGAGCTCGAGGACGCCGTCTTCGACATGGTCGTCGCGGGCCGCACCCTGGAGGACGGCGACGTCGCGATCATGATGGTCGAGGCCGAGGCCACCGAGGGGACCATCAAGCTGGTCCAGGGCGGCGCCGAGGCCCCCACCGAGGAGATCGTCGCCGCTGGTCTGGAGGCCGCGAAGCCCTTCATCAAGGTCCTGTGCAAGGCCCAGGCCGACCTCGCCGCGAAGGCCGCCAAGCCGACCGGCGAGTTCCCGATCTTCCTGGACTACCAGGACGACGTGTTCGAGGCCCTCACCGCCGCGGTCCGCGCCGAGCTCGCCCAGGCGCTCACCATCGCCGGCAAGCAGGAGCGCGAGGCCGAGCTGGACCGCGTGAAGGGCCTGGCCGCCGAGAAGCTGCTCCCCGAGTTCGAGGGGCGCGAGAAGGAGATCTCCGCCGCGTACCGCTCGCTCACCAAGCAGCTGGTCCGCGAGCGCGTGATCAAGGAGAAGAAGCGCATCGACGGCCGTGGCGTGACGGACATCCGTACGCTGGCCGCCGAGGTCGAGGCCATCCCGCGGGTGCACGGTTCCGCGGTGTTCGAGCGTGGCGAGACCCAGATCCTGGGCGTCACCACCCTCAACATGCTCCGCATGGAGCAGCAGCTGGACACCCTCTCCCCGGTGACCCGCAAGCGCTACATGCACAACTACAACTTCCCGCCGTACTCCACCGGCGAGACCGGCCGCGTCGGCTCCCCCAAGCGCCGCGAGATCGGCCACGGCGCCCTGGCCGAGCGCGCCCTGGTCCCGGTCCTGCCGACGCGCGAGGAGTTCCCCTACGCGATCCGCCAGGTCTCCGAGGCGCTGAGCTCCAACGGCTCGACGTCCATGGGCTCGGTCTGCGCCTCCACCATGTCGCTGCTGAACGCCGGTGTGCCGCTGAAGGCCCCGGTCGCCGGTATCGCCATGGGTCTGATCTCCCAGGAGATCGAGGGCGAGACGCACTACGTCACCCTCACCGACATCCTCGGTGCGGAGGACGCCTTCGGCGACATGGACTTCAAGGTCGCCGGCACCAAGGAGTTCGTGACCGCGCTCCAGCTCGACACCAAGCTGGACGGCATCCCGGCCTCCGTCCTGGCCGCGGCCCTGAAGCAGGCCCGTGACGCCCGCCTCCACATCCTCGACGTGATGATGGAAGCGATCGACACGCCGGACGAGATGTCCCCGAACGCGCCGCGGATCATCACCGTGAAGATCCCGGTCGACAAGATCGGCGAGGTCATCGGCCCCAAGGGCAAGATGATCAACCAGATCCAGGAGGACACCGGCGCCGAGATCACGATCGAGGACGACGGCACCATCTACATCGGTGCCGCCGACGGCCCGGCCGCCGAGGCCGCCCGCACCACGATCAACGGCATCGCCAACCCGACCATGCCGGAGGTCGGCGAGCGCTACCTGGGCACCGTCGTGAAGACGACGACCTTCGGTGCGTTCGTGTCGCTGCTCCCGGGCAAGGACGGTCTGCTGCACATCTCGCAGATCCGCAAGCTCGCCGGCGGCAAGCGCGTGGAGAACGTCGAGGACGTCGTCGGCGTGGGCGCCAAGGTCCAGGTCGAGATCGCCGAGATCGACTCCCGCGGCAAGCTCTCCCTGATCCCCGTGATCGAGGGCGAGGAAAGCTCGGACGACAAGAAGGACGACACCGACAAGTGACGTCGAGCAGCTCGACGGCGACGGCCCGCACCTCCTCCGAGGCGCGGGCCGTCGCCCGTACCCAAACCCTGATCAAGGGCGAGAACGGCATCGGTACGGTCCGTAAGACCACCCTCCCGGGCGGCCTGCGCATCGTCACCGAGACCCTGCCCTCCGTGCGCTCGGCCACCTTCGGCATCTGGGCGCACGTCGGCTCCCGCGACGAGACGCCCGCGCTGAACGGCGCCACGCACTACCTGGAGCACCTGCTCTTCAAGGGCACCGGGCGGCGCAGCGCGCTGGACATCTCCGCCGCCATCGACGCGGTCGGCGGCGAGATGAACGCGTTCACGGCGAAGGAGTACACGTGCTACTACGCGCGCGTACTCGACACCGACCTCCCGCTCGCCATCGACGTCGTCTGTGACATGCTCACCGGCTCGCTCATCCTCGAGGACGACGTCAAGGTCGAGCGCGGCGCCATCCTCGAAGAGATCGCCATGACGGAGGACGACCCGGGCGACTGCGTGCACGACCTGTTCGCGCACACGATGTTCGGCGACAACCCCCTCGGCCGTCCGGTCCTCGGCACCGTCGACACCGTCAACGCCCTCACCGCCGACCGCATCCGCCGCTTCTACAAGAAGCACTACGACCCGACGCACCTGGTCGTCGCGGCAGCGGGCAACGTCGACCACAGAAAGGTCGTCCAGCAGGTCCGCGCCGCCTTCGAGCAGGCCGGCGCCCTCAAGCGGCTCGACGCCACCCCGATCGCCCCGCGCGACGGCCGCCGCACCGTCCGCACGGCCGGCCGCGTCGAGCTCCTCGGCCGCAGGACCGAGCAGGCCCATGTCGTCCTCGGCATGCCCGGCCTCGCCCGCTCCGACGAGCGCCGCTGGGCCCTCGGCGTCCTCAACACCGCGCTCGGCGGCGGCATGTCCTCCCGGCTGTTCCAGGAGGTCCGCGAGAAGCGCGGCCTGGCCTACAGCGTGTACTCGTACACCTCGGGCTTCGCCGACTGCGGCCTCTTCGGGGTGTACGCGGGCTGCCGGCCCTCCCAGGTCCACGACGTGCTCAGGATCTGCCGCGACGAGCTCGACCAGGTCGCCGAGCACGGCCTGCCGGACGAGGAGATCGACCGCGCCGTGGGCCAGCTCCGCGGCTCCACGGTCCTCGGCCTGGAGGACACCGGCGCACTGATGAACCGCATCGGCAAGAGCGAGCTGTGCTGGGGCGAGCAGATGTCCGTCGACGACATGCTGGCCCGGATAGCGGCGGTCACCCCGGACGACGTCCGGTCCGTGGCCCGCGACATCCTGGGACAGCGCCCCTCGCTGTCGGTCATCGGCCCGCTCAAGGACAAACAGGCCTCCCGGCTGAACGACGCGGTCGCGTGATTCGCGGCGGCGTACATCGGCGGTAGTTTCACGTACGTCCGTCCTCGACAACCCGCATTCCCGCATTCCCGTAAGGAAGCAACAACATGAGCAAGCTGCGCGTGGCGGTCCTCGGAGCCAAGGGCCGTATCGGAGCCGAGGCGGTACGGGCCGTCGAGGCCGCCGAGGACATGGAGCTGGTGGCCGCCCTCGGCAGCGGAGACAAACTGGAGACGCTCGCCGACACGGGAGCCCAGGTCGCGGTCGAGCTCACCACGCCCGCCTCGGTCATGGGCAACCTCGACTTCTGCGTGCGCCACGGCATCCACGCGGTCGTCGGGACCACGGGCTGGACCGACGAGCGCCTCGCGCAGCTGACGGGCTGGCTGGAGAGGTCGCCGGAGACGGGCGTGCTCATCGCCCCCAACTTCTCCATCGGCGCCGTGCTGACCATGAAGTTCGCCGAGAAGGCCGCGCCCTACTTCGAGTCCGTCGAGGTCGTCGAGCTGCACCACCCGAACAAGGTGGACGCCCCGAGCGGCACCGCCACGCGCACCGCACAGCTCATCGCCGCCGCCCGCGAGCGCGCCGGCAGCGCCCCGCAGCCCGACGCCACGGTGACGGCCCTGGACGGCGCCCGGGGCGCCGACGTCGACGGGGTACCCGTCCACGCCGTGCGCCTGCGTGGCCTCCTGGCCCACCAGGAGGTCATGCTCGGCGGTGAGGGCGAGACCCTCACCATCCGCCACGACTCCCTCCACCACAGCAGCTTCATGCCGGGCATCCTGCTGGGCGCCCGCCGTGTGGTGACCACCCCGGGCCTCACCTTCGGCCTCGAACACTTCCTCGACCTGGACTGAGCGGCCGGCGGAAACCATGCGCGCGAAGATCACCTATGCCGTCACGGCCGCCGTCCTGGTCGTCTACTTCGTCCTGGTCGGCAGCCGGGGCATCCTGCTGATCGAGACCGGCACCCCCGTCACGATCGCCTTCGGAGTGGCGGTGCTGATCCTTCCCGGAATCGGCCTGTGGTTCCTGTGGAAGAACACTCAGTTCGTCCGCAAGGCCAACCAGCTCGCCGCCGAACTCGACGCCGAAGGCGGCCTGCCCGTGGACGAGTTGAGGCGTACCCCGGGCGGCCGCATCGACCGTGACTCGGCCGACGAGGTCTTCGCCCGTCGCAAGGCCGAGACCGAGGACGCCCCCGACGACTGGCGCAGCTGGTTCCGCCTCGCCGTCGCCTACCACGACGCCCGGGACACCCCCCGGGCACGCAAGGCGATGCAGCGGGCGATCGCGCTGCATGAGGGAAAACCAGTCCAGGCCGCTTGAGAGCGCCGCATACGAAGGGGCCGGTCCGCACCTGCGGACCGGCCCCTTCATCGTCTGCTCGCTACCGTCCCCGCACGTACTCCGCGGCCCACGCCTCCACTGTGTCCGCTGCCCGGTCGAAGGCATCCGAGCGCGCCAGGAAGTCCGCGTTGTGCGAGGTCATCAGCGGCGGCTCGGCGCCGGGCGCCCGGTCCTTGCGCACGAGAACGAGGGCCTGTCCCTGCACCGTGCGCGGCAGCCCGAGCCAGCGCACCGGCTGCTGGATGGTCCGTGCCGACACGATCTGCTCCCAGGGAGCCGTGCGCGTGACGAGGAAGCCCACCCTGCGCAACCCCCGCGCGCTCACCCAGGTCCCCACGCGCAGCAGCCGCAGGGCGCAGGCGATCACGAGGAGCGCCACTCCGAAGCAGACCGCGCCGGCCGACAGGGTCCCGGCCACCGCGATGATGACCGCCGCGACGAGTACGTACGAGGCGAGCAGCAGCAGGATGGCGGCCGCGCCCACCCGCCACGGTCCGGGGCGGTAGGGCCGCCGCCAGCGGTCACGGTCCTGGAACGGCAGCGCCTGGTCGTCCACCACCTCGTCGAAAGCGCGGTCGGCGGTCAGGAAGGGCAGGGGCACGGTTGATCCTCACTCAATCCGAACTCAATCCATGGAGGGGCATCGCCGAGTGAGATTATCGAGCCGGCTGCCCGCCCACCACCCGCGGGGGGCCAGGGGGGTGTGTACCGCGCCATTCGGGCGGCTCGGGCGGCTCGGGCGCGCAGAAGGCCTGGGCGCCTGGCCGTCAGCGGTTCTGGGACGCCTGTGACTGCTGCTGGGGCGACTGGTCGAGCGACAGCGCGGGCATCCCGAGGATCAGGGAGCCCGCGAGCCCCGCGACCACGGTCAGACCTATCAGCCACTGCCCGGCCCTCTCGCGCACGGAGGCCCGCCGGCGGGGCGGGGGAGCGACATTGCTGCGGAACTTGTCGGCTTCGGCGATGAAGGCGAACGGTACGGGCTCGCGCCGACGGAACATGGGTGGTGCGTCTCCTTCTGGGGTTCGTGACGGAACAGGCGACTCGAACGATCGCTGTCATCTACACAGACGCGCGAGTGCCCCAAATGGTGCCCGCTATCGCCGAATTCGCTGAAGTTCGCCGACGAATGTCGCGGCCCGCCACCGAAAGCCCGATGTCGGCGCCGGGCCGTAGAGTGGGCGCCGCCCGAGAGACGTGATGGAAGGACCCTCCGAGCCGTGACCGACACCCCCGCCGACGACCTCAAGCCCAGCTTCCGCAGCGACGTCACCGTCGAGCTGGTCAAGCACAGCGCGGCCGACTCCGACGTCCTGTGGGCCGCCCGCGTCTCCACGGCCGGCGAGCAGTCCCTGGAGGAGCTGACGAAGGACCCGGAGCGCTCCAAGGGCCTGATCAACTACCTGATGCGGGACCGGCACGGCAGCCCCTTCGAGCACAACTCGATGACGTTCTTCATCAGCGCCCCGATCTTCGTGTTCCGCGAGTTCATGCGGCACCGCGTGGGCTGGTGTCTGCCGGGTGACGCCATGATTCGTGTCGGCACCAGCAAGAACGGCAAGACCAAACGCATCGCGGACATCTATCGGGACTGGAAGATCGGTGTGCCCGATTCCATGGGGCGTACGCGCAGGCTGAAGTCCTGCCAGAACCTCCTGGCCGACACCATCAACCTGGAGACCGGGCTGGCGGAGAAGGCGCCCATGGTGGATGTCTTCGAGTCCGGTGTGAAGCCGATCCTCAAGGTGTCGACAACCAACGGCAAGGCTCTGCGGTGCACCGCGGACCATCGTGTGTGGACGCCCCATGGCTGGGTTCGCGCCGGCGATCTTCGGGTCGGCGACCGGGTCGGGCGGCTGGGCCGCGTGGGGGTCGGCGAGCGGGTGGGCATCCCGAAGCGCCTGCGTGAGGGGATTCAGGTCTGGACGACCGAGCAGCGAGTCGATCTCATCGCGCCCATGGACCTCTGCTACATGTGCGACGAGAAGTTCGAGGCCGCGGACCTGGAGCTGGATCACGTCATCCCGGTGGATGCCGACCTGACCAAGGCCCTGGACGTCTCAAACCTGCGACCGGCCTGCAAGTCGTGTCACCAGCGGAAGACCAACGGCGAGGGCGTGCCGGTCGGAGTGCGCCGCCGCGCCCTCCAGAACGGAGTGCGCTGGGAGGGTGTCGTCTCCGTCGTCCCCGACGGGGAGGAGATGACCTACGACATCTCCATGCCGCCGCCGCACCACAACTTCATCGCGGACGGTTTTGTCGTACACAATTCGTACAACGAGGAGTCCGGGCGCTACCGCGAGCTCCAGCCGGTCTTCTACGTTCCCGGCAAGGACCGCAAGCTGGTCCAGGAGGGCCGCCCCGGCAGGTACGAGTTCGTCCACGGTACCCCCGAACAGCAAGAGGCCGTCACCGCCGCCATGGAGGAGTCCTACCGGCAGTCCTACGCCGCGTACCAGGAGATGCTGGCGGCCGGCGTAGCCCGGGAGGTCGCCCGCGCCACCCTTCCGGTCGGACTGTTCTCCTCGATGTACGCCACCTGCAACGCCCGATCGCTGATGCACTTCCTCGGCCTGCGCACCCAGCACGAGCTCGCCAAGGTGCCGTCCTTCCCGCAGCGGGAGATCGAGATGGTCGGCGAGAAGATGGAGGCGGAGTGGGCCAGGCTCATGCCGCTGACGTACGCCGCTTTCAACGCCAACGGCCGGGTCGCCCCCTAGCGGGGTACTCGATCGCGTGTACGGCGGGGGAACGGCGCGACTCTGGTCGCCTAGGGCACACATGTACGGGTCAGCCGAGAGAAGTGTCCGTATTGCGGCATTTCGCGAAGTTCATCTAGCCTGATCAAACGGACCCGGCACTGCTTGAACCCCCGAGCAGGCAGTGCCGGGTTCCACCTTTGTCCGGACTTTTACCGCTCCCCGAGGGCAGACCGCGCCGTGAGCACCGAGTAGCGTGGTACCCATGGCTCCGACCTCCACTCCGCAGACCCCCTTCGGGCGGGTCCTCACCGCCATGGTCACGCCCTTCACGGCGGACGGCGCACTCGACCTCGACGGCGCACAGCGGCTCGCCACCCACCTGGTGGACGCAGGCAACGACGGCCTGATCATCAACGGCACCACCGGCGAGTCGCCCACCACCAGCGACGCGGAGAAATCGGATCTCGTACGAGCCGTTCTGGATGCCGTCGGCGACCGCGCCCACGTCGTGGCGGGCGTGGGTACGAACGACACCCACCACAGCATCGAACTGGCGCGCGCCGCTGAAAACGTGGGCGCGCACGGCCTGCTCGTCGTCACCCCCTACTACAACAAGCCCCCGCAGGAGGGCCTCTACCGGCACTTCAGCGCCATCGCCGACGCCACCGGGCTGCCGGTCATGCTGTACGACATCCCCGGCCGCAGCGGTGTCCCGATCAACACCGAGACGCTCGTGCGCCTCGCCGAACACCCGAGAATCGTCGCCAACAAGGACGCCAAGGGAGACCTCGGCCGCGCCAGCTGGGCCATCGCCGAGTCCGGCCTCGCCTGGTACTCCGGCGACGACATGCTGAACCTGCCGCTCCTCTCCGTGGGCGCGGTCGGCTTCGTCTCGGTCGTCGGCCACGTCGTCACCCCCGAGCTGCGCGCTCTCGTCGACGCGTACGTCTCCGGCGACGTCCAGAAGGCCACCGAGATCCACCAGAAGCTGCTCCCGGTCTTCACCGGCATGTTCCGCACTCAGGGCGTGATGACCAGCAAGGCGGCGCTCGCGCTCCAGGGCCTGCCCGCCGGGCCGCTGCGCGCCCCCATGGTCGATCTCACGCCCGAGGAGACCGCTCAGCTCAAGATCGATCTTGCCGCCGGCGGGGTACAGCTCTGACATCGGACTTCACAACTGAATAGGCAGGACACAGTGCCTGCAACCCACCCTGACAACTGCTTTTGCACGAACGTCATGCGCGCCACGTGCCCTACAGGTACGTGGCGTGTGTGGTGAGGAGAGTCTTTTGAGTCATCCGCATCCTGAACTCGGCCCGCCGCCGAAGCTCCCCGAGGGCGGCCTGCGGGTCACCCCGCTCGGTGGCCTCGGCGAAATCGGTCGGAACATGACCGTCTTCGAGTACGGCGGCCGTCTGCTGATCGTCGACTGCGGCGTGCTCTTCCCCGAGGAGGAGCAGCCCGGAATCGACCTGATCCTGCCGGACTTCTCTTCCGTCAGGGACCGCCTCGACGACATCGACGGCATCGTCCTCACGCACGGCCACGAGGACCACATCGGCGGCGTCCCGTTCCTGCTCCGCGAGAAGCCGGACATCCCGCTGATCGGCTCCAAGCTGACCCTCGCTCTCATCGAGGCCAAGCTCCAGGAGCACCGCATCCGCCCCTACACCCTCGAGGTGGCCGAGGGGAACCGTGAGCGCATCGGCCCCTTCGACTGCGAGTTCGTCGCGGTCAACCACTCCATCCCGGACGCCCTGGCCGTCGCCATCCGCACTCCCGCGGGCATGGCGGTCCACACGGGCGACTTCAAGATGGACCAGCTCCCGCTGGACAACCGCCTCACGGACCTCCACGCGTTCGCCCGGCTGAGCGAGGAAGGCATCGACCTCCTTCTCTCCGACTCCACGAACGCCGAGGTCCCGGGCTTCGTTCCGCCCGAGCGCGACATCTCGAACGTCCTGCGCCAGGTCTTCGCGAACGCCCGCAAGCGGATCATCGTGGCGAGTTTCGCCAGCCACATCCACCGCATCCAGCAGATCCTGGACGCGGCCCACGAGTACGGCCGTCGGGTCGCCTTCGTCGGCCGCTCGATGGTGCGCAACATGGGCATCGCGCGCGACCTGGGCTACCTGAAGGTCCCGCCGGGCCTGGTGGTGGACGTCAAGACCCTCGATGACCTTCCGGACCACGAGGTCGTGCTGATCTGCACGGGCTCCCAGGGCGAGCCCATGGCGGCCCTGTCCCGCATGGCCAACCGGGACCACCAGATCCGCATCGTCCAGGGCGACACGGTGATCCTGGCATCGTCGCTGATCCCCGGCAACGAGAACGCGGTCTACCGCGTCATCAACGGTCTGACCCGTTGGGGCGCGAACGTCGTCCACAAGGGCAACGCCAAGGTGCACGTCTCGGGCCACGCGTCCGCGGGCGAGCTCCTGTACTTCTACAACATCTGCCGGCCGAAGAACCTGATGCCGGTCCACGGCGAATGGCGCCACTTGCGCGCGAACGCCGAACTGGGTGCCCTGACGGGCGTTCCGCACGACCGGATCGTCATCGCCGAGGACGGCGTCGTCGTCGACCTCGTCGAGGGCAAGGCCAAGATCTCCGGCAAGGTCCAGGCCGGTTATGTGTACGTCGACGGCCTCTCGGTCGGCGACGTCGGCGAGCCCGCCCTCAAGGACCGCAAGATCCTCGGGGACGAGGGCATCATCTCGGTCTTCGTCGTCATCGACTCGTCGACCGGCAAGATCACGGGCGGCCCACATGTCCAGGCCCGCGGCTCGGGCATCGAGGACTCGGCCTTCGCCGACGTGATCCCGAGGATCACGGAGGTGCTGGAGCGGTCGGCCCAGGACGGCGTCGTGGAACCCCACCAACTCCAGCAGCTCGTACGCCGCACGCTGGGCAAGTGGGTCTCGGACAACTACCGGCGCCGGCCGATGATCCTCCCGGTCGTCGTCGAGGTCTGACCCGCCGTCACGTACGGCCGTTCGCACGGTCGTACGGACCTCTGCCGGGGTGAACTCTGGGCGGGGCCCCTCGATTTGCATCGGGGCGCCCCGCTCCAGTACGTTTACGGCTCCGCCTGAACGGGAACCCGGGTGCTTCGAGCACCGGGGAACCACTCCCGGACCGGGTGGAAATTCCGACTCAGAATCTCTGATAAAGTCGGAAACACCGAAGGGAAGCGCCCGGAGGAAAGCCACGAGAGAGTCTCTCGGGTGAGTACAAAGGAAGCGTCCGTTCCTTGAGAACTCAACA
>NZ_JBEYXP010000056.1:0-81785 GCF_040704615.1 Streptomyces sp. NPDC046862 | reverse complement strand
GCCGGAGAACAGGATCACCGGCCGCTCGAACTCGCCCGCCACCTCACGGAAGATGTGCACCGCCTCGGACTCCAGCGAGTCCAGGTGCGACAGGGCGAAGGATCGTGCCGTGAGCTCTGCCGTCATGCCGACCCCCTCGCCGCCAGTCCCTTCGCGGCCAGCACCGCGTGCACCGCGTCCGCCGACTCCTCGGGCGTCTGGTTCTGCGTCTGGAGGACCAGCGCAGGGTCGACCGGTGCCTCGTACGGGTCGTCGACGCCGGTCAGGCCCTTCAGCATGCCCGCGGCCTGGCGTGCGTACAGCCCCTTCACGTCCCGCTCGCTGCACACCTCCACCGGGGTCGCCACGTGCACCTCGAGGTACGGCGTCCCGCTCGCGTCGTGGCGCTTGCGCACGGCCTCGCGGCTGTCGGCGTACGGGGCGATGACGGGGACGACGGCGAGGACGCCGTTGCGGGCGAGGACCTCGGCGACCAGGCCGATGCGCTGCACGTTGGTGTGACGGTCCTCGCGGGAGAAGCCGAGGCCGGCGGAGAGGAAGCGGCGGATCTCGTCACCGTCGAGGACCTCCACGCGGTGCCCCTGAGACCGCAGGCGCCCGGCGAGGACGCGGGCGATGGTGGTCTTGCCCGCGCTCGGCAGTCCGGTGAGCCAGACGGTGGCTCCCTGAGCCCTGGGGGTGGTGGTCATGCGTGCTGTCCTTTCGCGGCCCCGGTGGTCGGGCGCCGTTGTCCATGGAGGTCGGTGAAGAGGGCTTCCCAACGAGGGTGCACGGCGTCCGGACCGTACGAGGCGGCCGTGAGCACCGCGGCGACACCCATGTCAGCGCGCCGCTTCTCGTCGGCCATCAGCTTGGCCATCGCGTCGGCGAGCGCGTCCGGGTCCTCCGGCGGCACCAGCAGACCGTCGACCCCGTGCGTGAGGACATCGGCGGGACCGGTCGGACAGTCGAAGCTCACCACGGGCAGGGCGTGGCTCATGGCCTCGATCATCACCATCGGCAGTCCCTCGAAGCGTGAACTCAGCACGTAGAACGAGGCCTTGGCCAGTTCGTCGTCCAGACGGTCGGTGTGACCCATCAGGAACACGTGATTGTAGAGATGGTGTTCCTCGATCTGAGCCCGAAGTTCCGCTTTCTTCTCGCCGCTTCCGTAGATCCTCAACTGCCAGTCGGGAAAAGTTTCCACAAGCTTCGCCCAGGCCGGAATCAGCATGTCGAAGCCCTTCTGGGGGAAGAGCCTCCCGGCCGCCACCGCGATCTTCGCCTGCGGGTCGGCGGGCAGTTGGTCGAGCGAGTGCACGGCGTTGGGGATGCGCACGACCCTGGTTCCGGGCAGCAGTTCCTCGTACTCGTCGCGGTCCCGCTCGGTGAGCACGGCGACCGCGTCGAAGCGGGGGTAGGTCTCCTGGATGCGCTGCTGCACGTCACTTTTGTGGGTGCCGTGGTTCATGTGCTCCTGCGCGACGCGGACCACGCCGTTCGTGGCGTGCCGGGCGGCCAGGAAGTTCAGGGCGGGTCGGGTGGTGACGAGGACGCCGTCGGTCAACGCGCCCATGTACGCGATGAGTTGGTTCTCGATGTACCGGTTGAAGTAGCGGTAGCCGAACTCGCCCTCGGGAATGTGGCGCGGGGGCGCGTCGAGGAGTCTGCCCCGGCGGCGGTCGCGCCAGCGGTCCACGAGGCCGGACGGCGGCGTGTACGCCTCCTCGCGCAGGTCGACGACCGTGGAGACGGTGACGCGCGGGTCGAGCGGGAACTGGATGTCGTCCCGGCGGCGCAACGCGCTCACGATCTCGACGTCCCAGCCGGCGGCCACGAGGGAGTTGGCCTGGTTCATGACCGTACGGATGGTGCCGCCGCGGCCGTAGGCGTGCAGCAGGAGATAGCGGATTCTGGGGAGGGAGGGCAGGGAGGGCAGGGAGGGCAGGGAAGGGAGGGGACGGCGGTCGCTCATGCCGCGCCCCCCGCTCCCGTGCGGCACTCCAGGGAGAGGTTGTCCTTGATCGTGTAGTAGGGGCGTACGCCGATGTCACCGGTGCGCTGCTCCGGGTACACGAAGATCTTTTTCTTACCCCGGACGTCGTCGAGGCGGCGTCCGGCGCGCAGTTCCACCTCGCCGTCGCTGAGGTGGATGTCCCATTCCTCGACGGCCGCGTGGTCGGCCGCGGCGAGGTCGGCGATGGGCAGTTCGCCCTCGAAGCGGTCGCCCTTGACGTGGGCGTCGTAGCGCAGGCGCTGCTCGGTGCGGGCACGGCGGGTGAGGACCAGTGTCCACGCGCCCTCCCCGGAGTGTCCGTGGAGGTGTCCGACGAGTCTGATGCGTCCGTCGCGCGGCCAGACCTCTGCAATCTCGGCGTGCGGCTTCACTCGCTGTAACCCCACGCCGTGCACATGGGCCGGAGGATCTCCGGGATCTCGTCCTCGGTGGGCAGCGCGCGGCCGGCCTGGACCGAGCCGGTCCTGATCTTGTCCCGCCAGTCACCGAGACCCTTGACCACCTGGGTGTCGTCCTTCTTGCCGTAGTCCAGCATGGACGGTTCGAAGTCGACGTCGAGGAACAGGCACAGCCGCCGCATCTCCTTCTCGGGGTCGGCGGTGATGTCCTCGTAGCGCACGGTGTGCCCGCCGGTGATGCCCTCGCGGGCCCGCTCGACGGCCTTCATGTAGCGCAGTGCGTCGGCCGCCGCCTCCTCGTACGTGCGCCTGCCGGGGTCGCCCTCGTGCCAGGACTGGGCGATGGAGACGGGGTGGCGCAGCAGGAAGACGAAGCGCGCGTCGGGCCAGCAGTCCCTGATGCGCTGGTACACGAAGGCGTTGCTCGGGGTCTTCTCGACGATGAAGTCCTTGCCCGACCTCACCAGCTCGCGGTGCATGACCCGGTCCCACAGCAGGTGCTCCAGATCGCCGCGCTCCAGGTCGAGGGCGCTCATGGCCTTCTGTGACAGTTTGCTGCCGTAGCCGACCTCCAGCCGACGTATGTGCAGCTCGTGCGGGGAGTGCAGCCGCGGGTGCGCGTTCAGCAGCATCCTGAGCAGCGTGGAGCCGGAACGCACCGGAGACATGATGAAGACCGGCTGCCGCAGCAACCGGTCGGTCGCGAGTTCCTCGGGGCCCGGACATCGGTACACCGCTGTGGGTTTCTTCGCGGCGGGCTCGGGGGCCGCGGTCTTCTTCGGCCGGTCAGGGGCGGCCGGGGCGGCCTTGCGGACCTGGAGGCCGGTCGTGGCGGTGAGCGCCCGGTTCAGATTGCGCATCAGACTCATGCGTCACGATGCTAAGTAAGAATTCTGAGAAGACGGGAGGAGAACCCTAAGGGTTCCCTGAGTCCACCGAATCGTAACCGGAGCGGATGTTTACGGGAGTTGCTTCGGGTGTTTGATCCACTCCGGCGAAGATTGCTCCGGCGTTCCTCAGTCGCTCGTGCAGGGCCCGGAAGACGGCCGCCGAGCGCGCCCCCGGCCAGTCGGCGGGAAGCAGGGCGGACGGCAGTCCGGGGTCCACGTACGGCAGGTGGCGCCAGGAGTCGAGCGCCAGCAGGTAGTCGCGGTACGCCTCCTCCGCGGGCGTGTCCTCCCGGCCCTCCCAGCCGTGGAGCACGCGCGCGTGGCGGTCGAGGAACGCCTCGTGCTCCTTGGCGATCGCGGCCAGGTCCCACCAGCGGGCCACGGACTCGACCGTGGGCGCGAAGCCCAGGTGCGCGCCGCGGAACAGATCGACGTACGGGCCGAGCCCCAGCCGCTCCAGGCTGTGCCGGGTCTCCTCGTACAGACGGGCGGGCGCGATCCACACCCCGGGGGCGGCGGTGCCGAAGCCGAGCCCGGCCAGCCGGGAGCGCAGCACGTGCCGTTTCTGCCGCTCCGCCTCCGGCACGGAGAACACGGCCAGCACCCAGCCCTCGTCCTCGGGGGGCGGCTCGGCGGCGTACACGCGCCGGTCGCCGTCGTCGAGCAGCTGCCGCGCCTCCGCGGACAGCCCGTACCCGGCCGCCCCGGTCGCCGCTCGGGCCGGTACGAGCAGCCCGCGCCGTTTCAGCCGGGACACCGACGACCGTACGGAGGGCGCGTCGACGCCCACCGCCGCGAGGAGCCGGATCAGTTCGGACACGGGCACCGGACCCGGCACGGAGCGGCCGTACGCTCCGTAGAAGGTCACGATGAGGGAACGGGGGGCGTGCTGCTCGGACACGTTGATCATTTTAGATCTTCATCGTCACTGTTGTCGGCCATCACCGCTGGTCGTCACGGCTGGTCGTCACGGCTGGCCACCGCCGGTGCGCAGCCGGAACCGCTGGACCTTCCCGGTCGCCGTGCGCGGCAGCGCGTCGAGGAAGACGATCTCGCGCGGACACTTGTAGGGGGCCAGCTCCGTCTTGAGGAACGCGCGCAGCGTCTCCGTGTCCCGGGGCGCGCCCGGCCTCAGCACCGCGTACGCCACGACGACCTGCCCCCGGTCCTCGTCCGGCCGTCCCACCACCGCCGCCTCGACCACGTCCGGGTGGCGCAGCAGGGCGTCCTCGACCTCCGGGCCCGCGATGTTGTACCCGGCCGAGATGATCATGTCGTCCGCGCGCGCCACATAGCGGAAGTAGCCGTCGGGCTCGCGGACGTAGGTGTCCCCGGTGACGTTCCAGCCGCCGCGCACGTACTCCCGCTGCCGCTCGTCGGCGAGATAGCGGCAGCCCACCGGTCCGCGCACCGCCAGCAGACCGGGCTCGCCGTCCGGCACGGGGGAGCCGTTCTCGTCCTGCACGCGCGCGTGCCACCCCGGTACGGGAACGCCCGTGGTGCCGGGCCTGATGTGCTCGTCGGCCGCCGAGAGGAAGATGTGCAGCAGCTCGGTGGCGCCGATGCCGTTGATGATCCGCAGCCCGGTGCGCTCGTGCCACGCCCGCCAGGTGGCCGCGGGCAGGTTCTCGCCGGCCGAGACGCAGCGCCTCAGCGACGACATGTCGTGCCCGTCGAGCTCGCCCAGCATCGCCCGGTACGCCGTCGGCGCGGTGAACAGCACCGACACCCGGTGTTCGGCGATCGCGGCCGGCAACTGCCGGGGGCCCGCCTGTTCGAGCAGTAAGGCACTGGCGCCCACCCGCATCGGGAAGACGACGAGCCCGCCTAGCCCGAACGTGAACCCGAGGGGCGGACTGCCCGCGAAGACATCGTCCTGGTGTGGCTTCAACACATGCTTCGAGAAGGTGTCCGCTATCGCCAACACATCACGGTGGAAGTGCAGACATCCCTTCGGGCGTCCGGTAGTGCCCGATGTGAATGCGATCAGCGCCACGTCGTCGGCGGCCGTGCTCACGGCCTCGAACGGACCGTCGGGCGCCGGCAGGCGCAGCAGGTCGTCCGGCGCGTCACCGCCGTACGCCGTGATCCGCAGCCCGGGCACCTCGGCCTTCGCGAGGTCGTCCACCGACCGTACGTCGCACAGCGCCTGGTTCACCCGGGCGATCCGGCACATGGTCGCGAGCTCGTGGGACCGCGCCTGCGCCAGCACGGTGACGGCGACCGCGCCCGCCTTCAGCACCGCCAGCCAGCAGGCCGCGAGCCACGGGGTGGTCGGGCCGCGCAGGAGGACCCGGTTGCCGGGGACGACACCGAGGGTGCCGGTCAGGATGTGCGCGACGCGGTCGACGCGGGCGCGGAGTTCGCCGTACGTCCAGGTGGTCCCCGAGGGGGTGTGGAACACGGGGCGGGCGGGGTCGGCCGTGCCGAGCAGTTCGGCGGCGCAGTTGAGACGGCCCGGGTAGCGCAGCTCCGGCAGGTCGAAGGTGAGCTCGGGCCACTGGCCCGGGGGTGGGAGGTGGTCGCGGGCGAAGGTGTCCGCGTGGGCCGAGATCGTCGGCTGTACGCCCTGGCCGGGGTCCTTGGTCTCCATGGCGGTTCGCCCCCTTTGTAGTGGTGGGCTCGCATCAGGAGCGTATCGTGTTGGTGACGACAGTCAACGGTCCGCGATACCGTCAGTGGGGACCCGCCCTTCAGGTGACCTTTCAGGTGACTTCTCAGGTGAGAGGACCGGCGATGACGGCATTCTCGCTAGAACCCGCACAACTCGCCCGATGCGCCGAACTCCGCTCCCTGGCGGCGGAGAGGCTGCGGCCCCTCGCGGAGAAGGGCGAGCCGGGCCGCGTCAACCGCCCGCTCCTCACGGAACTCGCCCAACTCGGACTGCTGGAGCGGCTGTTCACCTCCGGCGCGCTCGACCTGTGCCTGATGCGGGAGTCCCTCGCGTACGCCTGCACGGAGGCCGAGACCGCGCTCGCCCTTCAGGGCCTGGGCGCCCATCCGGTGCACGCCTACGGCACCGGGGCCCAGCGGGAACGCTGGCTGCCCGAGGTGACCGCGGGCACGGCGGTGGCGGCCTTCGCACTGAGCGAGCCCGGGGCGGGGTCGGACGCGGCGGCGCTGGCCCTGCGCGCGGAACCGGACGGCCCGGGCCGCTGGCGGCTCACGGGGGAGAAGTGCTGGATCTCCAACGCCCCCGAGGCCGACTTCTCCACCGTCTTCGCCCGCACGACACCCGCGGCCGGCGCCCGGGGCGTCACCGCCTTCCTCGTCCCCGCCGACCGCCCCGGCCTCACCGGCACAGCCCTCGACATGCTCTCCCCGCACCCCATCGGAGCCCTCGACTTCGACGCCGTACCGGTCACGGTGGACGACGTCCTCGGCGAGCCCGACCGCGGGTTCCGGGTCGCCATAAACACCCTGAACCTCTTCCGGCCGAGCGTGGGGGCCTTCGCGGTCGGTATGGCGCAGGCGGCCCTGGACGCCACCCTCGCGCACACGGCCGAACGGGACGCCTTCGGAGGCAAGCTGAGGGAACTTCAGACCGTGGCCCATCAGATCGCCGAGATGGCCGTACGGACGGAGGCGGCACGTCTCATGGTGTACGCGGCGGCGACGGCGTACGACGAAGGGGCCCCGGACGTCCCCAAGCGCGCCGCCATGGCCAAGCTGCTCGCCACCGAGACCGCCCAGTACGTCGTCGACGCGGCGGTCCAACTCCACGGCGCCCGCGCCCTGCGCCGCGGCCACCTCCTGGAACACCTCTACCGGGAGGTGCGGGCGCCCCGGGTCTACGAGGGGGCGAGCGAGGTCCAACGGGACATCATCGCGAAGGAGTTGGCGAAGGAATCGGTGAAGGACGCGGCACAGGAGGCTGCGAAGGAGGTGCGCGCCTCATGAGCGCCGAGCGCGTCAACCCGCCCGGCCTCTCCCCGCCCACGGGCTTCTCCCACGCGGTCGTCGCCACGGGCTCCCGGGTGGTCTTCCTGGCGGGCCAGACCGCGCTCGACACCGACGGCAAGGTCGTCGGGACCACGCTCCCGGAGCAGTTCGAGCGGGCGCTCACCAATCTCCTGACGGCTCTGGCGGCAGCCGGCGGCACTCCGGCCGACCTCGCCCGCGTCACGGTCTACGCCACCGATGTGGCCGACTACCGGACCCATGCCGCCCACCTGGGGCGCATCTGGCGGACACTGGCGGGCCGCGACTACCCCGCGATGGCGGTCATCGGCACCGTACGCCTGTGGGACGAGCAGGCACTGGTGGAACTCGACGGCTTCGCGGTACTGCCGTAGGAACGTGGCGCCCCGTAGGGGCGCGGGGAACTGCGCGACAAGCCCCCACCGGCCCGCAGACTCATCACAACGGAACCCACCGAACCCGCTGAACCCGCGGAGCGCTACGCGGCGACGGCCAACTCCGTCACCGGCACCCGCACCGGCGCGACCACCCTGCCGTCGGGCAGGAGCTCACCGGTGTCGTCGAAGACGATCGTCCCGTTGCACAGCAGGTTCCAGCCCTGTTCGGGGTGGAACGCGACGACGTGGGCGCTGTCGCGCCCGGGGCGGTCGGCCGCGGAGCACTGGGTCTGGTGAGAACACATGGCGCGCCTCCACATCGGATGCTTCACATCGGATGGCTCTGCGGCGGGCGGCGGGTCGCCGCCCCGCCCTGGTGCTGTACTCCGACCATGCGCGCGCCGGGACGCCCCGCCAAGCGATGTCGAGGAAGCGTGACACCACCCGGACGTCCTGTGACACGACGCTGACATACCGCGGGACGGCCGGTGTGCTGGAGATGGCGGTGTGCTGGAGACGGACGAGCCGAATCGCCGCCCAGGGGGTGACGAAGGCGGGCAGGCGCCCGCTGTGCCGATACCTCTGAGGTACCCGCTCAAGGAGGTATACCGATGTCGGTTTCCCAGGTCATGGGCGCGGCCGTGGGCGCTGCGCTGCTGATCTTCGGCGCTCCCTCGGCTCAGGCCGCGGCCGAACCGGACGAGGCCCTGACGATCGCCGCCACCGGCCGGGTGGCCGCCGACGGCACGATCACCCTGTCCGGCACGTACCGCTGCGCCGCGGGCAGCGGACCTGTCTACGTGTCGTCCTCGATCGAGCAGGACGGCAGACGTCGCTCCGTCGGCGGCACGCGCGCCGTCTGCGACGGAGACGTACACCCGTGGACGAACAAGGGCAGGGTCACGCCCGCCACGCACCGCTGCGTCGGCGTCCGCGCGATCTGCCACGGGGCCGCGGACCCGAGGGCAGGGTCCGACGGGTACGGGCCCGGCTCCGCCGTCGTGCAGGCCACTCTGATGGAGCTGCGTCCCCACCCCGCCCTGGTGCTCGTGCCGGTCTTCCACGCGAAGGAGGAACGGGAGATCACGCTGGTGGCTCGCTGAGGGCTTGCCGGCGGTCGGCTGAGGGCGTGCTGACGGGGCACGATGGTCCCGGTCTCCGGCCGAGCGCCGGAAACCGGGACCTCCGCCGGGGGTCAGCCGACCCGGTTGACCCGCTGGGTCGTCAGGTCGTAGCGGGCGCCGACTATGAGCAGTTCGCCCGCGTCCACCTTGGCGGCGAGGTCGGCCTCGGCCGCGAGCCGGGACCGTACGAGCTCGACGTTGGCATCGATGGTCGCGGCTATACGCGCGTCACCCTCCGTGCTGTGGTCGATGGCCGGCTTGATCTGGTCGGCGATGTACTGGATGTGGGCGGGCAGTTCCTCACCCGTCTGGTCCGCCTGGACCGCGGCCTTCACGGCGCCGCACGACTGGTGCCCGAGTACCAGGATCAGGGGGATGTCCAGTTCGAGCGCGCCGTAGGCGACGCTGCCGAGCACGGCCTCGTCGAGCACCTCGCCCGCCGAGCGCACGGTCATCAGGTCGCCGAGCCCCTGGTCGAACACCAGCTCCGGCGGCACCCGGGAGTCGATGCAGCCGAGTACGAGGGCGAAGGGGTGCTGACCCGACACCAGTGCCTGCCGCACGGCGGGCGTCTCGTCGGGGTGGCGCTCGCGGTAGGTGCGCCAGCGGAGGTTGCCCGCCGCCAGTTCCCGCAAGGCCTCCTGTGCGGTGGTCGGGCGGGGGCGGGTGCTGCCGGTGGGGGTCGCGGCGGCGGAGGAGGCGCCGACGGCGAGAGAGGTGCCGAGGACGGCGGTGCCGGTCAGCGCCGCGCGGAGAAGGGAACGCCGCGCGGTCCTGGTCGTGGTCGCGGCGGTGGGGGTGGTCGGCGCGAGGCCGACGGCTCTGTGGGGAGCGGGCTCAGAATTCACGGTGAGGAACGTACGTCCGAATCTTGGTCCGGCCGTTTCCCTTGCTGAATCTTGGCGGTCGTTGAATCAATCTTGGACAATCGCTTTCCGGTCGATGACCGAATCCTTGGCACGCTGCCGCCCTGCGGCGCCGCATGGTCCGACCATATGGGGTACTCCGGACTTATGGCGCGGACACCGAAGTCTGAGAAGCCGAAGGCACCGGGGCCGGGGGAGGAAGTGGAGCAGCGGGCGCCGGACGAGCCGACCCAGCTGTCGAAACGCTCCTGGAAGGCCGTGCTGAAGGGAACGCTGAAGGAGTTCAAGGACGACGAGCTCACCGACCGGGCGGCGGCACTGACGTACTACGGCGTGCTGTCGCTGTTCCCGGCCCTGCTGGTGCTGGTGTCGATCCTGGGCCTCTCCGGCCGGTCGGCGACCGACCAGGTCCTGGCCAACCTGCAGAAGCTGACCCCGGGGGCGGTGCAGGACGTCCTCAGCGACGCGGTGCGGCAACTGCAGGGCCGGGGAGGCATCGGCTCGGCCATGGCAGTGGTGGGTCTGGTCCTGGCGGTGTGGGCGGCCTCCGGCTATGTCGCGGCGTTCATCCGGAGCGCCAACGCCGTGTACGACGTTCCCGAGGGCCGTCCGGTGTGGAAGGTGCTGCCGGTGCGCGTGGGGGTGACGGTGCTCCTGCTGGTGCTGGCGGTGATCAGCGCGCTGATCGTGGTCTTCACCGGCGGTCTGGCCCATGAGGTCGGATCGGCGCTGGGGGTCGGGGACACGGCACTGACGGTGTGGTCCTATGTGAAATGGCCGGTGCTGGTCCTCCTGGTCACCTTCATGATCGCGCTCCTGTACTGGGCGGCGCCCAACGTGAAGGGCCGCGGATTCAAGTGGATCACCCCGGGCAGTGTGCTGGCCCTGCTGATCTGGATGGTCGCCTCGGCCGGCTTCGCGATCTACGTGGCGAACTTCGCCTCCTACAACAAGACCTACGGGACCCTGGCCGGAGTGATCATCTTCCTGGTGTGGCTGTGGATCAGTAACATCGCGATCCTCCTCGGCCTGGAGTTCGACGCGGAGCTGTCCCGGCAGCGCGCCGTCGAGGGCGGCCTGCCCGAGGAGGAGGAGCCGTACCTCCCGCCCCGCGACACCCGGGCCTGGAGCGAGGAGGACCAGCGGCGCATGGACTAGGCACCGGGGCCCCGTCCGTGTGCGGTGTGGTGGTCAGGCGTAGGGGGTGAGGACGAGGTAGCCGTCGACGCGGCTGAGCCGGTCCGAGGCGGGGTCGGGCGGGAGCGGGTGGCCGAGGTTGTCGGCACGGACCTCGCTGATCCACTGGTCGTGCTGGTACTCGTGGTTGATCAGCGCGGTCAGCAAGTAGGTCCCCACGACGGTCAGTTGGGTCGGGGCGCCGACGTTTCCGGCGGCGATGTCGCCGATGCGGGCGTGGACGCGTTCGGCGACCGTGTCGCGGAATTCGGTGAGCCGCTTGACCGTGGGCAGCGTGCCGCGGAACTTCTCCGGATTCGCCGAGTCCATGAGCCCGTCCAGTTCCGGGTCGGGGCTGGGCTCGGCCGCGGTGAGGTTGCGGATCATGAAGTGGGCCACGTGGGCCTGGTGGCCGAGATGCCAGCCGATGGCACTGGAGTCCTCGTGCGGGCGCCAGGTCACCTCGTCCGGGGTGAGGTCTTTCCACAGCTCGTCCGTGTGCGCGCGGGCACGGTCGTACTCGCGGAGCAGCGCTTCGAGTTCGTGCATGACTCCACCTGTCGGTCATGAGTGTCGGTGTCGGTGTCGGGGAGGGGGAGGAGAGGGGCCACAAGCAATGCGTACGGCTAGAGGCGGGCGGCCGCGAGGCTCTCGGCGAGGCGGAGCAGGTCCGCGCCGAGCGGGGAGTCGGCGCTCCACACCGCTTCGAAGGAGATCTGCACTTCGCGGCCCTCGTTCATCAGCGGCCGGTGGGGCACGTCGGGCGAGGTGAGCCTGGAGCGGGGGACCATGGCCGAGCCCAGGCCCAGCTTCGTCCAGTCCTCCAGGACCTGGTAGCCGGCGGCTTCTCCCGGATACGTCCGCAGGGGCATCTCGTGCGCCTGGAAGAGCTGTCTGGTGAACGTGGTCAGGCCGCAGGTGTCCGGTACGAGGATGAACTGCTCCTTGCCGGCCTCCTGGAGCTCCAGCGGAGCGTCCTGCGCGGAATCGGGGCTGACGACGACGATCGGCTCGACATCGATGACCCGGTGCTCGAAGCGCGGCATCGCGGTGACGGCGGGGATCAGGATGATGTCGAGATCGCCTGCCGGCAGGCATGCGCGCAGGTCCTGCATGTTCGCCTCGCGCAGCACGAGGTCGCTGGGCGCGGGAAGGTCGCAGACCATGCTGAACGCCCGGGCGACCAGGTGCGAGCCGATCAGGGGCGAGACACCCATACGGATCTTCTGCTCGCCCGGTTCGGTCAGTCGCCTGGCCTCCGCCGCGACGGCGTCCAGCGCGACCAGGGCGCGCTCGATCAAAGGAAGGATCCGCGTGCCGAAGTCGGTCTGGGTCACGCCGCGCGGCGAGCGGTCGAACAGCTTGCCGCCGAGGCGCTCCTCCAGCTTGGCGATCCCGTTGGACAGGGCGGGCTGGGTGACGCCGTAAGCGCGTGCGGCGGCGCTGAACGACTTGGTCTCGACGACTGCCTGCGCGTACCGGAGGCCTTCGGGATTCAGGCGATCGGCCATAGCCATGCCTTATCGCTCCATTCACGGATGTCCCCTACCGGGCTTGATCTTCCCTGCCTATGGTGGGGCTGCTGCTGACCCAGCATAACCAGCACCTATGCGCATCGTCGTGTTCAGAAAGGGAAGAGCACCATGTCGGACACCGCCGTGGCCATGGTCGTGACCGAGCCTCGAGGTCCCCTCCACCCCTTCGCGGCCGAGACGACGTCGCCGTCGGGGAGCCGGGTCCGAGTGTCCGTCACGGCGAGCGGCGTGTGCAACGCCGACCTCTCCACGGTCGCGGCCACCGGCGCGGGCACGTCCTTCCCGGTCACCCCGGGGCACGAGGTCGCCGGTGTCATCGCCGAGACGGGCGAGCGGGTCGAGGGCTGGTCGGTCGGGGACCGCGTGGCCGTCGGCTGGTTCGGTGGCAGCTGCGGGCACTGTGCGTACTGCCGGGCGGGCGACGTCGTCCACTGCCCCGAACGCAGGGTTCCCGGCCTGTCCTACCCGGGCGGCTGGGCCCGGAGCATCACCGTGCCCGCCGACGCACTCGCGCGCGTCCCCGACGAGCTCGACCTGTTCGACGCCGCCCCGTTCGGCTGCGCCGGGGTGACGACCTTCAACGCCGTGCGCAAGGCCGGTACGCGCGGAGGCGGTCGCGTCGCCGTGTTCGGGCTCGGCGGACTGGGGCATCTCGCCGTGCAGTTCGCCGCGAAGCTCGGCTACGAGACCATCGCCCTCGCCCGGGGAAGCGACCGCGAGAAGCTCGCCCGCGAGCTCGGCGCCCACCACTACATCGACAGCGACGCCCAGGCTCCCGGAGCCGCCCTGAAGGAACTCGGCGGCGCCGACCTCATCGTCCACACCGCCTCCTCCACCGCCCCCGTGGACGAGCTCCTCACCGGACTGAACGCGCACGGACAGCTCACCCTCGTCGGCATCGACGCGGGATCCGTGACCGTTCCGGTGGCCCGGCTGGTCATGAACGGCCACACTCTCACCGGACACCTGACGGGCAGCGCCCGCGAGACGGAAGAGGCGATGCGGTTCGCCGTCATCAACGGCGTGCGGCCCATGATCGAGCGGATGCCTCTGGAGCGGGCCGGTGAAGCCGTGACCCGGCTGCGTTCCGGAACTCCCCGCTTCCGCATCGTCCTGGACACCGCCGACAGCGAGTGACCAGACCCTCCGGGCTGTCCCGCGCCGCCCTGGCGCTGGAGCGCGTCGACGTCGTGCGCCTCGCCCAGTCCACTCCGGTCCGGATGGGAGCCGTCGCGAAGGTCGTCGCCCACTCAGCTCGCCGGGCTCTTCGGCCCTGCCGCCGGCAGCCCCGACGTCCTGCACGTGCAGGACTGGAGCACCGAGCAGTGGACGTCCCCCTCCACCGTGCTGCACCTGGCCGATTACGCGCTCTTCGGTCATCCCCTCTATCAGCGGCCGACGCTGGACGGCCGACTCCACTGGGCGTCGACCGAGACGGCGACCGACCATGCCGGGCACATCGAAGGCGCCCTCGCGGCCGGAGAGCGAGCAGCGCAGGCCGTACTGGCAGCGCACAGCGCCCCGAACAGGCGCAGCAGCACCTTCCCCACCACAAGCCGTTCGTCGAGCCGGTCGAGCCGGTCGAGCCGCTAGGAATTCCCTCCATGGACCACCATTGTCGTCGTCGACACCCTGGCCGGGTCCTGAGAGGAAGCCGGGTCCTGAGAGGAAAGGAGAACCGTTCGTGACGAGCACCTCCGCACCCACCACCACCGGTACGTCCCCGCGATCCGAGGCGCAGCGCCGCGTCCTCGCCGTGCTGGTCAGCAGCCAGATCCTGAGCGGGGCGGGGCTCGCGGCCGGCATCACCGTCGGAGCCCTGCTCGCGCAGGACATGCTCGGTTCCACCAACCTCGCGGGTCTGCCCAGCGCGCTGTTCACCGCCGGCTCGGCCCTCGCCGCCGTCAGCATCGGCCGCGTCTCCCAGGCCCGGGGCCGCCGGCTGGGCCTGGCCGCCGGATACCTGACCGGTGCCGTCGGCAGCGCGGGCGTCATCGTCGCCGCCGTCGCCGACAACCCCGTGCTGCTCTTCATCGCCCTGTTCGTCTACGGCGCCGGTACGGCCACCAACCTTCAGGCCCGGTACGCGGGAGCCGACCTCGCCGCGCCCGCCCACCGCGCACGTGCTGTCTCCACCGTCCTGGTCGCCACCACCCTCGGTGGTGTCGTCGGCCCCAACCTCGCCGCACCCACCGGCGCCCTCGCCGTCAGCCTCGGCATGCCCACCCTGGCCGGGCCGTTCCTGCTCGCCGGCACCGCCTACGCCCTGGCCGCCCTCGTCCTCGCCCTCTGGCTGCGCCCCGACCCCCTGCTGCTCGCCCGGAGCCTCGACCTCCAGCAGCGGACGGAAGCCACCGCGGCGAAGGCGGCGCCCACCCGTGGGCCAGGGCTGATACCAGGCGCGCTGACGATGATCCTCACCCAGCTCGTCATGGCGGCCGTCATGACGATGACGCCCGTGCACATGCACGACCACGGCCACGGCACCGCCGCCTCCGGCCTCGTCATCGCCATCCACGTCGGCGCCATGTACCTGCCCTCACCCCTGACCGGCTGGCTCGTCGACCGGTACGGGCCCACCGCGATCGCCGCCTCTTCGGGCGTCACCCTCCTCGCCGCCGGGGTCACGGCCGCCGCGGCGCCCGCGGACTCCGTCGCCCTGCTCGCGCTGGCGCTCGCGTTGCTGGGGGTGGGCTGGAACCTCGGCCTCGTCTCCGGCACCGCGATGATCACCGATGCCGTGCCGCTGGCCACCCGCGCCAGGACCCAGGGCCTGGTGGACGTCTCGATCGCCATCGCCGGCGCCACCGGCGGCCTTTCCTCCGGCCTGGTCGTTGCCGCCTCCGGCTACCCCGTCCTGGCCCTCACCGGCGGCATCCTCGCCCTCGCGGTCCTGCCCGCCGTCGCCGTGGGCGCGGGCGCGAGCAGCCGGTGAACCACGTCGCTTTTGGACGCCGTTTCTTATGGCTTGATCGTTTCGTTGAGCGGTGCATGACGGGTCTGATCAGCGATTGGTGCCGGATGAGTCATGGACGCTGTTCCGGCGGGTGGTTCCGCAGACGGAGGCGATACGTCCGCAGCGCGGCGGACGACGGCGGGCGGGTGACCGCGAATGCCTGGCGGCGATCATCTTCGTAGCGACCTCGGGGTGTACCTGGCGGCAGTTGCCGCCGGTGTTCATTGGCCGGCCCGGTCGACGGTCTATCGGCGTTTCGCCCGGTGGAGCCGGGCCAGGGTGTGGGCCAGGCTCCACCGAGTTGTCCTTGACGAGCTCGGCGCCCGCGGTGAGCTGGACTGGTCGCGGTGCGCGATCGACTCCGTCAGCGTGCGGGCGGCAAAAGGGGGCCACTGTGCGGACCGAATCCGGCCGACGGCGGCAAGAGCGGATCGAAAATCCACCTGACACGGACCGGAACGGATCGGCCCTGTCGCTGGGCATCTCCGGTGCCAACGTGCACGACAGCCTCGGCCTGAAGCCGCCGTTGCGGCGGGGGGGCCCGCCCGTCCGCTCCCGACGCGGCCCGCGTCGTCGGCGCCCAGCCAAGCTCCATGCCGACAAGGGCTACGACTCCGACCACCTGCGCAGATGGCTCCGCGAGAGAGGCATCCGCCACCGCATTGCCCGTAAGGGCATCGAGTCCATCAACTACCGCCGACTCACTTCGTTGACAACAGCGACTAGGATCTACCGGGACATCGCGTGTCGATCACCGGCTGGGTGAGGCATGGAGGTGTCGGGAGATGCCTTCGGAGGCATTCCTTGTCAGTTGAGTTGAACCACACGATCGTCCACGCCCGGGACAACCGGGAGTCCGCCCAGTTCTTCGCGGACCTGCTGGGCCTTGAGATCACCGCGGAGTGGGGCCCGTTCATCGCGGTCGGCCTGAGCAACGGCGTCACGCTGGACTTCGCCACGATCCCCGCGGACCACATCGCCATGCAGCACTACGCCTTCCTGGTCTCCGAGGAGGAGTTCGACGCGGTGTACGCGCGGATCAGCGAGCGCGGCATCGAGCACTACGCCGACCCGCAGCGGCAACAGCCCGGCGCGATCAACCACAACGACGGCGGCCGCGGGGTGTACTTCATGGACCCGGCGGGCCATGCCATGGAGCTGATCACCGTGCCGTACGGAGGCTGGACCGCGTAAGCACATGCGCCGCGCCGCACCCCAGCCCGGGGTGCGGCCCTCAACCGCTCCTTGTGCCTGATGTGTTCGCGGCCGGCGCCCCGCGATTACCTGAGCCGCCGCCAGGCGGGAAGCTTGCCCTCCGTGGTTGGCACCCGAACGCTGGCAGAAGCCCAAGTCATCACCGGCACCAAAGGAACGGTGTCTCAGTGACCTTTCGCTCAGATGTCCCGGAAGCGACCAGCGAGCACCGTGACCTGCCACTGCACCGGGCGGCCGGAGCGATCCGGCCGCCCCTGGGCGGAATCAGACCGGGATGTGCACGGGGGCGTCGACACCGACGCGCTCGGCCACCATCTGCCGGAAGTGCGCGCACTGGGTGAAGTCCTCGTGGTCACAGTCCAGTGCGCACTCTATGAGCCCGAGCGAGTACTGCGCGGCCGCGATGCGGGAGCGAAGTGCCTCGGCTTCCTGGCGCAGGATGTCCCTGCGCTGCGCGGGTTCCGTGGTGGCGGCCAGGGTGCGGATGGTGTCGAGGGACAGGCCCGCTTCCTTTGCCCGCAGGATGACAGCGACCCGCGTGAGGTCGGCGGTTTTGTAGCGTCGGCGTCCTGCGGCGTCCCGTACGGGGGTCAGCAGCCCCATCGTCTCCCAGTGGCGCAGGACATGCGTGGCGAGGCCGAAGCGTTTCGCGAGGGCACCGACACTCAAAACCTCTTTGTCGCCGTTGCCGTCCCTGCTGTGTTCGCTTGACTTCATGCCGACATTAAGTCGCAGCCTGGCGTGCATGACCAAGGAAACAGGCCATACGCGACAGTCGACGGACGAACTCATTGCCGTGCTCGACGCGGCCGACGCGCTGCCCGGGGCCAGAGAACTGCGGGCCCTGTCCTATGAGTTGTTGCGCATCGAGCCCGGAACATCCGTGGCGGACGTGGGCTGCGGCGCAGGGCGGGCGGTGGTGGAGCTGGCCGAACGCGGTGCCAGGGCCGTTGGCGTGGACCCGGACGAGCGGATGATCGCGGTTGCCCGCGAGCGGTGGCCCGACTGCGACTTCCGGATTGCCGGGGCCTACGGGCTGGGGCTCGCCGACGCGTCGGTCGATGGCTACCGTGCGGACAAGGTGTTCCACGAACTGGGCGAACCCGAGCGGGCATTGGCGGAGGCGCGGCGCGTGCTCGTGCCGGGCGGGCGGATCGTGCTGATCGGGCAGGACTGGGACACCTTCGTCATCGACTCCGACGACCCGGCCCTCACGCGAACCATCGTCCATGCGCGTGCCGATCTGACACCCGGCCCGCGCGCCGCACGCCGCTATCGAAACCTGCTGCTGGAGGCCGGCTTCGGTGGGGTGACGATCGAGGTGCACACGGGTGTCTTCACCGGGCCGGTGATGCTGCCCCTGCTGACCGGGCTGGCCGAAGGGGCCTGCTCGTCCGGCACCGTCACGCGCAAGCAGGCGGATGCGTGGATCACCGAGCAGCGCGCTCGTGCCGGCGCCGACCGGCTGTTCCTGGCGCTGCCGATGTTCGTGGCCGCGGCGACCGCGCCTGGCTGAGCCGGAGAGGCGAGCGCTAGGACGCATGGCGGGCACGGCGTCGGTCGGGCAGGCGGTGGGTCATGAACGGCTTGCTGGTGATGAACTCCCGGAATTTCAGGGCTGCTGTCCCACAGGTGCCGCCGCACCCCCTTCAGACCTTCATCACTGCAGGTCAGGCAGGGTACGGCGGCTTCCGCCACTCAGATGTCCCGGAAGATCTCGATCTGCGCCCCCACCGAGTTGAGCCGCTCGGCCAGGTCCTCGTACCCGCGGTTGATGACGTACACGTTCCGCAGGACCGACGTGCCGTCCGCCGCCATCATCGCCAGCAGGACGACCACGGCGGGCCGCAGGGCGGGCGGGCACATCATCTCGGCCGCGCGCCAGCGGGTCGGGCCCTCGACCAGCACGCGGTGCGGGTCGAGGAGCTGGAGACGGCCGCCGAGGCGGTTGAGGTCGGTGAGGTAGATCGCGCGGTTGTCGTAGACCCAGTCGTGGATCAGCGTCTTGCCCTGCGCGGACGCCGCGATGGCCGCGAAGAACGGGACGTTGTCGATGTTCAGTCCCGGGAACGGCATCGGGTGGATCTTGTCGATCGGCGCCTCCAGCTTGGAGGGCCGGACGGTGAGGTCCACCAGCCGCGTCCGGCCGTTGTCCGCGACGTACTCGGGTGTGCGGTCGTGGTCGAGGCCCATCTCCTCCAGGACCGCGAGTTCGATCTCCAGGAACTCGATGGGGACGCGGCGCACCGTCAGCTCCGACTCGGTGACCACGGCGGCGGCCAGCAGGCTCATCGCCTCGACCGGGTCCTCCGAGGGGGAGTAGTCGACGTCCACGTCGATGTCTGGCACGCCGTGCACGGTGAGCGTGGTCGTCCCGATGCCCTCCACCCGCACGCCCAGGGCCTCCAGGAAGAAGCAGAGGTCCTGGACCATGTAGTTGGACGAGGCGTTGCGAATGACGGTCGTGCCGTCGTGGCGGGCGGCGGCCAGCAACGCGTTCTCGGTCACCGTGTCGCCGCGCTCGGTCAGCACGATCGGCCGCGCCGGGGCGACCGACCGGTCCACCGTGGCGTGGTACTGGCCCTCGGTGGCGGTGATGTCCAGGCCGAACCGGCGCAGCGCGATCATGTGCGGCTCGATCGTCCGCGTACCGAGGTCGCACCCGCCCGCGTACGGCAGCAGGAAGCGGTCCACACGGTGCAGCAGCGGGCCGAGGAACATGATGATCGAGCGGGTGCGCCGGGCCGCCTCCGCGTCGATGGCGTCCATGTCGAGGTCGGCCGGCGGCACGATCTCCAGGTCCACGCCGTCGTTGATCCACCGGGTGCGGACGCCGATCGAGGAGAGCACCTCCAGAAGGCGGTACACCTCCTCGATGCGGGCCACCCGGCGCAGCACCGTGCGCCCCTTGTTGAGCAGCGTGGCGCACAGCAGCGCGACACACGCGTTCTTGCTGGTCTTCACGTCGATGGCGCCCGACAGACGGCGGCCGCCGACCACGCGCAGATGCATCGGACCCGCGTAGCCCAGTGAGACGATCTCACTGTCCAGTGCTTCACCGATTCGAGCGATCATCTCAAGGCTGATGTTTTGGTTGCCGCGTTCGATGCGATTGACGGCGCTCTGGCTGGTGCCGAGTGCCTCCGCCAGCTGCGATTGTGTCCAGCCCCGGTGCTGCCGGGCGTCACGGATGAGCCTGCCGATGCGTACGAGGTAGTCGTCTGCCATGGCGCGACCGTATATCGGATGTGAGATATACGAAAAGTGGAAGACCGCCTTCCGGGTGAGGCTCGCCGGATGAGGCCTCCAGGTGAGGCGGCCTCAGCCGTGCCGACGGCGTGCGGTGGTGCGCCGCCAGCCGAACGGGCCCGGCAGATCCATCGACGTGGTGCGGCGGCCCGTGCTGCTGTGGGTGCGGCGCGGCCCGTGCCGACCGCCCGTGGTGATGGACCAGGAACGGCGGTTGATGTTCAGCCGGACCCCGGGGAGGATCCGGAAGCTCTTGCGGAACGTGAGTGGCATGCGTGCCTCCTTCCCTTGCGGAGCGGGTACCCGCGAAGCGCCAACGAATGCCTGCGGCAGGGCGGTTGGCCGTTGGCCGCGTGGCGCGCGTGCCGTACCGGTCGGGCCAGTAGCGCGGAGTGCTTCCCCGGGGTGCCGGCGCAGGGGGCTACGCCACGCGGGCGAGAGCCGCGCGACAGGTGTCCGTGGAACGGTTGGGGCACCTGGGTGGCCGCAAATCTCAGTTGATCTGGAACCTGGCGTCTGAATACTGGCTGTCGTCTCAGTTGATCTGGTCCGCTTCCGGCGTTTCGCATTGGACTAGTGGAAGGTGCTGCGAGATTGACCATGCACGATGACCAAGTGGACGTGACCACCGAAATCGTCGCGACCTTGATCCAGGAACAGTTCCCTCAGTGGAGCGGCAAGGCGATCCAGCTCCTGTCGTCGACCGGGACGGTCCACGCCATCTTCCGTATCGGGGACGACCTCTCTGCGCGTTTCCCACTGCGTCTGGCCGATGCTGCCGAGGCGCTGGCGATTCTGGAGCAGGAAGCCCGGGCGAGCGCGGAGCTGGCACAGGTGTCTCGGTTCCCCGCCCCGGAACCCGTCGCCTTGGGGAAGCCTGGAGCGGGTTACCCCATGCCGTGGTCGGTCCAGACATGGCTGCCGGGAACGGTCGCCTTCGATGCCGACCCGAGTGGGTCGGACGCTTTTGCCGAGGACCTCGCGGCCTTCATCTCAGCCCTGCGGGACGCCGAGACGCGGGGGCGGCTTTTCGGCGGCGAAAGTCGTGGCGGCGTTCTCGCTCACCATGACGACTGGATGGCGAAGTGCTTCGAGGAGAGTATGGGGCTGCTCGACGTGCCCCGGCTGCGCCAGGTGTGGAGCCGCTTTCGGGAGTTGCCGCGCACGGGTGCCGACGTGATGAGCCATGGTGACTTGATTCCCGGCAATGTACTGGTCACGGGAGACCGGCTCAGCGGCGTACTCGACACCGGAGGCTTCGGCCCGGCCGACCCCGCGCTGGATCTGGTCAGTGCCTGGCACCTGTTGCGGCCAGGCCCCCGGGAAGTGCTCCGGCGGACACTGGTCTGTGACGATCTGGAGTGGGAGCGCGGCAAGGCATGGGCGTTCGAACAGGCGATGGGTGTTGTCTGGTACTACGTCGACAGCAATCCGACGATGAGCAGAATGGGGCTCCGGACACTCGACCGCATTCTGGAGTCGATGGAGTGATGTCGCCCCGTAGGCCGTGAGGGAGGCGATCGCTTGCCGCTCCAGCGCCAACTGCTTCAGCGGTGGGGATCCGCTCATCAGCACGGACATCCACGACCACCGAACCGACGTGCCGCCCGGTCGTCGCCGCCCAGTACCAGCCCGAGAAGTGACGCCCGGCTCGCTGATGAGGTGCTCGTAGTCGGCGACTAGAGCGTGTCTGTCAATTCGGTCATCTGGTCAGCGGCCTAGCCAGTCGGGCGCCCACACGTCGTGCGGGGCTCGCGGGCCTGCGGTGCGCAGATAGTCGCGTAGCGCGGTCAGCACGGGGTGCTGGTCTCCGCTGCGGAACAGCAGCACGTGCGGGTAGACCGGGGTTGGGTCGTGCAACGGGACACGCCGCAGGTCGTGGGTCTGGGGCCACAGGTACCGGTCCCCGCTGCCGACGAGGGTGGCCAGCGAGGCCGAGTCGGCCAGCGCGTCCATCAGGGCCTCGTCACCGAAGTTGGGGCCGAGCGCGTCGATGCTGAGGCCGAAGGTCTCGGACAGCGCCTGGTAGAACGCCGCCCACTCCGTGCCCGGCCTGATCCCGGGGATCCAGATGCGGTGGCCGGCCAGATCCGCAGGACTGACCCAGGGCGCGTCAGCCAGCGGGTGGCCGGGTCCGACCAGGAGCTCCAGGGGTGCGTCCAGGAGTCGTTCGGCGCTGATCCCGGCCGGGATCTGATCTGCTGGCAGGGCACGGAAGGACGCGTCGACGGTCCCTGAGAGCACCGCCTGGGCGGCCTGGGCGGCGTTCTCCTTGCTCAGCGTGACCGCGTCCAGGTCCATATCGGGGTGGGAGCGGTAAAACCGGTAGACGGTCTGGGCCGGGGAGATGCGCCGATTGAGGACATCGACGCGCAAGGGACGGCTTCCGGGGCGCACGGCCTGCTCAGCCTGCGCGATGGCCGCCAGGACCTTCCTGGCGTGGGGCAGGAAGACCTGCCCGTCCAGGCTCAGCCGGGAGCCTCGGGAGGTCCGTACCAGGAGCGTGACCTCGATGTGCCTCTCCAGGGCCGCGATCCGCTTGGAGACCGCCTGCTGGCTGATCCCCAGCTCGTCGGCCGCAGCCTGGAACTGGCCGGTCTCAGCGACGGCCACGAACGTCCGCAGCGCTTCAACATCCACGCCTCCACCCTACTTCCACAACCATTGGTTGTGTCGGGCGTGGTCAGGGTTGTTTGATCAAGTGTTCTGCGCGGTGGTGGGATCAGCGCATGTCTACCCGCACAGAGCAGGTTATGTATGTCCAGACGCCTGAGTTCGCGCGCCATGCGGAGCGGATCGTGGAAGTGACCGATGCGACGTCTCGACTGAACGCGCTTCCGTTCAGCGACAGCGAAGGTCGCGCGGAACTACTTTCTGTTGTGTTTGGTGGTCCGCTTCCGGATTCGGTGATGATCTACCCGCCGTTCTTTACCGAGTACGGGCTGAACACGACGTTCGGGGAGAACGTCTTCGTCAACCAGGGATGCACCTTCATGGACAAGGGAGGCATCCGTATCGGGAACGGCGTCATGATCGCCCCCAAGGCCAGCCTCATCACCGGAGGCCATCCACTGCCCCTGGCCGAGCGCCGCGAGTACCTCTCCTTCGCCCCGATCGTCATCGAGGACGACGTCTGGATCGGGACGGCTGCCGTGATCACGCAGGGGGTGACCATCGGTGCCGGTGCGGTGGTCGCTGCTGGTGCGGTGGTCACTCGTGATGTCCCTGCCGGCACAGTGGTCGCGGGAGTGCCCGCCCGGGTGATCAAGAAGATCGGCTGAGCCCGGCCGGGCTGCTGGCCCGGGTGCGCAGCACCTCTGCGGTCTGATCCTGATGCCTCGTCACGCCCGGCTGACCGACCGGCAGTGGGACCGCATCCAACCTCTGCTGCCCTCCAGTACTGGTCGTCGTGGCAGGCCGTGGGCCGATCACCGCCGCATTGTGGAGGCGATCGTCTTTCGGTACCGCACCGGTATTCCTCGGCGAGACCTCCCAGCCAGGTTCGGATCCTGGAAGACCGTGTGGGCCCGCCACCGCCGCTGGGTCGCCGACGGGACCTGGGACCGCGTGTTCGGCGTCCTGCTCGCCCGCGCGGACGACGATGGGCTGATCGACTGGCGGGTGGCGGTGGACTCCACCATCACCCGGGCCCGCCAGCACGCCACCAACACCTGCCGCCCCGAGAAGTGCCGGGCCGCAGCCCGAGGGCAGGGCCTCGACGCCCTCCGAGAGCCCGCCGGGCACGCTATCGGCCGTTCCCGCGGCGGGCTGACCACGAAGATCCACCACGCCGTGGACGGTCAGGGCCGACCGCTGGCCGTCGTCGTGACGCCCGGGCAGGCGCACGACGGTCAGTCCCTGCCGTTGTTGCTGGGCGACCTGCGAGTCCCTAGGACCGGAGCAGGCCGCCCGCGCACGACCCCGACCACGCTGCTCGGGCACAAGGCCTACTCCTCCCGCGCGATCCGGGCAGCGCTCAAGGCCCGCGGGATCACCGCGGTCATCCCTGAACGGCGTGACCAGCAGGACCACTGTCGCCGCCGCGGTTCAGCAGGCGGGCGTCCGTCGAAGTTCGATCCGGTGGCCCACAAGAACCGCAACGCGGTCGAGCGGTCCTTCGCCCTGCTCAAGCAGTGGAGGGGCCTGGCCGCGAGGTTCGACAAGCTCGCGATCGTCTACCGCTCGGCCGCAGTTCTCGCCGCAGTGCTGGTCCGGGCTCGCATTTAACGGACACGCCTTAGGTTCGCCGGCAAGGAAGCCGGAACGGCTGGGTTCGCTGTCAAACGCCTCGATTGGATGACAGCGGACAAGGGCTCGGGGCATGACCAAGCCGCGCACATGTACTAGAGTTATCTCGACATCGAGATATCTGCCGAGGCGCGCCGTAGCCGCACGCCATCACCGGGCGGGCGGTAAGGGTTACCTAACTTAGCCTTACCTTAGCGGATCGTCGAGACGGCGTGGCGGCAGGATGCGGTGGTACGCGCACAAAAATGAAGGAGACTGTCGTGTCGGCGAACAGCTTCGACGCCCGCAGCACGCTGCAGGTGGGCGACGAGTCGTACGAGATCTTCCGGCTGGACAAGGTGGAGGGCTCGGCCCGCCTTCCCTACAGCCTCAAGGTCCTGCTGGAGAACCTGCTCCGTACCGAGGACGGCGCGAACATCACCGCCGACCACATCAGGGCCCTCGGTGACTGGGACTCGCAGGCCCAGCCCAGCCAGGAGATCCAGTTCACGCCGGCCCGCGTGATCATGCAGGACTTCACCGGCGTTCCCTGTGTCGTGGACCTCGCCACCATGCGCGAGGCCGTCAAGGAGCTGGGCGGCGACCCGGCCAAGGTCAACCCGCTTTCCCCGGCCGAGCTGGTCATCGACCACTCCGTCATCGCCGACAAGTTCGGTACCAACGACGCCTTCGCGCAGAACGTCGAGCTGGAGTACGGCCGCAACCGCGAGCGCTACCAGTTCCTGCGCTGGGGCCAGACCGCCTTCGACGACTTCAAGGTCGTACCCCCCGGCACCGGCATCGTCCACCAGGTGAACATCGAGCACCTGGCGCGCACGGTCATGGTCCGTAACGGTCAGGCGTACCCCGACACCCTCGTCGGCACCGACTCGCACACCACCATGGTCAACGGCCTCGGCGTCCTCGGCTGGGGCGTCGGCGGCATCGAGGCCGAGGCCGCCATGCTCGGCCAGCCGGTGTCCATGCTCATCCCGCGCGTCGTCGGCTTCAAGCTGACCGGTGAGCTGAAGCCCGGCACCACCGCCACCGACCTGGTGCTGACCATCACCGAGATGCTCCGCAAGCACGGTGTCGTCGGCAAGTTCGTCGAGTTCTACGGCGAGGGCGTGGCCGCCACCTCCCTCGCCAACCGCGCCACCATCGGCAACATGTCGCCGGAGTTCGGCTCGACCGCCGCGATCTTCCCGATCGACGCCGAGACCATCAACTACCTGAAGCTGACCGGCCGCAGCGAGCAGCAGCTGGCGCTCGTCGAGGCCTACGCCAAGGAGCAGGGCCTCTGGCTCGACCCGGCCGCCGAGCCCGACTTCTCCGAGAAGCTGGAGCTCGACCTGTCGACGGTCGTCCCGTCGATCGCCGGCCCGAAGCGCCCGCAGGACCGCATCGTCCTCGCCAAGGCCGCCGAGCAGTTCAAGCTGGACGTCCGTAACTACGTCGACGCCGTGGACGAGGCGGGCCAGGAGTCCTTCCCGGCCTCCGACGCCCCGGCCGTCGCCCCGAACGGCGCCCCGTCGAACCCGGTCACCGTGACCGCCCCCGACGGCTCGACCTACGAGATCGACCACGGCGCGGTGACGGTCGCGGCCATCACCTCCTGCACCAACACCTCGAACCCGTACGTCATGGTCGCCGCCGCGCTCGTCGCGAAGAAGGCCGTGGAGAAGGGCCTGACCCGCAAGCCGTGGGTCAAGACCACGCTCGCCCCGGGCTCGAAGGTCGTCACCGACTACTTCGACAAGGCGGGCCTGACCCCGTACCTCGACAAGGTCGGCTTCAACCTGGTCGGTTACGGCTGCACCACCTGCATCGGCAACTCCGGCCCGCTGCCGGAGGAGGTCTCCAAGGCCGTCAACGACCACGACCTCGCGGTCACCTCGGTCCTCTCCGGCAACCGGAACTTCGAGGGCCGTATCAACCCCGACGTCAAGATGAACTACCTGGCGTCCCCGCCGCTGGTCGTCGCGTACGCCATCGCGGGCTCCATGAAGGTGAACATCACCAAGGACGCCCTGGGTATCGACCAGGACGGCAACCCGGTCCACCTCGAGGACATCTGGCCCTCCGAGGCCGAGGTCAACGACGTCGTCGCGAACGCCATCGGCGAGGACATGTTCAACAAGTCCTACTCCGACGTCTTCGCGGGCGACGCCCAGTGGCAGGCCCTGCCCGTCCCGACCGGCAACACCTTCGAGTGGGACGCCGAGTCGACGTACGTCCGCAAGCCCCCGTACTTCGAGGGCATGACCATGGAGACCACCCCGGTCTCCGACATCTCCGGCGCCCGCGTCCTCGCCAAGCTGGGCGACTCGGTGACGACGGACCACATCTCGCCCGCCGGTGCCATCAAGGCAGACACCCCGGCCGGCAAGTACCTCACGGAGCACGGCGTCGAGCGCCGCGACTTCAACAGCTACGGCTCCCGCCGCGGCAACCACGAGGTCATGATCCGCGGCACGTTCGCCAACATCCGCCTGCGCAACCAGATCGCGCCGGGCACCGAGGGCGGTTACACCCGCGACTTCACGAAGGCCGACGCTCCCGTCTCCTTCATCTACGACGCCTCGCAGAACTACCAGGCCGCCGGCACCCCGCTGGTCGTCCTGGCCGGCAAGGAGTACGGCTCCGGCTCGTCCCGCGACTGGGCGGCCAAGGGCACCGCGCTCCTCGGCGTCAAGGCCGTCATCGCCGAGTCGTACGAGCGCATCCACCGCTCGAACCTCATCGGCATGGGCGTGCTCCCGCTCCAGTTCCCGGAGGGCGCCTCGGCCGCGTCCCTCGGTCTGACCGGCGAGGAGACCTTCTCCTTCGCGGGCGTCGAGGAGCTCAACAACGGCACCACGCCGCGCACGGTCAAGGTCACCACCGACACGGGCGTCGAGTTCGACGCGGTCGTCCGCATCGACACCCCCGGTGAGGCCGACTACTACCGCAACGGCGGCATCATGCAGTACGTGCTGCGCAGCCTGATCCGCAAGTAGGCGATCCGGCACGGCGGTTCGGGGCCGCGCTCCTCAGTCGGGGGCGCGGCCCTGCGTCATGTGTGTCCTGTCCCATTCCTGAGGGCTGCGCCCCCGGACCCGCGGGGATGGGGCGTCACCCCACCCGATACTTCGCCGCCGACGCCTGGGCCAGGTCCTGGGACTTTTCCAGGGCCTTGTCGACGGACTGCTGACCCGCGATGGCGGAGCCGATCTGCTGGGAGACCGCGGTACCGAGCACGGCGAACTCGGGGATCGCGAGGAAGCCGATACCGGTGTACGGCCGTGGCGCGACCCCGGGATTCCTCGGATCGGCGGAGTCCGTCTCCGCCGCGTACTCCTGCCGGTACCAGGCATGCGCCGCCTTCTGGTACTCGGGGTTGTCGTACAGCGACTCACGGCTCCCCGCGGGCGCCGCGGTCCAGCCGAGCTCGCTGCCGACCTCCGCCTGGTACTCCTTGGAGGAGGCCCAGGAGATGAACTCCCAGGCGGCGTCCTTGCGCTCGCTGGCCGCCTGGATGCCCCAGGCCCAGGTCCACAGCCAGCCGGACCGCTCGGTCCTGTCGTGCGGCGCCGGGGCGTACCCGACCTTGCCCTTGACCGACGAACCGTCCGCCTCTATGGACGAGGCCAGCGACGTGGCGTCGTACATCATGGCGCACTTGCCCTGGATGAAGTGGTCGAGGATCTCCAGGACGCCCATCCGCTGGGCGTCGGGCTCACCGTGCGAGCGGAGGAGATCGACGTAGAAACCCACCGCCTTCCTGAACTCCGGCGAGGCGAGCCCGGCGTCCCACTTCATGTCGTACCAGGCACCGCCGAAGGTGTTCACGACGGTGTTGAGCGGGGCGAGGTTCTGCCCCCACCCGGGCAGCCCGCGCAGACAGATGCCGTCGACGCCGTCGTTGCCGTCGACCCTGGCAGCCAGCCGGGCGACCTGGTCCCAGGTCGGGTTCGCCGGCATGGTCAGTCCCTCCTGACGGAAGAGGTCCTTGCGGTACATCAGGAAGGAACCCTCGCCGTAGAAGGGCTCGGCGTAGAGCCTGCCGTCGTCCCCCGTCAGCGACGCGACCAGGTTGGGGAAGACGTCGTCCTGGTCGAAGGCCTTGTCCGCCTTGGCGTAAGAGTCCAGCGGGGCGAGCCAGCCGTTGTCCGAGTAGATCGGCACCTCGTACGCGCTGACGCTCGCCACGTCGTAGTGCCCGGCCTGGGTCGCGAACTCGCTGTTCATCCGTTCGCGGGCCTGGTTCTCCGGCAGCAAGGTGTAGTTGACCGTGATGCCGGTTTTGGCGGTGAAGTTCTTCTTGGTGAGCTTCTTGAGGTTCTGCACCTGGGGCGCGTCCATGGCGAGCACGTTGATGCTGCGACTCGATCCCCCGGACGGCGTGTCCGCGTCACCGCAGCCGGAGAGCACCAGTCCGGTGGCGGCCGCGGCGGTCACGGCCACCTGGGCGAGGCGGCTGCGCTTCATGGCACTCCGGTGGACACGAGGCTCGGTCCTTCGGCGCGCGGGGCACGCCCGAACCTTGCCGTTCTATGGATGCCGTTTAGTGGACATTTCAGCAATCATATGGGCATAGGGGGAGTAGGGCATCATATGCAGTATCCCGGCGAATTGCTCCGTTGTGTCACGCCGTTGCGTGACTCCGTTGCGTCATTCCGTCGCGTCATCCCGTTCGAGGCGGCCCGCGCAGCGTCTCCGCGCGCCGGGAGAGCGAGTCCGCCGCGACGGCGGCGAGCAGCACCCCGCCGGTGATCATGAACTGGACGGAGTCCTCGACCCCCAGCAGCGCCATGCCCGAGGCGATCGACTGGATGACCAGCACCCCGAGCAGGACGGACCAGGGCGAGCCACGGCCGCCGAACAGACTGGTTCCCCCGATGACGGCCGCCGCGATGGCGTTGATCAGCAGCATGCCCGAGCCGGCGGCACGGGCCGTCGTGGGGCTCGCGGAGGTGAGTCCCGAGGCCACGAACAGGCCGCCGACCGCCGCCAGCGTCCCCGACACCATGAACATCGCGATCCGTACGCGTTCCACACCGATACCGGCACGCCGCGCCGCCTCCACGCCGCTGCCGAGCGCGTAGACCCGCCGTCCGTAGCGGGTGCGGCGCAGGACGTAGTCCGAGACGACGAGGACCACCAGGAAGATCAGCAGCGCGAGCGGCATGCCCTGGAACCGGTTGAGCGTGTGCGCCGCGCCGAAGGCCAGCACCGCCAGGACAGCACCACGCACCCAGATCTCGGCCACCGGCCGGGACGGCATCCCGGCGGCCCGGTTCCGGTTCCGGTACCGCAGACAGGCGAGCAGGTACGCGGCCGTGCCGAGGGCCGCCAGGCCGTACGCCACCGCGTGGGCACCGAAGTACTCGCTGGTCAGCTTGGCGACCAGGCCGTCCTCGTCGATGTTGATGGTGCCGCTCGCACCCAGCAGGTAGAGCGTCAGGCCGTTCCAGACCAGCAGCCCCGCGAGCGTGACGACGAACGCGGGCACCCCGAGTCTGGCGAAGAAGACCCCGTGGAAGGCGCCCACCGCCGTCCCCGTGACCACGGCCACGATCACGGCGAGCCACTCCGGCATGCCCAGGTTCACGTTCAGCACCGCGAACACGGCCCCCGCCAGACCGCTGACGGAGCCGACCGACAGGTCGATCTCCCCGATCAGCAGCACGAACACGATGCCGACGGCGACCAGGCCGGTGCCCACGATGTCCACGCTGAGGTTGGACAGGTTGCGCGGAGAGAGGAAGTTGTCGTCGAGGGACTGGAAGACGAGCCAGATCACGATCAGACCGAGGACGACGAGGATCGGGCCGCGTTCACTGACCCGCACCCGTCCGCGGACCTCGTTGGCGTATCCCTTGAGGCTCCGGTGCCACCCCCGCGTGCGCGGGCCCCGGCCCGGCGTGGCGGTCTCCGTGCCCGCACCGCTGCCCGGCCCGGTGGGCACGGAGTCCGGGGGCGGCCGGCCGCCGCTCACGGCCAGGCCTCCTCGGTGCCGGTCGCGCGGTGGGCCACGGCGTTGTCCGCGGCGCCGGTGATGGACGAGATGATCTGCTCCTGGGACGACGTGCCCACGTCGAAGAGGCCGTTGTTCCGGCCCAGGCGCAGGACGGCGACCCGGTCGGCGACGGCCTTGATGTCGCCCATGTTGTGGCTGATCAGGAGGACCGCCATACCCCGGTCGCGCACCTGCTCGATGAGGTCGAGGAGGTGGCTGGTCTGCTCGACGCCCAGAGCGGCGGTGGGCTCGTCGAGGAGCAGCACCTTCGGTGAGCCCATCAGCGAGCGGGAGATCGCGACGGCCTGCCGCTGCCCCGCGGACAGCGCGGCGACCGGCATGCGCACATCGGGGATACGGATGGACAGCGTGCGCATCAGCTCACGGGCGCGGCGCTCCATCTCCACCTCGTCGAGGATGCCCACCCGGTCGATCTCCCGGCCGAGGAAGAGGTTGCCGACGACGTCGAGGTTGTCGCACATCGCGAGGTCCTGGTACACGGTCGCGATGCCCAGCGCGTGGGCGTCGTGGGGCCGCTTGATGTGGACGAGCCGGCCCTCCCACTCGATGACGCCCCGGTCGGCGGGGCTCACCCCCGAGATCACCTTGATGAGCGTGGACTTGCCGGCGCCGTTGTCCCCGGCCAGGGCGACCACCTCGCCGGCCCTCAGCTGCAGTTCCACGTCCAAGAGCGCCTGGACACCGCCGAACCGCTTGGAGATGCCGCGCAACGCCAGCACGGGCGGGAACACCACCGGGACCACCTTCCCTCATCCGGTGAGCCCGGCCTGGTCGCAGGCGGGCCGGAGCTTCGGGGTGCAGATCTGGTCGATCGTGTACACGCCGTCCTTGACGAGCGTCTGCGCGATGGTGTCGACGGTGACGCCGACCGGGGTGAGCAGCACCGCCGGGACGTTCTCGGTGGTCGGGCTGTCCACCGTCGTCGTGGCGACGGAGTCGACCGACTCACCGCGACCGAGGGCCACGGCCATGGCGGCGGCCGCGTCGGCCTCCTGCTTGAAGGGCTTGTAGACCGTCATGGTCTGCTCACCCTTGACGATCCGCTGCACCGCGTCGAGGTCGGCGTCCTGACCGGTGACCGGGGGCAGTGGCGAGACACGGGCGCTCTTGAGGGCCGCGATGACACCGGCGGCTATGGAGTCGTTGGCCGCCAGGACGCCGTCGATGCCGTCCGGGCCCAGGGAGCTGATCGCGGCGGACATGTTGTCGTGGGCGTTGTCCGTCCGCCATCCCAGCGTGGTGTACGCCTTGCCGATCGTCACCTTGTCGTCGAGGACGGACCGGGCCCCCTCCTCGTACCAGGCCGCGTTGGGGCTGGCCGGGTCGCCGTTCATCATGACGATCCGGCCACCGTTCGCCTCCTCGCCCATGGCCTTCAGGAGCCCCTCGGCCTGGAGCTTGCCGACCTCGGCGCCGTCGAAGCTGACGAAGCCCGAGATCGGGCCCTCGGCGAGCCGGTCGTAGGCGAGGACCGGGACGTCCGCCCGGTCCGCCGCCTGGACCGAGGAGCGCAGCGCCTTGGGGTCGACGGCGTCGAGGATGATGACTCCCGCCCCCTTGGTGACCAGGGAGTTCATCTGCTGCCGCTGGCTCGTCGCGTCGTTCTCGGCGTTGGCGTACCTGATGGTGCAGTCGGGGCACAGCTCCTTCACCCGCTTCTCGATCATGGGTTTGTCGGAGTGCTCCCAGCGGGGGACCGCGCGGCTCGGCAGCAGCAGACCGACGGTGAAGCCGTTGTCCCCGTCTCCGTCGCCTTCCGAGCAGCCGGCCGCGAACACGGCCATGAGCCCCGCGACGACGGCCGTGAGGGCGTTGCGTGTGCGGGTCCTCATCCCGGACCTGCGTGTGCGGGTCCTCATCTCAGACCCCCTCGTTTCCGTCTCAGACCCCCGCGTTTGCGTCCGGACCGCTTGTCCTCGCCTCCGGTACCGGCGTCGCTCCGGTCGGGCCCGTCCTGCTCCGGCTCCGGTTCGGGCGGTGTCACGACGACCTCGCTCCACACCTGCTTGCCGCCGCCGACCGGCACGGAGCCCCAGGACGCCGACATCGCCTCGACGAGGAAGAGGCCACGCCCACCGGTCGACTCCCAGTCCACGATCACCGGCTTGGCGGGGGCACGCGGCGAGGAGTCGGTCACGGCGACCCGCACCCGGTCACCGGCATGGGTGAGGTCGAGCCGGACCGCGCCCTGGGTGTGCACCAGCGCGTTGGTGACCAGCTCCGAGACGACCAGCAGCATCGCGTCGGCCTCGTCGCCGACGCTCCACGAGCGCAGGGTGCGCGCGGCGAAACGGCGGGCGTGCATGACGGCGTCGGGCAGCCGCCACACCACCCAGCCGGCCCGCACCGGCCGTACCTTCATCCCGTCGTAGCGCAGCAGCAGCAACGCCACGTCGTCCTCTCGCCGGCCGTCCTCGCCGAGCAGCACGTCCGCCATCCGCCCGGGATCCGAGGGGTCGGCGCTCGCGAGTGCCTCCCGTGTGCGCCGCATGCCGTCGTCCAGCTGCAGGTCGGCCGACTCGACCAGGCCGTCGGTCACCAGCGCGAGGACGGCGCCGGGGGACAGCGCGACCGCGGTCAGCGGGAACTCGGCGTCCGCGGCGATGCCCAGCGGCAGCCCGCCCTCGACGGCGATCTCCTCGGTGCTGCCGTCGGGGTGGCGCAGCAGCGGCGACAGGTGCCCGGCCCGGACGAACAGCGCGTTGCCCTCCTCCATGTCCAGTTCGACGTAGCAGCAGGTGGCGAAGAGGTCGGTCTCCATGCCGACGAGCAGACGGTTCGCGTGCGAGACGACCACATCGGGCGGGTGGCCCTCCACGGCGTAGGCCCGCACCGCGGTGCGCATCTGGCCCATGATCGTCGCGGCCCCGGCGCTGTGGCCCTGCACGTCACCGATGACCAGGGCCACCCGGCTCTCGGAGAGCGCGATGACGTCGTACCAGTCACCGCCCACCTGCAGTCCGCGCTGGGCGGGCAGATAGCGGGCCACGGCGGTTCCGCCGGGCAGCTCGGGGAGGCGGCGCGGCAGCAGACTGCGCTGCAGCAGCGTGGCGAGCTCCTGCTCGGCGTCGTACGCGTGCGCCCGCTTCAGGGCCTGCCCCACCAGCCCCGCCGTCGCGGTGAGCAGGGACCGCTCCTCCGGGCCGAACTCGTGCGGCTCTTCCCAGCCGACCAGGCACACCCCGGCGACCCCGCTCTTGGCCCGCAGCGGCAGGACCGCGAGCCCGCCGGGACCGACGCCGGTGAGCCCGGGTTCGAGGGCGGCCCCCGCGGGCCACAGGCTCATCCGGCCGTCGCGCAGCGCCGCCTGCAGCGTGGGCAGGGCGCTGACCGGCGCGTCGGGCCACTCCGAGCGCCACTCGGAACGCCACAGCTCGGGCCAGGCACCGGCCGCCGGCGGATCGAGCACGGTGACCGCCAGCCGGTCGTCCACCAGCTCGGCGAGGGCCACCCGGTCGGCGGCCAGCGGCTCGCGCAGGGCGGAGACCACCACGCGGCTGACGTCCCGGACCGTCGTGGCGTCGTCGAGCGCGGCGGTCAGCCACTGCACCCGGGCGACGTCACTGGCGCTCTGCCGCAGCACGGGGGCCGCGGTCACCAGGCCCACCACCTGCTCCGGACCGTCGTCCGTGCCCCTCAGCACCCGGCAGCTCAGGCGCAGCCAGGTCAGCTCCCCGGTCCGCCGGCGGACACGGAACTCCAGCTCCCGCAGGCCGCCGGCCTGCGTGGACGGCTCGACCACCGACATCAGCGAGGGGAGGTCCTCCGGGACGGTGTACGAGAGCAGGGTGTCGGTCTTGCCGTCGAAGTCGTCCTCGGAGATACCGAACAGTTCGAGCAGGGTCGTGTCCGTCTCGACCACGCCCGTGCCCAGCACCAGGACGAACGAGCCGACGCGCATGCTCCGCAGCGCGGGATCCAGCAGTGGCGCGGGCGCCGACGGGTCCGCCTCCCCGCGGAGCCGCCCGGCGATCGCCTCGGCGTACTGCTCCAGGAAGTCCCGCTGCTCGGCCCCGAAGCCGTCCACGGAGTCGCCCAGGGCGACGAGACAGCCCAGCCAGGCGCCGGCCGTACCGAGCGGCAGCACGGCGAGCGGACCGTCCTCGGGGCGGGAGGCGAACACCGCGGAACTCAGCCACAGCTGCCGGCCGACGCGGAAGGCGTCGGCGACCGGAGAGTCGCCGGAGACCGGAATGCGTTCGGGCAGCCTGCCCCCGGAAGTGCCGGCTCCGGCCGATGCGACCACTTCCGCGAGCCTGAGCTCCTGGCTTCCGTCACCCGGCACATAGACAGCCGCCAGCGCCGCCCCGGCGAACGCCAGGACCCGCTCTCTCACGGTGGGCTCCGACGCCGGGCGAGTCGGACCGGCGTCCTCTGCCCCGGCCCCGAGTGCCCGCAGACCCGAGACTGCGGCCCGGGCACCGCCGTAATGGGGCATTGTCCGTACCTACCTCCCGTCCATGCCGCAGGTGCCGGCAGGTGGAGGTCCCCGGAACTCAGGCGGCGACGGCGCGGGCGCATGACCCGACGACGCCGGACCGCGCCGCCGATGAGCGGCAGGGCACCCACACTCAGAATCGCATACCTGGACAAACGCGCCATATGTGCTGCCACCCTCGGGTGCGACCAGCGGCCCCACCCGTGCCGGGACCGGCCGGCGAGCACCGGGGCTCCGTCAGCCCACCGCGAGAGCGAACACGTGCAGATCCGCGTCGTCCGGCAGCCTCACGCTCTTGATCGTCCGGCCGGCGGGGGCCTCGTAGGGCCTCGTCGCGAGGACGTGGGTGGCGACCGGATCCCTGCCCGCGCCCGCGACATTGCGGTACGCGGTCCTGGCGACGATCTCGGTGCCGTACCTGCCAGGTGAAGACGAGACCGCGCACGGTGGACCGGCCGCCGGGCATCAGACCAGGCCTCAGCCCCCAACTGACTTGACATCGTTGTCCGTTGACGGAGTAAAGTCACGTCCGGGCAGGTACGGACAACGTTGTCGCGCCCCGCGGTCACCACAAGCCACTCCCCACCCGTGCCGGTCTCCTCCCCCCGGGACCGGGACGGCTCGCGGACCGGGTGAGGACGCAACCACGCCCACCCGGTCCGCCCCGAGCCGGTCCGCCAGGAGCCGGCCCGGCTCGTCGGCCGGCCGAGAGGGCGCTCAGCCCACCCGGCAGGCCAGGCTCGTGGCGGGATCACCTCCCGAGCCGTCCGTCACATAGCCGAACGTCGTGCTCTCGCCGGGATCCAGCGACCCGTTCCAGTCGACGTTGTGGACCATCACGTTCTGTCCGCTGTAGGTGGCGTTGCCGCTCCACAGGCTTCTGACCGACTGCCCGCTCGGCAGCGTCCAGTCGACCATCCAGCCCAGCATCGGCACGTCACCGGTGTTCTTGACGGTCACCTCGGACTGGTAGCCGCCGCTCCAGCTGCCCGTCGTACGGCGGGTCGCGGAGCACTGGCCCGGTACGGGGTCGGTGGGGTTGCCCGGCTCCTTGATGCCGGTCACCTCGCCGTTGCCTCCGTCGAAGACGACGTCCGAGCAGGAGTAGAAGGTCTCCTGGCTGTCGGAGCGCTGCCAGACCATGTAAATGATGTGGCGGCCCGACTTGTTGGCAGGGAGCTGGCCCCGCCAGGAGTAGTTGGCCTCGACCGTGCCCGGGCTGCCGTTCAGCGGCGGGTGGTCGACGCTCAGGAACGGCTGCTCCTCCATGTCGTTCCAGGTGAGCGTCTTCGTCGGGTCGAAGCCGTCCTTGGTGATGTAGACGTAGAACCAACCCGGGTGCGCGGCCCATGCGTTGTACGAGAAGTCGACGGTCGCGCCCGAGGTGAGGTGGGTCAGCGGCCAGTCCTTGCTGGGCGTGTTGAACCCGGTGAAGTTGGTGTTGCCGCCGCTGCACAACTGGCCGTCGGGGACGAAGCCCCGGGTCCGGCCGGCGCCGTCCGAGCGCAGGACGGAGAACCAGTTGTAGAACGGCGTGGTGCCGCTGACCTGCTGGGCCGCCTTGCAGGCCGGGTTGACCGGTTTGATCTCGCCGGTGTCGGTCAGTCCGTCCTGCCAGCACAGGAAGGTGCGGCTGCCCGGTTTCATGGGGGTCCCGTGGGCCTCCGCCTCACCACTGCCCGCCGTCATGACCAGGCCGAGCGCGGGGAGGGTGGTGACGAGGGCGAGCAGGACGAGGAAGAGGGCTCTGTGGCGCCGGGGGAGTCTTAATCGCATGGATGTCACGCGCATGACAAATACTCCTCGGGTGTACGGCCGTGAGGGACGTGCGGTGTGTGCGCCGGTCCTCGTACAGGGGGCGCCGGGTGCGTGCGGCACCCCTGCGTGCGGGAGGTGGGAGCGCTCCGAGGGGCGGGTTCCGGTCCACCGATGTGGGAGCGCTCCCACCGCACCTGTCTTGGAAAGTAGCGCCCAGTGGTTCCGTTGTAAACGGCTGCCGCACGCCGTTGGGCGGCAACACGAGGGCGGGCCCGGAGTCACCCCCGGGCCCGCCCTCGCCGTCGGTGGCCGGTCAGCCGAGCAACTCCACCTCCGCCAGCGTCGACTCACCGGAGAGGACCAGGCGGTACTTGGCGTACGTGCCCGGGGTGGTCACCGAGAACGCGCGGGTCTGCCTGTCCCACCGGAAGGCTTCGCCGGTGCGCTGGTCGAGGGTCTTCCACGTCGTGCCGTCGGACGAGCCCTGGAGCATCCAGCCGGTCGGGGCCTTCGCGCGGTCCGAGGACGACGTCAGGGTGTACTGGACGGCCTTGGCCCTGCCGTCGACCGGAAGGTCCACGGAGGTGACCGACGCGTCCGTCGCCGACGTGTTGTCGAACAGCGCGCCCTCACCCTTCGTGACGTCCGAGCGCGGTGACGGCACCTTGTCGTCCTTCGTGATCGACACGGGCGCCGCGTCCCGGCCCGTACCCCACGAGGACGGCTTCGGGCCCATGTCGAACTCCAGGGTCCCGCCCTTCGCGACGACCGAGTGGGGCAGCGAAGTGGCCGTCCACTTCTTGCCGTTGACCTTGAGGCCCTGGACGTAGACGTTCTTGGCGCTGTTCTTCGGGGCCTTCACCACCAGGTCCTTGCCGTTCTCCAGGTGGATGGTCGCCTTGGTGAACAGCGGGGAGCCGATGGCGTACTCGCCGCTGCCCATGACCAGCGGGTAGAAGCCGAGCGCGGAGAAGAGGTACCAGGCCGACTGCTCGCCGTTGTCCTCGTCGCCGTGGTAGCCCTGGCCGATCTCGCTGCCGGTGTAGAGGCGGGAGAGGACCTCGCGGACGTTCTTCTGCGCCTTCCAGGGCTGCCCCGCCGCGTCGTACATGTAGATCGCGTGGTGGGCCACCTGGTTGGAGTGCCCGTACATGCCCATCCGGACGTCCCGCGCCTCCGTCATCTCATGGATGACCCCGGAGTAGGAGCCCTTGAACTCGGGGGAGGCCGTCTCCGGAGTCGAGAAGTACCCGTCCAGCTTCTCGGCCAGTCCCTTCCGGCCGCCGTACAGGTTGGCCAGGCCCCGGCTGTCCTGGGGCGCGGTGAAGGCGTAGCCCCAGCCGTTGGTCTCCGTGTAGTCGTAGCCCCACACGCGCGGGTCGTACTTCGAGGACTCGACCCGCCAGTCACCCTTGGCGTCGCGGCCCTGGAAGAAGCCGGCCTTGTCGTCGAACAGGTTCACGTAGTCCTGGGCGCGGTTGAGGAAGTACGCGGACTCGTCCTTGTAGCGCTTCTCGCCCGTCTTCCTGTACAGCGCCTGGCCCATCCGCGCGATGCCGTAGTCGTTGAGGTAGCCCTCCAGCGCCCACGACAGGCCCTCGTGCGTGTCGGTGCTCGTGTAGCCGAGGAAGGGGGAGGTGGCCATGCCCTTGCGGCCCACGCCCGAAGACGGCGGGACCACCGTGGCGTTCTTCACGGCCGCGTCGTAGGCGGCCTTCGCGTCGAAGCCGACCCCCTTCACGTACGCGTCCGCGAACGCCACGTCCGACGAGGTGCCGGTCATCAGGTCCGCGTAGCCGGGGGAGGACCAGCGGGACGTCCAGCCGCCGTCCTTGTACTGCTGCACGAAGCCGTCGACCATCTCGCCCGCCTGACGCGGGGTCAGCAGTGAGTACGCGGGCCAGGTCGTGCGGTACGTGTCCCAGAAGCCGTTGTTGACGTACACCTTGCCGTCCACGATCTTCGCGCCCGTGTGCGTCGGTGTGTCCTGACCGGTCGCGGGCGAGAACGGGGAGGCGTACTTGTACGTCGAACCCACCTTCTCGAAGCCGGAGTTGGGGTACAGGTACAGCCGGTACAGGCTGGAGTACAGCGTCGTCAGCTGGTCCGGTGTGGCGCCCTCCACCTCGACCTTGCCGAGGATCTTGTCCCACTGGCGCTGTGCCCGAGTCTTCACGGTCTCGAAGGAGGCGCCCTCCGGGATCTCCTGGCGCAGGTTGTCCTTCGCCTGGTCGACGCTGATCAGCGAGGTGGCCAGGCGCAGGGTGACCGTGCGGTCGGCGCCCGGGTCGAAGCGGAGGTAGCCCTTCTCACCCGAGGAGCTGCCCTCCTTCACCGGTGCGTCGAAGACCCCGTACACGAAGAGGCGGCTCGCGCCCGCCGACAGCGGGGACTTCACGTCCGAGTAGCCGGAGACGATCCCGTTCTCCTTGTCGAGGGTCAGGCCGGCCTGCTCGTTGACGTTGTCGAAGAGGACGCTCGCGTCGTCGCCCGGGTAGGTGAAGCGCAGGGCCGCCGCGTGGTCGGTGGGCGCCATCTCCGCCTTGAGGCCGTTCTCGAAGCGGACGCCGTAGTAGTACGGCCGCGCCGTCTCGTTCTCGTGCCGGAAGGCCAGGGCGCGTGCCGTGCGGCCCGTGTCCGGGGTGCCCGACGCGGCCGACGGCATCACCTGGAAGGTCTGCCGGTCACCCATCCAGGGGCTCGGCTCGTGGCTCGCGCTGAACGCCTGGATGGTGGGCAGGTTGTCCGCGTTGTTCGCGCGTGCGTAGTCGTACAGCCAGTTCCAGGACTCGGCGTTGGTGACCGGTGTCCAGAAGTTGAAGCCGTGGGGCACGGCCGTCGCGGGGAAGTTGTTGCCGCGCGAGAAGCCGCCGCTGGAGTTCGTGCCGCGGGTCGTCAGCGCGTAGTCCGACAGGTGGGCCTTCGGCTTCTCGGGGGCGGCGACGCGCAGGGCCACGTCGTCGAGCCAGCCCCGGAACTTCGCCGGGCCCTTCGGCGAGTCGTACGCCACCAGGATCCGGTCCACCGTCTTGCCCGCGGCGACCGAACCGATCCGTGAGGTGACGTTGTTCCACTGGTTGACGTACAGGACCTTGGCCGCGCCCTGCCCGCGGGGGGTGAGCGCGAAGCCGTGCTGGTCGGTGGCGGCGAGATCGCTCAGGTGGGTGCCGTCGGTGAAGGCGAGGTCCACCGACACGTTCGTGGCGTCGTAGTCGCGGTCGCGGTCCGCCATGGACGGGTAGATCCGGTAGGCCAGCTCGGTGTTCCGGCCGACGGCCACATCGACGTCGAAGACCTTGTTGTACGAGTACGCCCGGCCGTCCGCCGTGTGCCGGCCCGCGTACTTGAGCGCCCGCTTGCCGGTGAAGCCCGCGCCCGACTTCGCCGTGGGCGAGCCGCTGGGGCCGCGGTCGACCAGCGAGAGCATGTCCTGCGGGATCGGGTCGCCGCTGCCGCCCGTGGAGAACTGCACGTCGGCGAGCTGAATGGCGTCGGACGCGCCGTTGTTCCTGGTGATCTCCAGCCGGAAGTGCCGGTACTCGGCCGGGGGGTCCTCGATGTCGTACGTCTTCGTCTGGAACGGCTCGCTGAAGGATTCGCCCGTCCGGGTGTCGAGGGTCTTCCAGTCCTTGCCGTCCGTGGAGCCCTGGAGCGAGAAGTCCTTCGGGTTCCGTTCGGCGTGGTCGTTGGCCGACGTCAGCGCGTACTTCACGATCTTCACCGGGGCGTCGAGGTCGAACTCCACCCAGCCGGTGGAGGCGAAGGTCAGCCATTTGCTGCTCGGCTCGCCGTCGACGAGGTTCTCCTTCACCTCGCCCGCCCCCGCGTACTCACCGCTCGCCCGGAGGTCCGTGACGTGGTCGTTCACATTGCCGGGGATGCCGCTGCTGTAGCCACCGTCGACGCCGGACGACCGTTTGGTACCGTTTGGTGCCGTGTCGACCGTATTGAGCCAGTCCGGTGATGGATCGTCTGTTTCGAAGGACGAGTGGAACTCCCGGTCCGCGGCCGCCGCCGCGACCGGCAGTGCCACGGCCGCCCCCTGCGAGGCCGCCACGAGAGCGAAGGCGGCGGCGCCGAGCACCACCGTGGAACACCGTCTGTGCCGCATGCGCGAGCACCCTCCCTGCGCCTGATCGGAAACGATCAGAGATGGACAACGTTGTCAACTCGCTGCGCAAGGCACCAGTAGGGGTTCAAGTGAACGGTGATGTCAAGGGTGTTGGGTGCGGCAACCGGGTCCTCTGTGGCTGAATCCGCACCGTAGAAGTCGCGCCGAATCGGGGCGAAGTGGCGTGGACCTTCGCTTGGGAGAGTCACAGCCGTGTCATTTTTACGAGAGGTCTCAACTCGGACAAGACCACAGGGCAACCTTGCTTCGATCTTGCTCAGCTGACGGGGAGTGGACTATACCTGTCGGCGTCCACTTCGCCGTGGACGGGCACGACCCGGGGGAAAACGGGTGGCCGCGGACCGTGTCACACACGCCGTCCGCCGTCTCGCCCCTGTTGAATCCTCACGCACGACCCCAGCACGAACCGACCGCGGTGCCGGGAGGATCCGGTTCACCGCCTGAGTCCTGGAGAAGGCGAGGACTTGAGCATGGGATCCACTACCGACGGGACCAACGGCCCTGAGGGTGTCGGCCGCCGTGATCTGATCAAGCGCTCCGCTGCGCTGGGCCTGATCTCCGTCCCCACGATGGGCTTCCTGTCCGCGTGTGCCAGCAGCGGCGGCGGGGACGAGGAGAAGGCCAAGGCGGGCGAGAAGACCGCGAAGAACCCGCTCGGTGTCAACAACACCGCGCAGATGGAGTTCGTCCTGTTCGACGGCGGCTTCGGCAAGGAGTACGCCCAGGACGCCGTGAAGGTCTACGAGAAGACCTTCCCCAAGGCGAAGGTCAAGTTCTCCGCCACCCAGAAGATCCAGTCCACCCTGCAGCCGCGGTTCAACCAGGGCACCCCGCCCGACCTGATCGACAACTCCGGCGCCGAGCAGATGGACATGGGCGTCCTCGTCGGCAAGAAGCAGCTCGCCGACCTCACGCCGCTGCTGGACTCCCCGTCGGTCGACGACCCGAAGAAGAAGGTCCGCGACACGCTGCGCCCCGGCATCGTGGAGATGGGCCAGTTCGACGGCGACCCGGTCTGGATCATGTACTACGCCTACACCGTGTACGGCGTCTGGTACTCGCAGAAGGCCCTGGACTCGCTCGACGAGCAGTACCCCGAGACCTGGGACCAGATGCTCGCGGTCTGCGAGAAGGCCAAGAAGAAGGGCATGGCGGGCTGGACGTACGCGGGCAAGTACCCGTACTACATCCCCTTCTCGCTCTACCCGATGATCGGCAAGGTCGGCGGCCGCGAGGTGCTCGACGCCATCGACAACCTGGAGCCGAACGCCTGGAAGCACCCGGCCGTCAAGGCCTGCTTCGAGGCCTACTACGAGCTCTACAAGAAGGGCTACGTCCTCAAGGGCACCCCGGGCCTGGACCACATCCAGTCGCAGACCGCCTGGGCCGAGGGCAAGGCCCTGTTCATCCCGAACGGCTCGTGGGTCGAGAACGAGTCGGCGAAGGTCATCCCGAAGGACTTCGACCTGGCCGTCTCCGCGCCCACCGGTATCGACTCCTCCGACAAGATGCCCTTCGGCACCATCTGGGCCTCCGGCGGCGAGCCCTTCATCGTCCCGGCGAAGGCGAAGAACGGCTCGGGCGGCATGGAGCAGCTGCGCATCATGCTCAGCGAGGAGTCCTCGAAGAACTTCACCAGCAAGGTGAAGTCACTGACCGCCTACAACGGCGGCACCGACGGCATCGCCCTCACCCCGGGCCTGAAGTCCGGCGTCGCGGCGCTGGACAAGGCCGGCGACAACGTGCTGAACCCGCGTCTGCAGGACTGGTACGTGCAGCTCCAGAAGGAGCAGATCGGTGTGGCGGGGCTCGGCGAGATGATGGCCGGCCGCATCACCCCGGCCGAGGCCATCAAGAAGATCCAGGGCTTCGCCGACGCGGCCGCCAAGGACTCGTCGATCAAGCACTACAAGCACCAGTGAGAATCCGTCCCAAGGGCCTGCCCGGCGTATGCGCGCCGGGCAGGCCCCGACGGCGTCCGCGCACGAATCGGGGTCGGTGGTAATGCAGCACGGCAAGTACCGGTTCATCGTGGGGTTCCTCACGGTGCCCCTGGGGGTGTACGCCCTCTTTGTCGTCTGGCCGTTCATCCAGTCCATCTACTACTCGTTCACGGACTGGACGGGCCTCAGTCCCGACTTCAAGATGGTCGGCTTCGACAACTACTCGAGGATGCTCGACGACGACATCTTCTGGAAGTCGTTGCAGCACAGCATCCTGTTCGCGTTGCTGGTGCCGGTGGTGACGATCGGGCTGGCGCTGTTCTTCGCCTTCATGATCAACGTGGGCGGACGGCGGAGGAGGGGCGGACCGGTGATCTCCGGCGTCCGCGGCTCCTCGTTCTACAAGATCGTCTACTTCTTCCCGCAGGTGCTCTCCATCGCGATCGTCGCCCTGCTGTTCGCCTTCGCGTACAACCCGGACAGCGGAGCGATCAACTCCCTGCTGCGCGGGATCGGGCTGGACAGCGTCCAGCCGCTCTGGCTGGGCGACCCGAACCTCGCGCTGTGGTGCGTGATGGCGGTGCTCGTGTGGTCCACGGTCGGCTTCTTCGTGGTCCTCTTCTCCGCCGGCATGGCCTCCATCCCGGCGGACCTGTACGAGGCCGCGCTGCTGGACGGCGCCAACCGCTTCTCCACGTTCTTCCGGATCACCCTGCCGCTGCTGTGGGACACCGTGCAGTCCGGCTGGGTCTACATGGGCATCCTGGCCCTCGGCGCCGAGTCGTTCGCGGTCGTGGGCATCATGACGACCGGGCCCGGCGGTCCCGACTACTCGACCACCGTCATGGTCCTGTACGTGTACCAGAAGGCGTTCCGTGACGGTCAGGCCGCCTACGCCACCACCATCGGCGTCGCCCTGCTCGTCGTCACGCTGGCCTTCGCGGCCGTGGTGATGCGGCTGGGCCGGCGCGAGCGGCTGGAGTACTGATCAGATGAAGACGACCGAGACCTCCGCCCCCGTACCGGCCGAGTCCGGCGCCCCCGTCGTCAAGGTGGACGCCCCGGCCGGAGGGCCCACGAAGGAGAAGAAGGAAGGCGGCGTCCTCAACGCCTTCTCCCACGGGATGCTCGTCCTGTGGGCGTTCATGGTGGTCATGCCGCTGCTGTGGGCGGTGATGACCTCCTTCAAGGACGACAAGTCGATCTTCAGCTCGCCCTGGTCGCTGCCGGACAAGCTGCACTTCGACAACTGGTCGCGGGCCTGGACCGAGGCCAACATGAGCGACTACTTCCTCAACACCGTTCTGGTGGTGGGCGGTTCGCTCATCGGCACGCTGGTGCTCGGCTCGATGGCCGCGTACGTGCTGGCCCGCTTCGACTTCCCGGGCAACCGCTTCATCTACTACCTGTTCATCGGCGGCATGAGCTTCCCGATCATGCTCGCGCTGGTCCCGCTGTTCTACGTGGTGAACAACATGGGCCTGCTGAACACCATCCACGGGTTGATCCTCGTCTACATCGCCTACTCGCTGCCGTTCACGGTGTTCTTCCTGACCGCGTTCTTCCGCACCCTGCCGACCTCGGTGGCGGAGGCGGCGTTCGTCGACGGGGCCTCGCACTCCAGGACGTTCTTCCAGATCATGCTGCCGATGGCCAAGCCCGGTCTGATCAGCGTCGGCATCTTCAACTTCCTGGGGCAGTGGAACCAGTACATGCTGCCGACGGTGCTCAACACCGACCCGGACAAGCGCGTCCTCACCCAGGGCCTGGTGCAGCTGGCCGTCAGCCAGGGCTACAAGGGTGACTGGTCCGGTCTCTTCGCCGGGCTCGTGATGGCGATGCTGCCGGTCCTCGCCGCGTACATCGTCTTCCAGCGGCAGGTGGTGGCAGGGCTCACGGCGGGTGCGCTGAAGTAGTCCGGCCCTGACGCCCGAGGGCCCCGGGCGCCCGACGGCCTTCCGCGTTCACTCCCGTTACGCCGCCCCCGGTCCTCCGGGGGCGGCTACGCGTGCAGGTGCAACGATCCCGATCTGACTCAACCTCTTGACGGGACGTACCCCGAACGGCTCGACTTAGAGTTCACTTGTTGGACATGGACGGGGCCTCGCTGAAGCGGTCCCGCGCGCAGGAGGTCGTCGTGGAGACTCCGGGGTCGCAGTCGTCACTGCACCGAGCCAATCTGGAGCGGGTCGTACGGGCCGTGCGGCTGGCCGGATCCCTCACCCAGGCGGAGATCGCGCGGACGACCGGCCTGTCGGCGGCGACCGTCTCCAACATCGTGCGGGAGCTCAAGGACGGTGGAACGGTCGAGGTCACGCCCACCTCGGCGGGTGGCCGCCGGGCCCGGGCCGTCAGTCTGAGCGGTGACGCCGGCATCGTCATAGGGGTGGACTTCGGGCACACGCATTTGCGCGTCGCGGTCGGAAACCTCGCCCACCAGGTGCTGGCCGAGGAGTCCGAGCCGCTCGACGTGGACGCCTCCGCCGCGCAGGGCCTGGACCGGGCGGAGCAGCTGGTCAACCGGCTGATCGAGGCCACCGGCGTGGACCGCACCAAGATCGCGGGCGTGGGCCTCGGCGTGCCCGGCCCGATCGACGTGGAGTCCGGAACCCTCGGCTCCACCGCCATCCTGCCCGGCTGGACCGGGACCCGGCCCGCCGAGGAGCTGCGGGGGCGGCTCGGGGTGCCCGTGCACGTGGACAACGACGCCAACCTGGGCGCCCTCGGAGAGCTGGTCTGGGGGAGCGGCCGGGGGGTCAAGGACCTCGCGTACATCAAGGTCGCCAGCGGTGTCGGCGCCGGTCTGGTGATCGCCGGGAAGATCTACCGCGGCCCGGGCGGCACCGCCGGGGAGATCGGCCACATCACCCTCGACGAGTCCGGCCCCGTGTGCCGCTGCGGCAACCGCGGCTGCCTGGAGACCTTCGCGGCCGCGCGCTACGTACTGCCGCTCCTGCGGTCCAGCCACGGCACCGACCTGACCATGGAAGCCGTGGTCAGGCTGGCCCGGGACGGCGATCCGGGCTGCCGTCGGGTGATCGCCGACGTGGGCCGGCACATCGGCAGCGGTGTCGCCAATCTCTGCAACCTGCTGAACCCCAGCCGGGTGGTCCTCGGCGGCGATCTCGCCGAGGCGGGGGAACTGGTCCTCGGGCCCATAAGGGAGTCCGTGGGCCGGTACGCGATTCCCAGCGCGGCACGTCAACTCACGGTGCTGCCCGGGGCACTTGGCGGCCGGGCAGAGGTCCTCGGCGCCCTCGCGCTGGCCCTCAGCGAGATGGGGGATTCAACCCTTTTGGACGGAACGATGTCTACCGCGGCTCCTGCCTTCACTTAGATAACGAATGGCACCGTTGCCATCTCGTTAAGGATTTACTTCTTGACGTCGCACGTGCGGCCGAGTTGACTTCCCGTCACCTCGGCCGCAGTGTCGCGGCCTCGTCAGGGAGGTTTCTGAAGTGAACACGCGTATGCGTCGCGCCGCCGTCGCCGTTGCAGCCGGTGCGATGGCCGTCTCGCTGGCCGCCTGTGGCAGTGCCAAGGAGTCCGGTGACAAGGACAGCGAGTCCTCGGGCGCGGCGAAGGGCGACAAGATCAAGGTCGGCCTGCTCCTGCCGGAGAACAAGACCGCTCGGTACGAGAAGTTCGACAAGCCCATGATCGAGAAGAAGGTCAAGGAGCTCACGAACAACAAGGCCGAAGTCCTGTACAGCAACGCCCGGCAGGACGCCAGCCTCCAGGCCCAGCAGGTGGACACGATGATCACCAGCAAGGTGGACGTGCTCATCCTGGACGCCGTCGACTCCAAGGCCATCCAGAACTCCGTGCAGAAGGCCAAGGACCAGGGCATCCCCGTCGTCGCCTACGACCGCCTGGCCGAGGGCCCGATCAGCGCCTACACCTCCTTCGACAACGAGGAGGTCGGCAGGACCCAGGGCGAGGCCCTGCTGAAGGCCCTGGGCGGCAAGGCCAAGGACGGCGACATCGTCATGATGAACGGGGCGGTCACCGACCCGAACGCCGCCATGTTCAAGAAGGGCGCCCACTCCGTCCTCGACGGCAAGGTCAAGATCGGCCGCGAGTTCGACACCAAGGAATGGTCGCCGGACAACGCCAACGCCAACATGGAGTCGGCGGTCTCGGCGCTCGGCAAGAAGAAGATCGTCGGCGTCTACTCCGCCAACGACGGCATGGCGGGCGGCATCATCACCGCCCTGAAGGCGGCCGGCATCGACGTCCCGGTCACCGGTCAGGACGCCGAACTCGCCGCCGTGCAGCGCATCCTCACCGGCGAGCAGTTCATGAGCGTCTACAAGTCCTACCCGCAGGAGGCAAGCGTGGCGGCCGAGCTGGCCGTGGCGCTCGCCAAGGGCGAGAAGCTCGACTCCATCGCCAAGGAGAAGGTCTCCAGCAGCAGCGCCAAGGACGTTCCCTCGTCCATCATCCCCGTGGTCTCGCTGACCAAGGAGAACATCAACGACACCGTCATCAAGGACGGTATCTACACCGCTGCCGAGATCTGCACGGCCAAGTACAAGTCGGCCTGCGACAAGGCCGGCGTCAAGTAAGCGGTCCTCACGGACAGCCGAACGTCCCTGTCCCGTACGGGAATTCGCCCTTCGAATTCCCCTACGGTGGCGGGGACCGGCTCATGCGGAGCGGCTCCGTGGCCCGGCCCGCTCCGCCCCGCACTCCTCCGGCGCCCCGCGCATCAGACAGCCCCGCAAGCTCGAGCGGGGCGCCGGACGGAACAACTCCCCCCTGTTTTCTCTGTGTTTCTCTGCGGATTGTCTCCGCAGAACCCTTCCGCCGGGTCAGGCGGCGAAGGAGATGGTTCACGTGTCCGCTACGCCCGTGCTGGCGTTGCGCGGGGTCTCCAAGCGGTTCGGTGCCGTGCAGGCGCTCACCGACGTAGAGCTTGAGGTCCATGCCGGTGAGGTGGTCGCCCTGGTCGGCGACAACGGCGCCGGAAAATCCACGCTGGTCAAGACGATCGCCGGCGTGCACCCCATCGATGAGGGCGTCATCGAGTGGGACGGCAGGGCCGTCCAGATCAACAGGCCGCACGACGCCCAGAGCCTGGGCATCGCGACCGTCTACCAGGACCTCGCGCTGTGCGACAACATCGACGTCGTCGGCAACCTGTTCCTGGGCCGCGAACTGCGCAAGTTCGGCGTCCTCGACGAGGTCGAGATGGAGCGGCGCTCCCAGGAACTGCTGCGGACGCTGTCGATCCGCATCCCCAGTGTGCGCATCCCGATCGCCTCGCTCTCCGGCGGTCAGCGCCAGACGGTGGCCATCGCCCGCTCCATGCTCGGCGAGCCCCAGCTGGTCATCCTCGACGAGCCCACCGCGGCCCTCGGCGTCGAGCAGACCGCCCAGGTCCTCGACCTGGTCGAGCGGCTGCGCGAACGCAACCACGCGGTCATCCTCATCAGCCACAACATGGCCGACGTGAAGGCCGTCGCCGACAAGGTGGCCGTACTGCGCCTCGGCCGCAACAACGGCGTCTTCGAGGTCAAGTCGACCTCGCAGGAAGACATCATCTCCGCCATCACGGGCGCCACCGACAACGCCGTGACCCGCCGTGCGGCGCGCTCGAACGGGGAGGTATCCAAGTGAGCATCGACAAGACCTCCACGGCTCCGCAGGACGAGGCAGTCGTCGAGAACCCCGAGGCCGCGGCCGCCGCGGTCACCGCGGTCGACCCCCGGCTCCTCATCCGTGAGCGGGGCCTCACCGGCTACATCGGTGAGTTCCGGCGGAAGATGAAGGCCGGCGAACTGGGATCCATCCCGGTCGTCATCGGCCTGCTCATCATCTGCGTCGTCTTCCAGAGCCTGAACTCGGCGTTCCTCTCCGCGCAGAACCTGAGCGACATCTCCGTCACGATGGTCGGCACGGGCATGATCTCCGTCGGCATCGTCTTCGTGCTGCTGCTCGGGGAGATCGACCTGTCGGTCGGCTCGGTCAGCGGCGCGTCCAGCGCCATCGCGGCCGTCCTCGCGGTCAACCAGGGCTGGCCCGAGTGGGCGGCCGTGCTCTTCGCCATCGCCGCGGGTGCCGCCATCGGCGCGGCCCACGGCTTCTTCTTCGCGGTGCTCGGCGCGCCCGCGTTCGCCGTCACACTGGCCGGTCTGCTGTTCTGGCTGGGCTTCATGCTCCAGACGCTGGGCGCGAACGGCACGATCAACCTGGACAGCGACGGCTTCATCGGCAAGCTGACCACGTACTTCTTCGCGGACATCGCGGCCGCGTACGGTCTCGCCGCCGTGGTCGTCGCGGTGTTCTTCGTCACCTCGTTCCTGGGCAACCGCCGCCGGGAGGCCGTGGGCATCCCGTCCCGGCCACTCAGCGACACGGTCCTGCGCACGGTGCTGCTCGCCATCGTCTCCTTCGCGGCCGCCTTCATGTACAACCAGTACAAGGGGCTGCCGCTGGCCACGGTGATCTTCCTGGTGTTCCTGGTGGCCACCGACTTCGTGCTGCGCCGCACCGCGTACGGCCGCAAGATCTTCGCGCTCGGTGGCAGCGTGGAGGCGTCCCGGCGTGCGGGTATCAACGTGACGGCGGTACGGATCTCCGTGTTCGCCATCTCGGGCGGGTTCGCGGCGATGGGCGGCCTGTTCCTGGCCTCCAAGATCGCGTCCGCCAACCAGAGCGCCGGTACGGGTGACCTGCTGATGAACGCGATCGCGGCGGCCGTGATCGGTGGTACGTCGCTGTTCGGTGGGCGCGGGCGTACGTGGAACGCGCTGCTCGGTGTGATGGTGATCGTGTCGATCCAGTACGGGTTGCAGCTGGAGTCGATCGCCGAGCCGGTCAAGTACATGATCACGGCGGGGGTTCTCCTCACGACGGTGGTTATCGACTCGGTCACGCGGAGGACGCAGAAGACCGCCGGTCGCGCGTAGCGCCGAAGCGCCGTAGGGCCGGGTGTCGTTCGGCGCCTGCGGGTTCGTCGTGGCTGGTCGCGCAGTTCCCCGCGCCCCTTTGGGGCGCGGGGAACGTTTCGTTCGCAGGTGGCTGTGCGACATGGTCTACGGCCGATCGCGTGAGTGTGACGCGCGGGCCGGACGTCGCCCGTCCTGGCGGAACATTAGACTCGACCGGACCCGGCAACGCTCGAACGCACTACTGCAAGGAGGCACGGGTGCCGCTGCTGACCCGCATCAGGGGACCGCGCGATCTGGACCGGCTCAGCCTGGAGCAGCTGGACCAGCTGGCCGAGGAGATCCGGACCTTCCTCGTCGAGGCGGTGTCCAAGACCGGCGGCCACCTCGGGCCCAACCTGGGTGTGGTCGAGCTCACCATCGCCCTGCACCGCGTCTTCGAATCCCCGAAGGACAAGGTGCTGTGGGACACGGGCCACCAGTCCTACGTGCACAAGCTGCTCACCGGCCGTCAGGACTTCTCGAAGCTGAAGATGAAGGGCGGCCTGTCGGGTTACCCGTCGCAGGCCGAGTCCGAGCACGACGTCATCGAGAACTCCCACGCGTCCACTGTCCTCGGCTGGGCCGACGGCCTCGCGAAGGCCAACCAGCTCCGTAAGCGCGGTGACCACGTGGTCGCCGTCATCGGTGACGGCGCCCTCACCGGCGGTATGGCCTGGGAGGCGCTCAACAACATCGCGGACGCCAAGGACCGCCCGCTCGTCATCGTCGTCAACGACAACGAGCGGTCGTACGCCCCGACGATCGGCGGCCTCGCCAACCACCTCGCCACCCTGCGCACGACGGAGGGCTACGAGCGTTTCCTCGCCCGGACGAAGGAAGTCCTGGAGCGCACCCCGGTCGTGGGCAAGCCGCTCTTCGACACGCTGCACGGCGCCAAGAAGGGCCTGAAGGACTTCATCGCCCCGCAGGGCATGTTCGAGGACCTGGGCCTGAAGTACGTGGGCCCGATCGACGGACACGACATCGAGGCCCTGGAGTCCGCGCTCGTACGGGCCAAGCGGTTCGGCGGCCCCGTCATCGTGCACTGCCTCACCGAGAAGGGCCGCGGCTACCAGCCCGCCCTCCAGGACGAGGCGGACCGCTTCCACGCCGTCGGCAAGATCCACCCCGACACGGGTCTGCCGATCGCCTCCTCCGGCGCCGACTGGACGTCCGTCTTCGGCGAGGAGATGGTCAAGCTCGGCATGGAGCGCAAGGACGTCGTCGCCATCACCGCCGCCATGCTGCAGCCGGTCGGTCTGGAGAAGTTCGCCAAGGCCTTCCCCGAGCGGGTGTTCGACGTCGGTATCGCCGAGCAGCACGGCGCCGTGTCGGCCGCGGGGCTCGCCACGGGCGGGCTGCACCCCGTCTTCGCCGTGTACGCCACCTTCCTCAACCGCGCCTTCGACCAGGTGCTGATGGACGTGGCCCTGCACAAGTGCGGGGTCACGTTCGTGCTGGACCGGGCCGGCGTCACCGGCACCGACGGCGCATCCCACAACGGCATGTGGGACATGTCGATCCTCCAGGTCGTGCCGGGGCTGCGGCTCGCCGCGCCGCGCGACGCCGACCAGGTCCGCGCCCAGCTCCGCGAGGCCGTCGAGGTCAAGGACGCCCCGACCGTGGTCCGCTTCTCCAAGGGCGCCGTCGGTCCCGCCGTACCCGCCGTGGGCCGGGTCGGCGGCATGGACGTGCTGCGCGAGCCGGGCACCGACGCCCCGGACGTGCTGCTGGTGTCGGTGGGCGCCCTCGCGCCCATGTGCCTGGAGATCGCCGGCCTGCTCGACAAGCAGGGCATCTCCACGACCGTCGTCGACCCTCGCTGGGTCAAGCCCGTCGACGAGGCCATGGCGCCGCTCGCCGAACAGCACCGCGTGGTCGTCACCGTCGAGGACAACTCCCGCGTCGGCGGCGTCGGCTCGGCCGTCGCCCAGGCCCTGCGCGACGCGGGCGTGGACGTCCCGCTGCGCGACTTCGGCATCCCGCCGCGCTTCCTCGACCACGCCTCCCGCGCCGAGGTCATGGCGGAGATCGGCCTCACCGCGCCGGACATCGCCCGCCAGGTCACCGGCCTCGTCTCCAAGCTGGACGGCCGGTTCGAGCGGGTGGACGCCGTGGAGCCCGCCCGCGACTGACCTGTACGGACGGGCCGGTTTCACAACCCTTTACGGTGGTGAGACCGGCCCGTTCGCGTGAGTCCACCCGCGCCGGGGCATACGCCCTACGCCCCCCGATCATGTCGGGACGACGAAGCGTGGGAGGTACGCCCGTGAGCACTCTCTTCAGGACAAAACGGGTCGAACAGTCGATCCAGGACACCGAGGAACCGGAGCACGCGCTCAAGAAGTCCCTGTCCGCCATGGATCTCACGGTGTTCGGCGTCGGTGTCATCGTCGGCACCGGCATCTTCGTCCTCACCGGTACCGTCGCCAAGAACAACGCGGGGCCCGCGGTCGCCCTGGCGTTCGTCGTGGCCGGAGTCGTCTGCGCGCTCGCCGCGCTGTGTTACGCCGAGTTCGCGTCCTCGGTCCCGGTCGCCGGGTCCGCGTACACCTTCTCGTACGCCTCGCTCGGTGAGCTGCCCGCCTGGATCATCGGCTGGGACCTGGTGCTGGAGTTCGCGCTCGGCACGGCGGTGGTCGCGGTCGGCTGGTCCGGCTACATCCGCTCGCTGATGGAGAACGCGGGCTGGCACATGCCCGAGGCGCTCAGCGGCAGGGACGGGGCCGACGGCTTCGGCTTCGACATCCTCGCCGCCGGGCTCGTCCTCGTCCTCACCGCCATCCTCGTCATCGGCATGAAGCTGTCGGCCCGCATCACCTCACTCGTGGTCGCCATCAAGGTGGCCGTCGTCCTCGTCGTCATCGTCGCGGGTGCCTTCTTCATCAAGAGTGCCAACTACGACCCGTTCATCCCGAAGGCGCAGGCCGTGGAGGCGGGCGGCGACATCCATTCCCCGCTGGTCCAGCTGCTGTTCGGATGGGCGCCCTCCAACTTCGGTGTGATGGGCGTCTTCACGGCGGCGTCCGTCGTCTTCTTCGCCTTCATCGGCTTCGACATCGTGGCCACGGCCGCCGAGGAGACGAAGAACCCGCAGCGGGACATGCCGCGCGGCATCCTCGGCTCGCTGCTCATCTGCACCGCGCTCTACGTGGCGGTGTCGATCGTGGTGACCGGCATGCAGCACTACACGAAGCTCTCCGTGGACGCCCCGCTCGCGGACGCGTTCAAGGCCACCGGGCACCCGGGGTTCGCGGGCTTCATCAGCTTCGGCGCCTCCGTCGGCCTGACCGTCGTCTGCATGATCCTGCTGCTCGGCCAGACCCGGGTGTTCTTCGCGATGAGCCGCGACGGACTGCTGCCGCGCTTCTTCTCCCACGTCCACCCGCGCTTCAAGACACCGCACCGGCCGACCATCCTGCTCGGCGTGGTCATCGCCGTCGTCGCGGGCTTCACGAGCCTCGGCGAACTCGCCGAACTGGTCAACATCGGCACGCTGTTCGCCTTCGTCGTCGTGGCGGTCAGCGTCCTCGTCCTCCGCCGGACCCGGCCCGACCTGCCCCGCGCGTTCCGCACCCCGTGGGTGCCCGTCATCCCGGTCCTGTCCGTCCTCGCCTCGCTGTGGCTGATGCTCAACCTGCCGGCCGAGACCTGGACCCGCTTCGCCGTCTGGATGGTCCTCGGCTTCGTCCTGTACTTCCTGTACGGCCGCACACACAGCCGCCTGGGAACGCGCGAGGACGCGGCGGCGGACGAGACGACGAGGACACCGAGCCGCGATGCCTAGGTCCTCCCTCACCCGCCCGGCCCCGTCGGTCCCGCTTCCGGTGGGGCCGCTGGGCCGGGTGGCGTGCCGCCCGCGTTCTACGCGCGCCCACCTGACGCACATTGGCCGTTACCGTACGGAAGCTGGCTCGTAAGCTACCCTTGCCGCCCTTGTCACTGACGGGAAAGGGCCACGATGATGGGTGGAGCGGTGACGTCGTGCCACCGGCGGACTGCTCAGTGCGATTCCACTCGGCGGGAATCCGCCCCGCTGGCGGCGATTCCACGAACCGGCGAAGGAGACCGTGATGACGAATGCGGGAGAGGTTTCCGGTGGCCTTGCGAGCGCCGTGCCTGCAGCGCCCTCGCAACTGCCGCACCTCACCACGCACATCCCGGACGTCGAGTCCACCTCACTGAGTGACCTGCTCGACGTCCGAGCGCAGTCGTTGAACAGGCTGCTGCCGTCCGCGCGGCAGTCGGGATCCAGCTTCAACTCCAGCATCTGACCGCACCGGACACCATGGGCCGATGACCGCCGGGACAAGAGCGTTCCGTCAGTTCGTCCTCAAGGTGCACAGCAGGTGCGACCTGGCCTGCGATCACTGCTACGTCTATCGCCACGCCGACCAGAGCTGGCGACGCCGGCCTCAGGTGATCACGGACGAGGTGGCGGCGGCCGTGGTGTCCCGGATCGCCGAGCACGCCAGGGCCCACCCCGAACTCGCCGGCGTGCACGTCGTCCTGCACGGTGGTGAACCCCTGCTCGCCGGACCCGAACGGCTGGCTCACATCGCCGGGGACCTGCGCGCCGCACTGGACGGTGTCTGCGAACTCGATCTGCGGATGCAGACCAACGGCCTGCGCCTCGACGAGGACGTCTGCCGCATGCTGGTCCGCGAGCGGATCGCCACCGGCATCTCCCTCGACGGCGACCGCGCGTCCAACGACCGCCACCGCAAGCGGGCGAACGGCAACGGATCGTACGACGCCGTGGTCCGGGCGGTGCGGCTCATCGGCTCCGCCCCCTACCGCAGCGCCTTCGCCGGCCTGCTGTGCACCATCGATGTGGAGAACGACCCCCTCGACGTGTACGAGGCCCTGGCCGCGCTCGATCCACCACGGGTGGACTTCCTGCTGCCGCACGCCACCTGGGACCGCCCGCCACCGGGGAACGCGGCCCACGCACGGTGGCTGACCACCGTCCACGACCGCTGGACCGCCGACGGAAGGCCCTTTCCCGTCCGGCTCTTCGACTCGATCGAGGCTGGGCGGGACGGGCGGGATTCCTTCACCGAAGCACTCGGCCTCGGCAGTCCCGACCTGGTCGTCGTCGAGACCGACGGGGAGATCGAACAGGCCGACTGGCTCAAGACGGCGAAACACGGCGCGCCCGCCACGGGATTCCACATCCTGCGGCACACCTTCGACGAGGCGGCCGCCCACCCCGGCTTCCTGGCTCAGGGCGGGGGATCGGACGCGCTGAGCCGCCAGTGTCGTGACTGCTCCGTGGTGCGGATCTGCGGGGGTGGGCTGTACGGCCACCGCCACCGGTCCGACAACGGCTTCGACAACCCCTCGGTCTACTGCGAGGACCTCTTCCGGCTGATCGGTCACATCCTGCGGTCACCGCGGCCGCGGCCGGTGCGCCGGCACACGCTGACCGTGGACGGCTTCGACTCCCTCGCCGCGGGCGGCGGCGACGGCGACGCGCTGCGCGCTCTCGTCGGTGCCGAGGCCAGCGTCCGCCGGCTGCTGATCGGCGCCGTCTGCGCCCGGTATCCGGGCCCCGAGGCGAGCGCCCTGACACGGCAGGACCAGCACCGGCCCCGGGAGACAGCCGAGACCATGCGCCATCCTCAGCTCGGCACCTGGGCGGTGCGCAGCCTCGAAGGGAGGGTTCCCGCGCCCGCCGTACGGCAGAGGCTCGGGGAGATCGCCATGGCGGCCGCGGTACGGGCGGGCACCCACCTCCGGCTCGAACTGCCGGAGCACACCGTGGAGGCGCATCTGCCGGGCATGGGACGGCTGACCCTGCCGCCCGGTGACGGGCCCGTCGTGCTGGTCGCGCGCGCGGGCGCTCTGCTGCTCGACTCCCGGTCGGGCGGCAAGCCGCTCCCCGTCGCCGAGGCCGCGGTCCTCAGCATCGGCTGGGAACCCGTGCGCACCATTGTCACGGGCGAGTTCACGGTCCTCCTGGAGGACGGCGACCCCTACCGCGACGGATTCGCCGCCGAGCCCGCCCCCAGGCTGGACGAGACGGCGTACGCCCGGTGGACGCGGTCGTTCACCGAGGCCGCCGAGCTCCTGCGCGCCCGCCACGCACCCCGCGCGCCGGGCGTCCGCGCCCTGCTGACCGCGTGCACCCCGGTGCGCGGGGGAGGAAAACAGGGACACGTGGCCGCCGACCCGCACGCCTTCGGGGCCCTGGGACTGGCCTTGCCGGAAACCGCCGGGGCTCTGGCCGGGCTGATCGTGGAAGGAGTGCAACAGGTGAAGTTCAACGCCCTGTTGGACCTGTTCGACCTCGCGGGCAGCGACGAGGCCAGGGAAAGCCTCAGGTCCGCCTACCTGGACCGCCTCCCGACAGGGGCGATCCAGCTCGACGGACTCACCGCCCACGGACGCCGGATGGCTGCCAGGCTGCAGGGCTGAACGGGGATGCGCACTGAGGGACGTGCGGGGCGTGCTCGGCCCCCGCGGCACCCTGGTCGTGTCCCCACCTTCACCGAGGACATTCCCTCACCTCACGGACGTACGTCCACATGACGCGAGGCCTGACACCGCATCAACTCTTGTCCTACCGTAAGAGCATGGAGCCCTTCAGCGCGGCTCGTCGCGCTCGGGCCCGAGGCCGCCCGGATCGTCTCCGGACACGCCTTGAACTGCCTGCTCGGCGAGCGGTCCCCGCTCGGCCGGCTGTACGGGGAGGGGGCGTACGTGCTGCTGCTGGGCGCCGGCTTCGACGACAGCCACTTCGGCGAACCCGGCCGATGGCCGGAGAGCTCGGCGCCCGGTGGCCGCGGCCCGATCGTCCGGGGCCGTATCGGCGCGGCAGACAGCCCGTTCTTCCCGCTGCGCCGGGCCGTCGACACCGCCGCCGACCGGGTGGCCGCCCGCCGCCACGTGTCCCGCGACCTGTCCACGGAGGCCGACCGTGCGTGAGCGCTCCGACGACCGGCCGCGCCGCAGCGTCCAGCAGCCCTACGGGTTCCTCAGCTACGGCCGCGTGCCGCACGTGCCGGGCAGCGACGGTCCGACGGACGAACGGCTGATCCGCTTCTACAACAAGCTCACCGTGGACCTGATGGCGCTCACCGACCTCGACGGCAAGATCCGCGCGGTCTACCTCGACCGACGGACCGAGCTCGGCGCCGGGTGGCGGGACGAGTTGAAGGACCACCTCGCGCGGTGCCAGGTCCTCGTGCCGGTGCTGTCCCCCCGGCTGTTCGGCAGCAAGTGGTGCGCCGTGGAATGGCAGTGCTTCGAGCGGCGACAGCAACTGCAGCGCGACCGCGGGAGGTTCACACGCAATGCCATCGTCCCCGTCCTGTGGAACCCGCTACGGCGCGAGGAGATACCCCCGCCCTACGCGGACGTGCAGTACACCCACCAGGACTTCGCCGACGACTACGAGACGGAAGGGTTGCTCGGCCTGCTGACCTACGGAGACGAGCAGGTCGTCAACCGGGTGGTGTACCAACTCGCCAGAAAGATCGTCGAAGTGGCGGTCAGTGCCCGCCTGGAGCCCTGCGATCCGGGCCTCTTCGACGACCTCTTCGACTCCCTGAACGGCCTGGCAGAGGAGGAGCACTGATGGACGCCAGCCACTTCGACACCGGTGTACGCGACGAGTCACCCTATTTCTTCCTCAGCTACGCGCCCGCGCTGCCGCCGGGCGACCACCTGGACGCGGGCCGCCCGGCGGCCGACAAGAACGTGGCGGAGTTCTATATCGACCTGACCCGGGAGGTCGTACGGATGGGCGGATCCCTCGCGACCACGTCCGTCGGATACCTGGACGCCGCCGACCGCGGCGGACGGTCGACGACGCGCGCCCTGCACCGCAGCCGCAGCTTCGTTCCGCTGATCTCGCGCCGCTACTTCGCCGACCCTTACTGCGGCCGCCAGTGGTACGCCTTCACCCACCGTCGCCACCGAGGCGTCCTGGTACCGGCCCTGTGGGTGCCCGTGCCGACGACCGCGCGCCCGGTCGTCGTCGACCTGGACCTGCCGGTGCCCGGCGGGCCGGCGACTCCGCTGCACGTCGGCGCCGAGACACTGGAGCTGTACGCGAAGCACGGACTGTACGGGCTGCGGCAGGACCCCGACCACCGGGAGGCCTACGCCCAGTGCGTCCGCAGGATCGCCCAGTGCGTCGTCCACTCGTCGAACACGGCGCCCGAACCTGCCGCGGATCGGACCGAGTTCGTCGACCTGGACGGTGTCCCCGACGCCTTCGCCGCCTCGTCCTGGCACCCGCTGGGCATCGCCGTGCTCGCCCCGGACATCCACCACCTGCCAACCGACCGCAGGGACACCAAGTACGGTGCGGAGCCGCGGGACTGGCAGCCCTTCAGCGACGGGTTCGGCACCCCTTTGGCCGAACGCACCGCCGAACTGGCCCGCAACCTCGGATTCGCCCCCGAGATCAGCACGTACGACGAGGCCGAGCCCGTCTTCCTCGGACAGCGTGAGACCCGGAGCCCCTGGGTGCTCATCCTCGATCCCTGGATCTTGCACGACCGTACGGCCCTCGACCGGCTGCGCGCGTTCGACGCCCGCGACCTGCCCTGGGTGACCGTGCTGACACCGCTGGCCGACGACCCGCAGACCCGGCACGCGCGGGGGGACCTCGAAGCGCGGCTGCGGTCCGCGCTGCCCCGGCGGTTGAGCAGCAGCCGGGCCATCCAACGGGGCGCCATGCTGGGTCTCGACACCTCGGAGAAGTTCAACTCCCGTTTCATCGAGCTCGCCGACAGCGCGGCCCAGCAATACCTCAACCGAGTTCCGCTACGATCCTCGACCAGGCCTTCGGCGTCGGTGGAGCGGCCCACTCCCGCATCCGGCGGACCGGTCGCCCCCGCCTCGGACCAGGACGACTCCCAGGGTGACCAGGAGGCACAACCGTGACCGGCGCGCTCTCCCGCCCCGACGGCGGCAAGATCGTCACGTTCTACAGCTACAAGGGCGGCACCGGCCGCACCATGGCGCTCGCCAACACCGCCTGGATCACGGCCTCGCAGGGCAAGCGGGTCCTGGTGGTCGACTGGGACCTGGAGGCGCCGGGTCTCGACCGCTTCCTGAGCCCGTTCCTGGAACCGAACGCGTTGCGTGACCGCCCCGGCGTACTGAACCTCATCAACGACTACATGCTGAAGGTCGACTCCCTGCGCGGCGCCGAACCCGACCAGGCGTGGATCACCAGCCAGGCCGACATCAGCAAGGCGGTCTCCCGGCTGCTGTGGACCTTCCCGGCCGGCGGCCGGCTGGACTACATCTCGGCGGGCCGCCAGGACCGCAACTACTCCTCGATCTTCTCCCAGTTCAACTGGAACCTCTTCTACGCGAAGCAGTTCGGCGGTCAGTTCCTGGACGCCCTGTGTGCTCAGTTCCGTCACGGCTACGACTTCGTCCTCGTCGACAGCCGCACCGGCCTGAGTGACATCTCCGACATCTGCACGATCCACTTCCCCGACGTACTGGTGAACTGCTTCACCCACAACGACCAGAGCATCGAGGGCGCGGCGGCCGTCGCCCGCCGGGTCGAGGACACGTACGGGGACCGTCGCATCCGCATCCTGCCGGTGCCCATGAGGGTGGAGGACTCCGAGGCGGAACGACTGGAGGCCGCACGGGCCAAGGTCCGGCTCACCTTCGACCAGCTGCTGGTACGCACCCCGCACGTCGACCCGCGCCGCTACTGGGGCAACGTGGAGGTGCCGTACAAGCCCACGTACGCCTACGAGGAGATCCTGGCGACCTTCCGCGACGAGCCGGGCACCCCCGCTTCCCTTCTGGCGGCCTGCGAACGGCTCACGTCGGTCATCACCGAGGGAGCGGTGACCTGCCTAGCCCCGATGACCGACGAGGACCGCCAGAACTACCTCAAGACCGTCGTGCGCCGCCGGCAGCCGGACCCCACTCATGTGTTCCTGAGCTATGTGCCCGAGGACCGGATGTGGGCGGAGTGGATCGGGCGGGTCCTCAGCGACGCGGGGTTCACCGTCGGCGACGCCCGTTCCGAGGACGGCTCCGCGGCGGGCGTCCCCCTGCGCGACGACACCGACAGCAAGGTGCGAGGAGCCTCCCGCACGGTGGCGGTGCTGTCCGCCGACTACCAGAAGTCCCCGCAGGCCAGGGCGGTGTGGGAGGCCGTGGCCGCGGCGGACCCGATGGGCGCGCGGCGCACCCTGGTGCCGATCCAGGTCGGCGAAGTGCGGCTCGGCGACCCGTTCCTGGACCGCAAGCCGATCCATCTCGGCAACATGTCCGAGGCGCAGGCCAGGAAGGTCCTGCTGCGGGCGCTGGACGCGCAGGCCGTCCAGGGCGAGCACCCCGCGGACGGCGCAGCCGGCGGCCCCCGCTACCCCGGGGCGGAGCCACCCGTGTGGTCCGTCCCCGTGCGCAACGCGGCCTTCACCGGGCGCGCCGAGCTGCTGGAGGACCTGCGGCTGCGGCTCGCCGACACGGGCACCGCGACCCTCCTGCACGGCATGGGCGGGGTCGGCAAGACCCAGTTGGCCACCGAGTACGCCCACAGATACCGGGGCAACTACGACGTCGTCTGGTGGATCGAGGCGGAGTTCGGCGACCTCGCGCTGCGCCAGTACTCCGAACTCGCCCCCCACCTCGGAGTCGAGGAGCGGGACAGCATCAGCGCCACGGCCGACGCGGTACGGGACGCGCTGCGCCGGGGCACGAAATACGACCGGTGGCTGCTGGTCTTCGACAACGCGACCACCCCCGAGTCCATCGAGCGTCTGCTGGTCAACAGCCCGACCGGCCACGTACTGATCACCACCCGCAATGAGGGCTGGGCCCAGATCGGCGAGCGCGTCGAGGTCGACGTCTTCCGGCGCACCGAGAGCGTCGACCACCTCCTGCACCGGGTGTCCGCCATCAGCGCGGAGGACGCGGACCGGGTCGCGGAAGCGCTCGGTGACCTGCCGCTGGCCGTCGACCAGGCCGCCGCCTGGCTGAACGAGACCGGCCAGGACGCCGCTGAGTACCTGGAACTGCTGAAGCCGCAGCTGGCGACACTTCAGGCGGTCGCCGACACCCAGACGTACCCGCTGCAGGTGGGCGCGACCTGGAACATCTCCATCCAGCGACTCAATTCCCCGGTCGCCCGGCGGCTGTTGGAACTGTGCTCCCACTTCGGTGCGGATCCCATGTCCTTCAACCTGGTACACGGCAAGGAGATGAGCGACGCCCTCAGCGAACTCCAGCCGGGCAGCGACGGTACGGCGCTGGTGTCCCGGGCCATCCAGCAACTGCACCGCTACGCCCTGGCCAAGGTCGACCGCAAGAGCCGCAGCATCCAGGTGCACCGGCTCGTGCAGGCGGCGGTGCGCTCGTCGATGTCCGACGCGGAACAGGAAGAGGCGCTGCGCGTCGTGCGCAACGTGCTCAGCGGCGCGCGCCCTTCCGAGGGCGACGTGGAACACCCGGGCAACTGGTCGCGCTACAACACGATCTGGCCCCATCTGAAGGCGCCCTGGATCAAGTACTCGCTCGACGACCGGATCCGGCGGCTGATGACCGAGTGGCTGCGGTACCTGAGGGCGCGCGGCGAGTACGCGGACGCCCTGTCGCTCGCGGAGGAGCTTCTGACCATCTGGCAGAAGGAGGCGGGTCCGAACGACCGCTGGACTCTGCACCTGCGCTTCGAGATCGCCAACGTGCTGCGTTTCCAGGGCTGGTACAGCAAGGCGCTGGAGATCGACCAGGACGTCTACGAGCGGCAGCGCGAGGCCCTGGGCGACGACGACGCGCACACCCTGATGACGGCGGGCGGTCTCACGGCGGACCTGCGGGCCGTCGGCCGGGTCAGGAGGGCGCTGGAGATCGACCGCGAGACCTACGAGCGGTCCGTGGACCTCCTCGGCGAGGACCATTCCCGGACTCTGTTCGCGGCCAACAACCTGGCCGTGTCGATGCGCATGGCCGGGGACTGCTTCGAGGCCCAGACCGTTGACAAGGACAACTGCGCCCTGCGGGTGGAGACGTTGGGCGCCAAGCACCCCTACACCCTGTTCTCCCAGATCAACCTCGGCCGTGACCTGCGTTCCTGCGGGGAGTACGAGGCGTCGGCCGAGACCCTGCGCGCCGTCCACGAGACGGCCGTCGAACTCGGCGAGGAGTCACCACCCGCCCTGGAGGCCGCGAAGGCGCTCGCCATCACACTGCGCAGGCTCGACATGCTGGACGAGGCCATCGAGCTCAGCCAGGGCGTGCTCGACATCTCCCGGCGGCGCCTGGGTGACGCCTCGCCCGAGACGCTGGTGGTGCGCCTCGGCCTGGCGGGCCATCTCGCGGCGGCGGGCCGCCATGAGGAGGCCTGCGCGGAGACCGTCGACCTGCTCGACCGGTTCCGCGCGGCGCTCGGCGAGGCCCACCCCAACACGCTGGCGTGCGCGGTCAACCACGGCATCAACCTGCTGGCGACCGGCCGGCTCCCCGGGGCCCGCGAAGTGTGCGAGCAGGCCCGTGCGGCTCTGGGGACCACTCTCGGCCCGGAGCACCCCTTCAGCATGAACTGCCAGATGAACCTGGCGAACACCGAGGCCGCCCTCGGCGACACCGAGAAGGCCGAACTCAACTACCGCCAGGCCCATAGGGAGTTGCGCGAGCGCCTCGGCACGGACCATCCCACGGCCCTCACCTGCCTGGGCAACCTCTCGATCCTGCTCCGCGAGACCGGGCGTACCTCCGAAGCCGACCAACTGGCCCGGGAGAGCCTTGACGTGCTGAGCGCCAAGCTCGGTGCCCAGCACTCGAAGGTGGTCCGGCTGCGCAGCGGCCAGAGGGTGGGTCTGGAGCTCGACCCGCACCCCATCTGACGGACACGGTCTACGCCGTCGTGGTCGCGGCGGCGCCGGCCTTCGCCTGTTCCCGGAGCCAGCCGAGCACCTGCGGCAGCACCGGAACGGCGGCGAAGTGCGCCGCCGACGGCTGCAGGACGACGGTGGCCCGCGGGATGCTGCGGGCCAGCCATCGGAAGTGCTCTACAGGGGAGAACACGTCGTTCTCCCCGTGCCACAGCAGCGTGGGCACGGTGATCTCCGTCGGATCGAAGCCCCACGGCATGCTGAAGGCGACGGCGTCGTCGATCCAGCCGTCCGCGCTCTCCTTGATCCCGGACATGAAGTTCTTGTGCAGCATCCGCCGGATGCCGGCGTCCGCCACGACCTGTCGGTCGACGTCGGGCATCTCCTCGTCGAGGTCCTTCAGCAGGGCCATGGGGTCCGCCCGCATGGCGTCCGCGTTCTGCACCAGGGTGCTCTGCAGCACGTCGCGGTTCTCGCGGGCGTTGCGGTACTCACGGACGTTGGACTCCGTCATCCCCTTGAACCAGTCGAGCTCCGGTGCGTCCGGTGGGGCGAGGCTCACCAGAACGGCAGCGCTGCGCACCCGGTCGGACAGCTCCGCCGCACAGGCGAGCGCGTGAGGACCGCCTCCCGACCGGCCGACGACGGAGAACTCGTCCAGCTTCAGGTGCTTGGCGATGGCCTCGACGTCCGTGGCGGCATCGGCCACCTGACGGCCGGGCTTGCGGGTCGAACCGCCGTAACCGGGACGGTCGTAGGCGATCAGGTGGATACCGAGCTGGTAGAGCACCATCGACCGCGGCCGCGGCCCCTGATGGCTGCCGGGAGTTCCGTGCAGCAAGAAGACGGGGTGTCCTTGAGGGTCACCCCAGGAATCGAAAACGAGCTCGCGCCCGTCCCTGCTGCGAGCGGCACGCGCCACTCCTGCCTCCCGTCCACCGGCCGCCAAGGGTGCCGGAATCCTCTCAGAAAGACGGGCACCATTGAGCCAGGTTCCCGCGTCGGCGTCATCCCGTCACTGGAAAGTGACCAGAATGTCGAAATCATGACCGAACACGGCCAGCTTATGCCTGTTTCACCGGGTCAGCCTGGGGTAAAAAGACCCCCATTTTGGAACAAAGGGGCCCTAGTGTGCGGGATTGTGGCCGTGTACCGTGCGCGGGCCGGTCACCTCCGCCCCCAGTTCCGTCACCCGCCGCCGCAGCTCCCGGTCGGCCGTCACGACCAGGCAGCGACGGCCGGGGGCCTCCGCGACCAGCTCGACCATGCGGTCGTCCCCGCTGCCGGGCGCCGACTCGACCCGTACGCCAGGCGTGGACTCGACCCCGCGGGCCGCGCCCTCGACCACGAGAACGATCTCCACGGGGCCGGGCTGCCCCGGCACCCCCGTCGCCGCGAGCCGGTCCCGCAGCCGTTCCGCGGCCCCCCGCCGGTCCCGCCACCACCCGTCGGGCACGGAACCGACGACGTTCGCCGCGTCCACGATCACGAGCAGGGGGTCGTTGTCGTCCATACGGTCAGGGTCCCACGCCCCGGCAGGGGCCATTCCACGCCGTCGGACGTCCCACCGGTGCGATCCCGGGCCTGATCAGGCGGGGCCCGGAACGCGGGCGACGGTCCGTCACAATTAAAGTGATCCGGTGAACGGCGACTGGTTCATACGCGGCCGCGACGGCCGGCTCAGTGTCTATGTGCCCTCGGGGGACGCCGTACTGTGCCGGGCCGAGCGCGTGCCCGGCGGTCCCTGGGACCCCCCGCGCAAGGTGGGCGGCGACCAGAGGCTGCACACAGGGCTGGCGGTCGGCCAGGGGCCCGACGGATACGCCCATCTGACCGCCTGGCGGCCCACCCGGCCCGACGAGTCCGGCCTGGTGCACTCCACCCACTTCCGGCCCCGGCTGGCGCCGTTGGACTGGAACCCGGTCGGCCATCCCGACCGGCGCGGCGACAGGACGGGGTTGCCCGCCGTCGCCGTCGACGCCGAGGGGCGGGCGTACCTCTTCGTCCGCAACCGGGGCAAGGGCGTGCACACGGTCAACCAGAAGGCACGCGGCGGCTGGAACGGATGGCACGATCTCGGGGGCTTCGAGGTGCACGAGGAACTCGTCGCCGTGACGGGGGAGTCGGGGCTCGTCGAGGTGTACGCCACCAACGCCGAGGGCGTGCTGCGCTGGTACCAGGAGGAGTCGGGCGCCCGCCCGGTCGCCGCGGATCCGCTGAACTGTCCCGTCGAACCCGGCGCACTGGCCGCCCTGCCCACCTCCAAGGAGAACACGACGCTGTTCTTCACCGGCACCGACGGCGTCCTGTACTCCTGGCGGCCCGGCGGCGAGCCGGTGGCCCTGCTCGACGCCGCGGGACCCGGGCCGGTGGCCACGGTGCGCTGCGACATCGAGGGCCACGACTGCACGGTGCTCGCCCAGCGCTCGTCCTCCGGACGGGTCGTCTTCGCTGCCTACCCGACCGAGCAGGAGTCGGCGGGAGCGTGGTGGACGGAGTCGGGGCCGCAGCTGCCGGAGGGCACGCGCGTGGCCCTGGCCGAGGACGCGGCCGGACGCGTGGTCGCGGCCACCCTGACCCCGGACGGCCAACTTCGCCTGACCCGCCGCAAGGACGAGCCGGGGCTGGCGTTCCAGGCCTGGCAGGAGATCTGAGGGCCGGCACAACCTCTGTCACAACGCCGGTGCCCGGCACACCAGTTGATGTGCCGGGCACCGTACGACCGCACAGGCGAGGCGTGGTTACGCCGGGACCGAAGCCACTCCGGGCTCCAGGAACGTCTTGCCGTTCACGCGCTCGCTGACGCCCTCGCGGTCCAGGTACGGCGTGATGCCGCCCAGGTGGAAGGGCCAGCCGGCGCCCGTGATCAGGCACAGGTCGATGTCCTGGGCCTCGGCCACCACGCCCTCGTCGAGCATGAGCCCGATCTCCTGGGCCACCGCGTCCAGGACCCGCGCCCGCACCTGCTCCTCGGTCAGGACGGAGTCGCCCTGCTTCAGCAGCGCGGCGACCTCGGGGTCCAGCTCCGGCTTGCCGGAGTCGTAGACGTAGAAGCCGCGCTTGCCCGCCTCGACGACCGCCTTGAGGTTCGGGGAGACCTTGAAGCGGTCCGGGAAGGCGCTGTTGAGCGTCTCGGAGACGTGCAGACCGATCGCGGGGCCCACCAGCTCCAGCAGCACCAGCGGGGACATCGGCAGACCGAGCGGCTCGACAGCCTTCTCGGCGACGTCGACCGGGGTGCCCTCGTCGATGACGTTCTGGATCTCGCCCATGAAGCGGGTGAGGATGCGGTTCACGACGAACGCCGGGGCGTCCTTCGTGAGGACCGCGGTCTTCTTCAGCTTCTTGGCGACGGCGAACGCCGTGGCCAGCGAGGCGTCGTCCGTCTTCTCACCACGGACGATCTCCAGCAGCGGCAGCACCGCGACCGGGTTGAAGAAGTGGAAGCCCACGACCCGCTCGGGGTTCTTGAGCTTCGACGCCATCTCGGAGACCGACAGCGAGGAGGTGTTGGTCGCGAAGATCGCGTGCGCCGGGGCGACCGCCTCGACCTCCGCGAACACCTGCTGCTTGACGCCGATCTCCTCGAACACGGCCTCGATGACGAAGTCCGCGTCCGCGAAGCCCTCGGCCTTGTCCAGGACACCGGTGACCAGCGCCTTCAGGCGGTTGGCCTTGTCCTGGTTGATGCGGCCCTTGCCGAGGAGCTTGTCGATCTCGGCGTGGACGTAGCCCACACCCTTGTCGACGCGCTCCTGGTCGATGTCGGTCAGCACGACCGGCACCTCCAGGCGGCGCAGGAACAGCAGCGCGAGCTGCGAGGCCATCAGACCGGCGCCGACGACGCCGACCTTGGTGACCGGACGCGCCAGGTTCTTGTCCGGCGCACCCGCGGGACGCTTGCCGCGCTTCTGCACCAGGTTGAACGCGTAGATGCCGGCGCGCAGTTCGCCACCCATGATCAGGTCGGCGAGCGCCTGGTCCTCGGCGTCGTAGCCCTGCTGCGGGTCGCCGTTCTTGGCGGCGGCGATGATGTCCAGCGCGCGGTACGCGGCCGGGGCCGCCCCGTGCACCTTGCTGTCGGCGATGAACCGGCCCTTGGCGACGGCCTGGTCCCAGGCCTCACCGCGGTCGATCACCGGGCGCTCAACCTCGACGTCACCCTTCAGGACCTGAGCCGTCCAGATCAGCGACTGCTCCAGGAAGTCCGCGCCCTCGAAGATCGCGTCGGCGATACCGAGGTCGAAGACCTGCTGCCCCTTGAGCTGCTTGTTCTGGTTGAGGCTGTTCTCGATGATCACCGAGACGGCCTTGTCGGCACCGATCAGGTTCGGCAGCAGTGTGCAGCCACCCCAGCCCGGAACGAGCCCCAGGAAGACCTCGGGGAGCGAGAAGGCCGGCAGGGCCTTCGACACGGTCCGGTACTGGCAGTGCAGACCGACCTCGACGCCACCGCCCATCGCGGCACCGTTGTAGTAGGCGAAGGTCGGCGCGGCGAGGCCGGACAGCCGCTTGAAGACCTCGTGGCCGCCCTTGCCGATGGCCAGCGCGTCCTTGTGCTCCTTCAGCAGCTCGACGCCCTTGAGGTCGGCGCCGACGGCGAAGATGAACGGCTTGCCGGTGATGCCGACGCCGACGATCTCGCCGGCCGCGGCCTCCTTCTCCACCTGGTCGATCGCGGTGTTGAGGTTCGCCAGCGAGGCCGGGCCGAAGGTGGTCGGCTTGGTGTGGTCGAGGCCGTTGTCCAGCGTGATCAGCGCGAAGCGCCCGGCGCCGTACGGCAGGTCGAGGTGGCGCACGTGCGCGGACGTCACGACCTCGTCGGGGAACAGCTCGGCCGCGCCCTTCAGGAGTTCGGTGGTGCTCACTTGTTGCCTCCGTCGAAGTGCGGGTTCTCCCAGATGACCGTCGCGCCCATGCCGAAGCCGACGCACATGGTGGTCAGGCCGTAGCGGACGCCTGGCTGCTCCTCGAACTGGCGGGCGAGCTGTGTCATCAGGCGGACGCCCGAGGAGGCCAGCGGGTGACCGTAGGCGATCGCGCCGCCGTACTGGTTGACGCGCTCGTCGTCGTCCGCGATGCCGTAGTGGTCGAGGAAGGCCAGGACCTGGACGGCGAAGGCCTCGTTGATCTCGAAGAGGTTGATGTCCTCGATCGACAGACCGGCCTTGGCGAGGGCCTTCTCGGTCGCCGGGATCGGGCCGTAGCCCATGACCTCCGGCTCGACGCCCGCGAAGGCGTAGCTGACCAGGCGCATCTTCACCGGGAGGTTGTTCTCGCGGGCGAAGTCTTCGGACGCGATGATCGAGGCGGTGGCGCCGTCGTTCAGACCGGCCGCGTTACCGGCGGTGACCCGCCCGTGGACGCGGAACGGCGTCTTGAGGTTCGCCAGGTTCTCCAGGGTGGTGCCCGGGCGCATCGGCTCGTCGGCGGTGACCAGGCCCCAGCCCGTCTCGCCGGCCTCGGGGTTGGTCCGGCGTACGGAGATCGGGACCAGGTCGGCCTGGATCTTGCCGTTGGCGTACGCCTTCGCGGCCTTCTCCTGCGAGCGCACGGCGTACTCGTCGGCGCGCTGCTTGGTGATGTGCGGGTAGCGGTCGTGCAGGTTCTCGGCGGTCATGCCCATGAACAGCGCCGACTCGTCGACCAGCTTCTCGCTGACGAACCGCGGGTTCGGGTCGACGCCCTCGCCCATCGGGTGGCGGCCCATGTGCTCGACACCACCGGCGATGACGGCGTCGTACGCGCCGAAGGCGATGGAGCCGGCCGTGGTGGTGACAGCGGTCAGTGCGCCCGCGCACATGCGGTCGATCGAGTAACCGGGGACCGACTGCGGCAGCCCGGCGAGGATGCCCGCCGTACGGCCGATGGTCAGGCCCTGGTCACCGATCTGCGTGGTCGCGGCGATGGCGACCTCGTCGACCTTCTTCGGGTCGAGACCGGGGTTGCGACGCAGCAGCTCCCGGATCGCCTTCACGACGAGGTCGTCGGCGCGGGTCTCGTGGTAGATGCCCTTCGGGCCCGCCTTGCCGAACGGGGTACGGACGCCGTCGACGAAGACGACGTCCCTGACGGTACGAGGCACGGTGGCTCTCCTCCAGAGGGTGCGGGATGGCACTGCTGCGGCACGCACAGCTGAGCGCGCGCTCAGGACCCATGCTACTTACGGGTAACCATGCTGCCCAGTCCCGCGGCCGGGAGCGGCGAAGGTCACACGGAAACTTTGGTGCGTCAGGGTGACCGCGCCCCGTCAGGGGCGCGGGGCTGTGTCGATATGCGGCTCCGCCGCGGGGCGCGACCAGCCACAACGAACCCGCAGACAAGTACCGCGCTCACCGAGGCGGCGCTGTCGACCCCCGCGGCGTGAGCACCGGCGTCGGAACGGGATGCGACTCCACCCCGTCACCCGCGATCACCCCGAACAACGTCCGAGCCACCTCCGCCCCGAACCCGTGCACGTCATGACTCATCGCGGACAAGGTCGGATGCGTCAACCGGCACAGCTGGGAGTCGTCCCAGGCCAGCAGAGAAACATCCCCCGGCACCGACAGCCCCATTTCCGCCGCCACCGACAACCCCGCCACCGCCATGATGTCGTTGTCGTACACGATCGCCGTCGGCCGGTCCCCGCCGGAGGCGCTGAGCAAAGACCGCGTCGCCCTCGCCCCCGCCTCCCCAGAGAAGTCGGTCGCCACCTGCCACGCCCCGGCCGGCACCAGCGCCCCCGCGGCCTCGTCGAACGCCGCCGTACGGATGGACGTGTGCCCGAGCGCCGCCGCGCCCCCCACCCGGGCGATCCGCCGGTGCCCGAGCGCCGCCAGGTACCGTACGGCCTCCGCCATGGCGGTGGCGTCGTCGGTCCACACGGAGGTGAGGCCGCCGGTCAGGGAGGGGTGCCCGACCGCGACCACCGGCATCCCGAGCCGTCGCACCCCGGCCACCCGGGGATCATCCGCGCGGAAGTCGACGAGGATCGAACCGCCGACCTGCTTCCCCCGCCACCACGCGTCCTGGATTCCCACCTCCTCCTCCGGATTGCGCACGAGGCGCAGGAGCAGCGAGCAGGAACGTTCGCTCAGCACGCTCTCCACCCCGGAGACGAACTCCATGTAGAACGGTTCGAGGCCCAGCAGTTTCGCCGGACGGCAGATCGCAAGCCCCACGACGTCCGCCCGCTGACCGGCCAGCGAGCGGGCGGTCAGGTTCGGTGCCCAGCCCAGTTCGCGGGCCGCCGCGAAGATGCGGTCCCGGGTGGCGTCGGACAGTCCCGGCTTGTGGTTGAAGGCCAGCGACACCGCTCCCTTGGACACCCCGGCCCGCGCGGCGACGTCCTTGATCGTGACCCGGGGGGCTGACGGAGCCGGGGGTGTCGAGGGTGTCGGCGGGGGCGAGGGCGTCGTCATCGGGTGGGCTCCACGCAGTACAGGGCGGACCGGACGGCGGCCGCGCCGGAGCCGTCGTCGGGCGCCTGCCAGCCGCGTACGCCCATGGTGACGCGTTCGCCGGGCAGCAGGGTGACCAGGCCGGTGTCGGCCTGTGCGGCGGGGGCCAGCCGGTCGGCCTGGAGCAGCAGGTCCCGTACGAGCGTGCGGGCCGTCACGGTCACGGTGCCGGACGCCACGGTGACGTCGAACTCCGGCCGGGGGTAGGCGACTTCACGGTCCGGCACCGGGAAGTGCAGGGCCCGCAGCCGGTCCGCGTCGGCGACCAGGAACTCCTTCGGCCCGTGGGGCTCCAGTTCGCGTGGCACCCGGATGTCGGCGACCGTCCGTGCGGCGGACGCGAGGGGCAGGTCCGCCTCGGCCACCACCACCCCGTCCACGGACATCCGCCGCAGCCGGAGCGAGGTCGACCAGTCCACGCCCGCCTGGTTCACGGCGGCCAGCACCAGCTCGCCGTCCCGTACCCGCAGCGTGAGCAGCCGGTCCGCGTACAGCCGGCGCAGCTCGTGGTAGAGCGGCTTGGGCCGCCCGTCGCCGTCGATCGCGGCCCAGGAGGTCACCGGCCAGCAGTCGTTGAGTTGCCACACGATCGTGCCCGCGCACACGGGCCAGTGCGAGCGCCAGTGCTCGATCCCGGCGGCGACGGCCCGGGCCTGGTTGACCTGCGTCAGATAGTGCCAGCGGTCGAAGTCGCCCTCGGGGACCGGGAAATGGCGGGCCAGGCCCCGCTCCAGCTTGCCGTTGCCGTCGTCCGCCTTCTGGTGGTGCAGCATGCCGGGGGAGTCCGGCGCGAGCTCCTCGCCGGGCAGGGCGCGCCGCAGCGTCGCGTACGCGGGCGGTGCCTGCCAGCCGAACTCGGCCACGAAGCGCGGCACGTTCGCGCGGTACCGCGCGTAGTCCTCACGGTTCCACACCTCCCACGAGTGGTGCGTGCCGTGCGCCGGGTCGTTCGGGTGGTGGTCCCAGGACCCGGACCAGGGGCTGCCCGGTGTGTACGGCCGGGTCGGGTCCAACTCGGCCACGACACGCGGCAGTGCGCCGAGGTAGTACCCCTCGCCCCACGACTCCCCGGCGAGCCGCTCCTCCCAGCCCCAGTCCCTGAAGCCCCACAGGTTCTCGTTGTTGCCGTTCCACAGCGCGAGCGAGGGGTGTGGCATCAGCCGTACGACGTTCTCGCGCGCCTCGGCCTCCACCTCGCCCCGCAGTGGCTGCTCCTCGGGGTAGGCCGCGCACGCGAACGGGAAGTCCTGCCAGACCAGCAGCCCCAGCTCGTCGCACGCGTCGTAGAAGTCCTCGCTCTCGTAGATCCCGCCGCCCCAGACGCGGACGAGGTCCACGCCCGCGCCGGCCGCCTGCGTGAGGCGCTCGCGGTAGCGCTCGCGGGTGATCCGGGACGGGAACACGTCGTCCGGGATCCAGTTGACCCCGCGCGCGAACAGCCGCGTCCCGTTGACGGCGAGCGTGAAGCCGGTGCCGTGCGCGTCCGCGGTCCGGTCCAGCTCCACGGTCCTGAAGCCGATGCGGCGCCGCCAGACGTCGAGCGGTGTGCCGTCGTGCTCCAGCTTCAACTCGACGTCGTACAGGGGCTGTTCCCCGTATCCTCGTGGCCACCACAACGCGGCGTCCGGCACGTCCAGCCGTACGGTCCCGCTGCTCCCGTCGAGCGGCGCGCTCACGCGTACGTCACCGATCCGGGCCTCGAGGGTGAGGTCCGCCTCGACCCGGGCGCGCTCGACCTCGACGGCCAGCTCGACGCGCCCCACGCCGTCCTCGACGGTCACCAGCGGACGCACCCGGGCGACGCGGGCCGTCGACCAGTGCTCCAGGCGCACCGGCCGCCAGATCCCGGCCGTGACGAGGGTCGGCCCCCAGTCCCAGCCGAAGGAGCAGGCCATCTTGCGCAGGAACGGGAAGGGCTCCGGATAGGCGTTCGGCCGGTCGCCGAGCCGGTCCCGCACCGCCTCCGCCTCGGTGTGCGCGGAGGCGAAGCGCACCGCCAGCCGGCCGCTCATGCCGGTCACGTCGAAGCGGTACGAGCGGTGCATGTTCCGCACCCGGCCCAGGAGCCGGCCGTCCAGGACGATCTCGGCCGCCGTGTCCAGACCCTCGAAGACCAGGTCGGTCTGCTCGTGCCCGGAGGCGCCGGGCGATGTGACGGCCGAGCCGGAGGCGCCCGGCAGTTCCGTCTCGTACGTCCACTCCCTCCGACCCACCCACGCCACCTCGGTCTCGTTCCGCCCGAGGAAGGGATCCGGGATCACGCCCGCCGCCAGCAGGTCGGTGTGCACACAGCCCGGTACGGCGGCGGGAAGGGCCCGGCCGTCGTACCGCAGGGTCCATCCCTCGGTGAGCGGTGTCGCGTCCAGCATGCGCACTCCCTAAACCGGTCTAGTCCAGCATCCGCAAGCACTGCCCGAAAAGTTTCGACACCCTTGGCGAAATTGGGACTTTACCGGTTCAGTACGGACTGTCAGAGTGCCGAACCAGCCATCCCACTCGTGCTCTTCCGTCCCGAACGGAGCTGGTGCACATGAACCATCGCAGGAGTCTCATCGGAACACTGCTGGCCGCCGCGATCGTCACCGCGGGCTGCACGGGCAGCGGCGGCGCGTCGAAAGGCGCGGACGCCAAGGCGCCTGATGACCCGTCAAAAGTGTCGGGAACCATCAAGGTCCTCACCCACCGCACCGACCTCGTGCAGGACGGCACGATGAAGAAGTACGCCGCCCAGTTCAACAGGACCTATCCCAAGGTCAAGGTCGAGTTCGAGGCCCTCACGGACTACGAGGGCGAGGTCAAGATCCGTATGAACACGGAGAACTACGGCGACGTGCTGATGATCCCGGCGGTCATCAAGAAGAACGACTACCCCAAGTTCTTCGCCTCGTTGGGCACACGGGCCGAGCGCGCCAAGAAGTACCACTTCACCGGCTTCACCGCTGTCGACGGCAAGGTCTACGGGCAGAGTCCGATGGGCGCGGTCCCCGGCTTCGTCTACAACAAGAGGATCTGGAAGGAGGCCGGGGTCACCGACTGGCCCACCACACCCGCCGAGTTCATCGCCGCTCTCAAGGCCGTGAAGTCCAGAACCGACGCGGTCCCGTACTACACGAACTTCAAGGACATGTGGCCGCTGACCAGCTGGACGTACGTCGACGGCGCGGTCAGCTGCGACACCAAGGCGACGACCAGGCTCTCCGAGGGCGACCCGTGGGCCGAGGGCGAGGACCTGCGCGTGGGCGACACGCTGCTGTACGACATCGTCCGCGAGGGTCTGATCGAGAAGGACCCGACGACCACCAACTGGGAGGCGTCGAAGCCCAAGCTGGCCAAGGGCGACATCGCCACGATGTGGCTCGGCTCCTGGGCGGTCATCCAGTTCCAGGCGGCCGCGAAGGAGGCCGGCGCCGACCCCGGCGACATCGGCTTCATGCCCTTCCCGGCCCGGGCCGGCGGAACGTTCTGCGCGACCATGTCCCCCGACTACAACCAGGCCGTCAACATCAACTCGGACCACAAGGCGGCGGCCCGGGCCTGGATCGACTGGTTCACCGACAAGTCCGGTTACGCGGCGGCGAACCAGGCCCTCTCGCCGGTCAAGGGCGACCCGCTCCCCGAGGTGCTGAAGCCGTACGAGGACGCCGGCGTGAAGCTCATCGAACTCGACGACGCCAAGGGCGGGGTGGTCAAGGAGATCGACAACGAGTCCGAGGTCGGCATCTACAAGCCCGACTACCGCCAGGAACTGGTCGACCTCGCCCGCGGCGCCAGGAAGGGCAGCCTCGACGACTTCCTCGCCGACCTCGGCAAGCGGTGGACCGAGGCGGAAAAGTCCCTGGGGTCCTGATGACGCACACGACCCAGAAGGTGGCGCGGCCGACGACGAGCGCGCCACCGGCCCGCGGGAGGTCCCGGCCCCCGCGAAAGGTGCTCCTTGGGCGACGGCTCACCCCCTGGCTCTTCCTGGCCGCCCCGCTGGCCCTGCTGATCACCTTCACGTACGCACCGGTCGCCAACATGATCGCGTACAGCTTCACCGACTGGGACGGCGTCAGCCCCGAGCTCCACTACACCGGCACCGAGAACTACGTCGACATCTTCACCAGGAAGGAGCTCTTCCAGGTCTTCCTCGTCAGCGGCTACTACCTCGCCGCCTCCGCCGTCCAGATCGCCCTCGCGCTCTACTTCGCCACGGTCCTCAGCTTCAACATCCGCTTCCGGAACCTCTTCAAGGGCGTGCTGTTCTTCCCGTACCTGATCAACGGGGTCGCGATCGGCATGGTCTTCCTCTACTTCTTCCAGGACGGCGGCACCCTGGACTCGGTGCTGGGCCTGTTCGGCCACGAGTCGGACCGCGCCTGGCTGGGCACGTCGACGTCCGCGAACGTCTCGCTGGCGGGCGTCTCCGTCTGGCGCTACCTGGGCCTGAACTTCGTGCTGTTCCTGGGCGCGATCCAGTCGATCCCGGGGGACCTGTACGAGGCCGCCGATCTGGACGGCGCGAACCGCTGGCAGCAGTTCCGCTACATCATCGCGCCCGGCATCCGCCCGGTGATCGGCCTGACCGTCATCCTCTCGATCTCCGGCTCGCTGGCGGTCTTCGAGATCCCGTACATCATGACCGGCGGCGCGACCGGGACCGAGACCTTCGTGATCCAGACGGTGAAGCTCGCCTTCCAGTTCAACAAGACGGGACTGGCGTCGGCCGCCGCGGTCGTCCTGCTGCTGATCATCCTGGTCGTGACCTGGGTGCAGCGCCGTCTGGTCCCCGACGAGAAGGTGGATCTCGTATGACGCACCTGGCCTCCACGCCGGCCGTCCGCGGGTCGGCCGCCCGCAGATCGGTCGCCCGGGCGCTCACGTACCTGTCGCTGCTCGTCGCGGCCGTGGTCGTCCTGCTGCCGCTCACCGCGGTCTTCCTGACGTCGCTCAAGTCCTCGAAGGAGATCGCGGACGACAGCGGCGCGCTCACACTCCCCGACAATCCGCTGAACCTCGGCAACTACGCGACGGCGTTCCAGGACGGCCGCATGCTGACGGCGTTCGGCAACACGGCCTTCATCCTGCTCTTCGCCGTCACGGGCACGGTCGTCATCGGCTCGATGGCCGCGTACGCGATCGACCGCTTCACCTTCCGCTTCCGGAAGCTGGTGCTCGCCCTCTTCCTCGTGGCGACCCTCGTCCCCGGGGTGACCACGCAGGTGGCGACCTTTCAGATCGTCAACAGCTTCGGCATGTTCGACAGCCGCTGGGCGCCGATCGCGCTCTACACGGGCACCGACATCGTCTCGATCTACATCTTCCTGCAGTTCGTGCGATCGATTCCGGTCTCCCTCGACGAGGCGGCCCGACTGGACGGCGCCAACGCCTTCACCATCTACCGCAAGATCATCTTTCCGCTGCTCAAGCCCGCGATCGCCACGGTGGTGATCGTGAAGGGGATCGCCGTCTACAACGACTTCTACATCCCCTTCCTCTACATGCCCTCCGAAGATCTTGGCGTGATTTCGACGTCCCTTTTCCGCTTCAAGGGCCCCTTCGGCGCCCACTGGGAGGTCATCTCGGCGGGCACGGTCCTCGTGATCCTGCCGACGCTGATCGTGTTCCTGTTCCTGCAGCGGTACATCTACAACGGGTTCATGAGGGGGGCGACGAAGTGAGGGCCGCGCCCCGTCAGGGGCGCGGGGCTGTGTCGATGTGCGGCTCCGCCGCGCGGGCGCGACAAGCCACACCGAACCCGCAGCCGCCGTACGAGGGAAACGCCTATGGCGACTAGGCCTCTAGGCCTCCTTCACCGACAGCGCCCCCACCAACACCGGAGTGACCTGCTCCACCTGCCACGCCCGAGCCCCGTACCCGGCCAGCGCCGCCCCCACCGACTCGGCGTCCACGACCTTCGGCGGCTCCCAGCAAACCCGCCGCACCGTGTCCGGAGTGATCAGGTTCTCCTGCGGCATGTTCAGCTGCTCGGCCAGCGCCGACACCGCGGCCCGCGCCGCCGACAACCGCGCCGCGGCGGCAGGATCCTTGTCGGCCCACGCCCGCGGCGGCGGAGGCCCTGCCACCGGCTGCCCCGGCTGCGGCAGCCGGGCGTCCGGCAGAGCCTTCGCGCGATCGACCGCTTCCTGCCACTGCTCCAGCTGGCGCCGCCCCATGCGGTGCCCGTACCCGTTCAGCGAGGCGAGCGCCTGCGCGTTGGCCGGCAGGCCCAGCGCGGCCTCGACGATGGCCGTGTCGCTGAGAACCTTGCCCGGTGAGACGTCCCTGCGCCGCGCGACGCGGTCGCGGGTCTCCCACAGCTCCCGCACGACGGCCATCTGGCGCCGCCGCCGCACCTTGTGCATCCCCGACGTACGGCGCCAGGGGTCCTTGCGGGGCTCCGGCGGCGGGGCGGACGCGATCGCGTCGAACTCCTGCCGCGCCCACTCCAGCTTCCCCTGCCGGTCGAGCTCCTTCTCCAGTGCGTCCCTCAGGTCCACCAGGAGCTCGACGTCGAGCGCCGCGTACCGCAGCCACGGCTCGGGGAGCGGGCGCGTGGACCAGTCGACGGCGGAGTGCCCCTTCTCGAGGACGTAGCCGAGGACACCCTCGACCATCGCGCCGAGGCCGACCCGGGGGAAGCCGGCGAGGCGTCCGGCGAGCTCGGTGTCGAAGATCCGTGTGGGGACCATGCCTATCTCACGCAGACACGGCAGGTCCTGGGTGGCCGCGTGCAGCACCCACTCCACACCGGAGATCGCCTCGCCGAGGCCCGACAGATCAGGGCAGGCGACGGGGTCGACGAGCGCGGTGCCCGCGCCCTCGCGGCGCAGCTGCACGAGATAGGCGCGCTGGCCGTATCGGTACCCGGACGCGCGTTCGGCGTCGACGGCGACAGGACCGGACCCGGCGGCGAACGCGGCGATCGTCTCGGCGAGCGAGGCGTCGTCGGCGATCACGGGGGGGATGCCGTCCTGAGGCTCCAGCAAAGGGATCGGCGCCCCCGTCGCAGAAGATCCGCCGTCGTCCGGAGGGGCGCCTCCGGTGGTGCGCAGTGAGCTGTCTGCTGCGGTCTCTTGGGCGTCGGTCACCTGTCAAGGGTATCCGTGTGTGGACGACACCCGCCGACGGAACGTTCCGTCGACGGGTGTCCGAGGGTCGTATTCCAGTCACATGTCACACGTGTCAGTGAATGCGCCCGGTGCGCGCTCCGTCGCACACGGTATTCGTGTCCCACTCGGTGTGCCCATCCCGTGCGGGACGCCCGTCGCGCCCGGTACGCGAGGCCGGTCGGCTCACGTACCCCGTGTCCGGGACCGGCGCGGGGCCGTCGGTCCCGGACACGGGGCACCGAGCACCGGTCACCGTTCCGCGCTCAGTGGATGATCCCGGTGCGCAGGGCCACGGCCACCATGCCGGCGCGGTCGCCCGTGCCGAGCTTGCGGGCGATGCGGGCGAGGTGGCTCTTGACGGTGAGGGCGGACAGGCCCATCGAGACGCCGATGGCCTTGTTGGACTGGCCTTCGGCGACCAGACGCAGTACCTCGACCTCACGGCCCGACAGCTCGCGGTAGCCACCCGGGTGACTCGGGGCACCCGGGGGGCGGCGGTGCATACGGGCCGCCGCGGAGCCGATGGGGGCGGCGCCCGGGCGGGTGGGGAGGCCGATGTTCGTTCGCGTACCGGTGACGACGTAGCCCTTCACGCCGCCGGCCAGGGCGTTGCGTACGGCGCCGATGTCGTCGGCGGCGGAGAGGGCGAGACCGTTGGGCCAGCCCGCGGCGCGGGTCTCGGACAGGAGGGTGAGGCCGGAGCCGTCCGGCAGGTGGACGTCGGCGACGCAGATGTCGCGGGGGTTGCCGATGCGGGGGCGGGCCTCCGCGACGGAGGAGGCCTCGATGACGTCGCGGACGCCGAGGGCCCAGAGATGTCTGGTGACGGTGGAACGGACGCGGGGGTCGGCCACGACCACCATCGCGGTGGGTTTGTTCGGGCGGTAGGCGACCAGGCTTGCGGGCTGCTCGAGGAGAACGGACACCAGGCCTCCTGGGGTGCGGGACGGGGCCGGCTCGTGGGGGTGAAGTGGGGACGAACCGTGCTTTCAAGGTCACAGACGTCTTCGGCACCCGGCGCATGCTCCTTTAGGAAATGATCACGATTTGGTGAGTAACAATCCGTGCAATTCGGACACGCCTTCGATCATTCGAAGATCGAACGGGTTCGCTCTGCGTCAATACCGGTCCGAAAGTGGCCGTATCGACAAAGAGGTAGTGGCGAAAGAGTGATGTGCGGGGCAGAAATGCATGATCACGGCGAAAGGAACGTGGCAAACGCGGAGACAACCCCTGGTGAGCGGGGTGAAAGGCCGTGTGAGGGCGTGGAACGGCGCCACAGGGGCGGACAGGACCGCCGACGCACCGGCGCCCGCCGAGACGGAGGGCGCGAGCGCGGCGCTGTGAGCGGCGTGGAGCCTTCGGCGGGCGCCGGTGCGATGTGTGCGCGTGGGGGTTCTGCGACCAGGGGCCTCTGCGCGTGAGGGCGTCTGTGCGCGGGACCTTGGTGCGCGGGACCTTTGTGCGTCGACCCGTCAGTACGACGAGAGGCCGCGCAGACGACGAGAGGCCGCGCGTGCGAGGTGCCTCCTCGCATTCGTGAAGGGGCCGCGTATGCGAGGAGGCACCTCGCGTACGCGGCGGCGGCCTCGAAGGCTTTGGCGGAGGCGGGCAGGCCCTATCGCGGCTGTGGCCCCCGGCGCTGGGGCAGTGTGACCACGGACGTGTCGCCCGGGACCGTCGGCGGCAGGCCGGCGACCTGCGAGAGCAGGTCGCACCAGGAGGCGAGGTGAGAGGCGGTGTCGGGGATGCCCCCAAGGCCCTCACGGGGCGTCCAGGAGGCGCGGATCTCGATCTGGCAGGCGGCGGGGCGGGCGCTGAGGCCGCCGAAGTAGTGGGAGCTCGCCCTGGTGACGGTGCCGCTCGGTTCGCCGTACGCCAGACCGCGGGTCTGCAGCGCCCCCGTCAGCCACGCCCAGCACACGTCGGGGAGCAGCGGGTCGGCGGCCATCTCCGCCTCCAGCTCGGCGCGGATCAGGGTCACCAGACGGAAGGCACCCTGCCAGGCATCGTGTCCCGCCGGATCGTGGAGCAGGATGAGGCGGCCGTCGGCCAGGTCCTCGTCGTCCTCGAGGACGGCTGCCTCCAGTGCGTACGCGTACGGGGCGAGCCGCTGAGGTGCGCGCGTGGGCTCGATCTCGATCTCCGGCCGCACTGTCGCGGCCCCCAGCGCGTCGACGGCCGTACGGAAGGGCAGCGGAGCCGTCTCCGTCTGCCTCGCATCGGGGCCCCCCTCCTTCGCGTCGTCCATTCCGCCAGCGCCGTCCGACAGTCGTTCCTGTGCCGCAGCCATGCGGGGAAGATTAAGGGGAACGGAGCCCGAGCGCAGGGAGAGACACCCGTGCACCGGGTCACGGTCGCATCGCGCTGAGCGAACGCTGCGCCCGTTTCAGGGCCTTCGCGGGGCTTCGGGCGACTCTCTCCGGCTCCCTTCCCACCGCCTTCCCGCTCCACGGCAGGGCCCCGGAGACGGCCGTACCCGGCGTCGGGGGCAGCGCGCGGCGTGCGAGACTTTCCGTCGTGAGTGCCAACGCCGGCCCCTCGGGCCACCAGCCGACCGCCACGACCGCCACGCCCGACGCGGTCAAGGACTCAGCCTTCCTCAGGGCGTGCAGGCGCGAGCCCGTGCCGCACACCCCGGTGTGGTTCATGCGACAGGCCGGCCGGTCCCTCCCCGAGTACCGGAAGGTGCGCGAGGGCATCCCGATGCTGGAGTCCTGCACGCGCCCGGAGCTGGTCACGGAGATCACGCTCCAGCCGGTCCGCCGGCACAACGTGGACGCGGCGGTCTACTACAGCGACATCGTCGTCCCGCTGAAGGCCATCGGCATCGACCTCGACATCAAGCCCGGTGTCGGTCCGGTCGTCGAGCGCCCGATCCGCACTCGCGCCGACCTCGCCCAGCTGCGCGATCTGACCCCGGAGGACGTCCACTACGTCACCGAGGCCATCGGGCTGCTCACCGCCGAGCTCGGCGCGACCCCGCTCATCGGTTTCGCGGGCGCGCCCTTCACCCTCGCCAGCTACCTCGTCGAGGGCGGCCCGTCCCGCACGTACGAGAACGCCAAGGCGATCATGTACGGCGACCCCGAGCTGTGGGCCGACCTGCTCGACCGGCTCGCCGAGATCACCGCGGCCTTCCTGAAGGTGCAGATCGAGGCGGGCGCCAGCGCCGTCCAGCTCTTCGACTCGTGGGCGGGAGCCCTCGCGCCCGCCGACTACCGCCGCTCGGTCATGCCCGCGTCCGCCAAGGTCTTCGAGGCCGTCGCGTCGTACGGCGTACCGCGCATCCACTTCGGTGTCGGCACCGGCGAGCTGCTGGGCCTGATGGGCGAGGCCGGCGCGGACGTCGTCGGCGTCGACTGGCGCGTCCCGCTCGACGAGGCCGCCCGCCGCGTCGGCCCCGGCAAGGCGCTCCAGGGCAACCTCGACTCGACGGTCCTCTTCGCCTCCCAGGAGGCGGTGGAGGCCAAGACCCGCGAGGTGCTCGACGCGGCCGCCGGACTGGAGGGCCACATCTTCAACCTGGGACACGGCGTCATGCCGGCCACGGACCCCGACGCGCTGACGCGGCTCGTCGAGTACGTGCACACCCAGTCCGCGCGCTAACCCCGTAACCCCGTAACCCCGGGCTCCCGGTCGGGGACCCGGATCAGTGGTCGTGTCCGTCGGTCTCCTCGGCTCCGCCGGAGGCCCCGGTCTCGGCGGGCGCCGTGCCGTCCGTGTGCACGGTGAAGGCCACCGTGCGGACCTTCCCCTGGTGCTTGAAGTCGAGGAAGAGGCGGTAGGCGCCGGAGCTGGGCGCCGTCGCGGTGAAGGAGATGGCGGGGCCCGGCCGGGTCCTGCCGTCTCCGGGCTCTCCGTTCGGGTGCACGTGCAGGTACGCCAGGTCGCCGTCGCGCAGGGCGACCAGGTGGCCGTAGGCACCGAGGTAGGGCTGAAGGTCCCGCACCCGCTTGCCGTCCTTGCTGACGCTGAGGGTGAGGCGGTCCTGAGCACCGGGCCGCAGCCGGCCGTTGAGGGTCACTTCGTAGCCGTCGACCTTGGCTGTCGTGGTGTGGCCCGGCAGTTCGTCCGGCTTGTACGTGCCCGCGACCGCCAGGTCGGCGCCGAGCGTGAGGTTCCTCGCTCCCTTCGCCGCGGGCGTGAAGTCGGCGAAGACCCGGTGGGAGCCCGCCTTGGGCAGGTCGACGGGTGTGCTCCACGTGCCGTCGGCAGCCCGTGTGGGGTGGAGGTGGCGGTAGGTCGTCAGGTCGCGTGAGGCGACGATCAGGTGGAGTTCCTTGTCGTGCTCGCGCTTGAAGGCGGTGACCGTTCGCCCGCCGCTGTCCTGGACGGCGAAGCGCAGTTCCTGTCGCTTGCCGGCGTCGATGCGGTCCGTCCGCAGGTCGAGGGTGTAGCCGTTCTCTGAGATCTGCAGCCCGCCGGGCGGTGTCTCTTCGTGACCGCCGTGCCCCGCCTCCTTCCGGGCGCTTGTGTCCTTGGCCGTCCCGCTGTGTCCGCCGTGTTCGGCGGGGCGTTCGTCCTTCGCGACGACGGGGTCGATTCCCGTACCGACGCCGTAGGCGGTGCCGAAGGTCGCGGCGAGCGCGGCGGCGAAGACCGTGATGCGTACGGCGGTGTTCATGGTGGCCTCCCTGAAGGGCCGCTCGGGCAGGCGGCCGACACGCGTCAACATACCCCCTGGGGGTATGAAGTCAAGCTCGCTCCCTGTCTTGCCTTGAATACGGGTGGGGGGTATACATGGGGTCGAGGTCGGTACCCCCTAGGGGTATGCGGCTCTCCTTAGTCAACCGCCTCACGGGAGGAAACCCCATGTCGTCCTGCTGCACCCCCGACGGAAGCTGCCACACCGGCGATGCCAAGGAGAACGCCGAGACAGGCACCGCCACAGCGGTCGGGGACGGGCACACCACCACATACAAGGTCAACGGTGTGGGCAGCGCCCACTGCCAGGGCGTCGTCACCAAGGCGCTCAGCGGCCTGGACACCGTGCTCTCCGTGGACGCCGGCATCGGCACCGGCGTCGTCACGGTCGTCACCGGCGGCGCGCCGGACGACTCCCTGATCGCCCGGACGATCGAGGACGCCGGTTACGAGTTCGTCGGTCGCGCCTGAATCCACGGGGGCGGGATCCACCCCTTTTCGGTCCCGCCCCCGTTTCATTGCCAAGCCTCAGCCCGAGGAGCAGCCATGACCACCACCACGCCCGGTACCGGGGAAGTCGAACTCGCCATCGGGGGTATGACCTGCGCCTCCTGCGCGGCCCGGATCGA